>CALCDT010000354.1 GCA_937900425.1 uncultured Alphaproteobacteria bacterium | reverse complement strand
AGGCTGACGCGGGCGTCGAGCCCTGGCACGGCGGCCAGCCGGCGGCAGAGCGCGGACGCCTCGCTGGTGCCGCCGAGAATGAGGATGCGCATCGCCCGTCCCGCCCTTTCGTCCGCTCGGGGCGACCCCGCGAGCGGACCCGTCCCCTTCGGTCGTCCCGATCGGCCGCGTCCTGTTCCGACCGCCCGGATCCGCCTGCGCCGCCGTCGCCGGCTCGTCGCTCCCCGGGCGAAGCGGCTTCGCCGCCCTGCGTGGAAATCCCCGCTGTACAGCCCGGACCGGCTTGGCTAATACCGGATCACCCGGTTTCCTGGAACAGATACGAGGTGAGGTCCATGGTAGAGACGCGCGGCACCGCCCCTCTCGTCACCGTTTTCGGCGGCTCCGGCTTCGTCGGACGCTACGTCGTGCGGGCCCTCGCCCAGCGCGGCTGGCGCGTGCGGGTCGCGGTGCGCCGGCCGGACCTCGCCGTCCACCTGCAGCCGCTCGGCACCGTCGGCCAGATCCGCCCGATCCAGGCCAACCTGCGCTATCGGGCCTCGGTCGACGCAGCGGTCGCCGGCGCCGACGCGGTGGTCAACCTCGTCGGCATCCTCGTCCCCTCCGGCCGTCAGACCTTCGACGCGGTGCAGGCTTTCGGCGCCCGCGCGGTGGCGGAAGCCGCCCGTGCTGCCGGCGTCGGCCGCCTCGTGCAGATGTCGGCGATCGGCGCCGACAGCGGCTCGGCCTCGGCCTACGCCCGCACCAAGGCCGCCGGCGAGATCGCCGCGCTCGAGACGATCCCGGACGCGGTGATCGTGCGTCCCTCGATCGTCTTCGGCCCGGAGGACGATTTCTTCAACAAGTTCGCCTCGATGGCGCGGATCTCGCCGGTGCTGCCGCTGATCGGCGGCGGTGCGACCCTGTTCCAGCCGGTCTACGCCGCCGACGTCGGCGAGGCGATCGCCCGCCTCGTCGAGGGCGCCGGCACGCCCGGTGCGACCTACGAACTGGGCGGCCCGGAGACGCTGTCCTTCCGCGACTGCCTCGAAACGGTCTGCGAGTTGACCGGCCGCCGCCGGCTGCTGCTGCCGATCCCCTTCGGCGCCATGGAACTGATGGCGAAATTCACCGACTGGGCCCCCGGCGCGCCGATCACCCGCGACCAGATCGAGCTGCTGAAGTCCGACAACGTCGTCTCCGACGCCGCCGTCGCCGACGGACGGACGCTGGAAGGCCTCGGCATCGCCCCGCGCACCCTCGACGCCATCCTGCCGACCTATCTCTATCGCTATTCGGTCCACGGCCAGTACGACCGCTACAAGATGAAGGCGCTCTGAGGATCGCTTTCGCCGGGGTGAGGCCCGGCGCGAGCGTGACCATCGCCGACGTCGACGTTCGGTGAGGGGCCGTCCCCCTCATCCGGCCCTTCGGGCCACCTTCTCCCCGGCGGGGAGAAGGGTGATCCTGGGCAGGTGTCGGTGAAGGGTGACGGCGCGGTCAGGGCACGCCGTCGTTTACCCGTGCCCGCGCTGGTGACACCTGCGGCCCCGAGCCGGCACACCGCGGTCTTCCCGCGACGACCTCACCGCGCGTTACCCTTCTCCCCCACGGGGAGAAGGTGGCCCGAAGGGCCGGATGAGGGGGTGCGGCCTCGCCGCGAACGAAACCACTGCCGATCTCCGCCCATACGGGCGCGCATCCGCCCCGCGATCGACGCCCCGACCGCTCAGCTCTCCGCCGGCTTTCCCATCCGGTCGGCGAACAGTTCGCCGCCCACCGCCCAGTTCGACGGATCGACATCCACGAGGATGACCTGGACCGCGCCCGGCGAGCAGCCGAGCACGGCGCAGGTGGTCTTCGTCAGTTCCTCGACGAGTTCGCGCCGCTTTTCCGGCGGGCGGCCGGGGAACATCTGCACGGTGATGTTGGGCACTACGGCGCCTTTCTCCTGTCCAGCACGTGACGTCCCGGTGGGCCGGGCCGTCAGGAGACCGGGATCACATGTCGAAGCCGAGCAGCTTGCCGACGGTGAAGACGTCCTTGTCGCCGCGGCCGCAGAGGTTCATGACGATGATCTGGTCCTTGCCCATCGTCGGGGCGAGGCGGATGACGTGGGCGAGGGCGTGAGCCGGCTCCAGCGCCGGAATGATGCCCTCGAGCCGGGTCAGCAACTGGAACGCCTCCATCGCCTCGGCGTCGGTCGCCGGCACGTAGGTGACGCGGCCCGAATCCTTCAGCCAGGAATGCTCCGGGCCGATGCCCGGATAGTCGAGGCCGGCCGAGATCGAGTGGCCCTCGAGGATCTGGCCGTCGTCGTCCTGCAAGAGATAGGTGCGGTTGCCGTGCAGCACGCCCGGCTTGCCGCCGGTCAGCGAGGCGGCGTGGCCGTTGTAGACGTCGAGCCCGTGGCCGCCGGCCTCGACGCCGTAGATCGCCACGTCCTCGTCGTCGAGGAAGGGGTGGAACAGGCCGATGGCATTGGAGCCGCCGCCGACGCAGGCGACGAGGGCGTCCGGCAGCCGGCCCTCCATCTCCTGGATCTGGGCGCGGGCCTCGGTGCCGATGATCGACTGGAAGTCGCGCACCATCGCCGGATAGGGATGCGGGCCGGCGGCGGTGCCGATCAGGTAGTAGGTGTCCTCGACGTTGGTGACCCAGTCGCGCAGCGCCTCGTTCATGGCGTCTTTCAGCGTGCCGTTGCCGGCGGTGACCGGATGGACCTTGGCGCCGAGCAGCTTCATGCGGAAGACGTTGGGCGCCTGACGGGTGACGTCGGTGGCGCCCATGTAGACTTCGCAGGGGAAGCCGAAGCGGGCGCAGACCGTGGCCGAGGCGACGCCGTGCTGGCCGGCGCCGGTCTCGGCGATGATCCGCGTCTTGCCCATGCGCTTGGCCAGCAGGATCTGGCCGAGGCAGTTGTTGATCTTGTGGCTGCCGGTGTGGTTGAGCTCGTCGCGCTTGAAATAGATCTTGGCGCCGCCGAGGTGCTCGGTCAGCCGCTGCGCGAAATACATCGGGCTCGGCCGGCCGACGTAGTGGGTGTGGAGCTGGCGGATCTCCTCGTGGAAGGCCGGGTCGGCCTTCGCCTCCTCGTAGGCCTTTTCGAGGTCGAGGATCAGCGGCATCAGCGTCTCGGCGACGAAGCGCCCGCCGAAGGTGCCGAAATGGCCGCGCTCGTCCGGTCCGGTGCGGTAGGAATTGGGCTTCACGTCGTCACGTCCTTCCATTGGCGGCGGCCGTCGCCGCGCGCATCCCGTCCCGCGTCCCGTCCGGCTCCCCGCTCCGCTCCGCTCCGCAGCCCGCGCCGCGGCGACGAAGGTCCGGATCAGAGCCTCGTCCTTGACGCCCGGCGCCGCCTCGACGCCGGAGGAGACGTCGACGCCGGCCGGGCGCAGCGTCCGCACCGCTTCGCCGACGTTCGCCGGATCGAGCCCACCGGAAAGCATGAAGCGCGCGGCCGGGTCAAGGCCGGCGAGCAGCGTCCAGTCGAACGGACGGCCGAGCCCGCCGGGACGGGTCGCGTCCTTCGGCGGCTTGGCGTCGAGCAGCACCGGGATTCCCGCCTCGAACCACGGGCCGAGGGCGGCGACGTCGCCCGCCGAGCCGACGCCGAGCGCCTTCATCACGGCGATGCCCGTCGCGTCCCGCACCGCGGCGGCGCGCGCGATCGTCTCGTGGCCGTGGAGTTGGAGACTGTCGGGGCGGACCCGGGCGGCGATGGCGGCGAGATCGTCGTCGGCGGCGTCGACCGTGAGAACGACGACGCGCGCCCGGCCGCGGGCGTGGTCGGCGAGATCGGCCATCCGATCGAGATCGACGTGGCGCGGGCTCCTGGCGAAGGAGACGAGGCCGATCATGTCGGCACCGGCCGCGATCGCCCAGTCGATGCCCTCGCGGCTCGTCAGCCCGCAGATCTTGATGTCCATGGCCGTCCCTTGCGGGCGCCGCCCGCCGGCGCCGGTTCCGGCGGCACTTCTCGCACGGAAGGCCCTCGCCCGTCCACCGGGCTCCCCGCGAAGGGCGGCACCGGCAGGGCGGGGCGCTGCGACCCTCAGCCGGCGTCGGGCCGCTTGGGATAGACCGTGCGCGGCGGCAGCCAGTGGTGCAGGGCGGCGAGGGCGACGAGCAGCGCGCTGCCGCCGGCCACCACCAGCACCAGGGTGAGGCCGTGGATGTCGGAGGTCGCGGCGAGGATCGGGATCGCCCCCGCCGGCGGATGGGTGACCCGCAGCATCGCCATCAGTGCGATGGCGATGCCGACGCCGGTGGCCGCCGCCGGCCAGCCGGCCGGCATCAGCAGCAGGATCGCCAGCGTCACCACTGTCGCCACCGCGTAGCCGCCGAGCGCGTTGGCCGGCTGGGCCAGCGGGCTCGCCGGCTGCCCGAACAGCAGCACCGCCGAGGCGCCGAAGGGGGCGATCAGGAAGGGCTGACCGGTGGAGGTGGCGAGCAGGCCGGAGGCGGCGATGCCGACGAGCCCGCCGAGACCCGACTTCAGGTGCGAGAACGGCTGGCCGGCGATCGGCTCGTGCCGGACGAAGAAGCTCTTGAGGTGATGACGCATGGCAATCCCGATGATCGACCGGAAATTCGTCAATTGCACGACGATTAAGCGGGACGATGGTGCTCAAGGCAAGGGCAATTGCCTTAGAAATAAACACATATGCCGCAAGGTCAAATACGAAGTTTCCCTTATGGTCTGGCGTCCGCAGTCAGCAGTCGGCAGTCGGCAGTCGGCGGTCGGGCTTCGGCGGTCGGCAATCGGAGGCCGAAGGTGAACGCGAAGGGATTGTTTGTGGCAGGCGATGGAGTCTCGGTGGTGGCCCACGGCCGCCGACTGCCGAACCCCGACTGCCGAAGCCCGACTGCCCCACACCCCGGTTCCAATTCCCCTCGATATGGCCTAAATCCGTGCCATCTCGAATACCAACCGGCGACCCCGGCCTCGATCCGGCCGCCTGCGAAAGAGCGACGATGACCAAGACCCGGATCGACGCGGCCGTGGCCCGCGTCCGCGGCGAGGGCCGCCCCGCCCTCGTGACCTTCGTGACGGCGGGCGATCCCGACTACGACACCTCGCTCGCCATCCTGAAGGCGCTGCCGGGCGCCGGAGCCGACATCGTCGAGTTCGGCATGCCTTTCTCCGACCCGATGGCCGAAGGCCCGCCGATCCAGGCGGCGACCCTGCGCGCGCTGCACGGCGGCCAGACCATGGTCAAGACGCTGGAAATGGTCCGCGCCTTCCGGGCTGGCGACGACGAAACGCCGATCGTGCTGATGGGCTACTACAATCCGATCTACATCTACGGCGTCGACCGCTTCCTCGCCGACGCCAAGGCCGCCGGCGTCGACGGCCTCATCGTCGTCGACCTGCCGCCCGAAGAGGACGACGAACTCTGCATTCCGGCGCTGAAGGCCGGCGTCAGCTTCATCCGCCTCGCGACGCCGACCACCGACGAGGAGCGCCTGCCGGCCGTGCTCGCCAACACCTCCGGCTTCGTCTACTACGTCTCGATCACCGGCATCACCGGCACCGCGGCGCCCGACGCCTCGCGGGTCGCGGTCGCGGTCGAGCGCATCAAGCGCCACACCGACCTGCCGGTGATGGTCGGCTTCGGCGTCAAGACCGGCGCCCAGGCCGCCGAACTCGGCCGCGACGCCGACGGCGTCGTCGTCGGCTCCGCCCTCGTCAACGCGGTGCGCGATTCCCTCGACGGCGACGGCCGGGCGACCGGAGCGACCGTCGGCGCCGTGACGGCGCTGGTCGGCGAACTCGCCCGGGGCGTACGCGCCGCCCGCTGAGCAGGCGCCGGGGCGCGGACCGGTTCCGCGAGCCTGGACAAGACCCCCTCTCCCTCGACATCCCATCGAACGGCCGTGACGCCCCGCGTCGCGGCCGTTTTTTCGTTGCGGTGCGGGCAGCGCGGATTGCTCCGCACCCTGCGGATTCTCCCGTACAAGGAAAAAAAATTTAATGGGAGTATTGCAATGCGAAGAGAGTTTGATCAAAGTGGCGCCATGCCGAAGGAGCGGGCAAAAAGTCCGCCGGGGAACGATTGGAGAGGGTTCATGACGTCGATCTGGCGCTTTTCGACGCTGGCCGACCGCCACCGCGCGCTCGGGTCCAGGCTCGAGGACTGGAACGGGATGGGGACCGCCTGGTCCTACGACAAGGACGCCAACGAGGAGTATCTGGCGATCCGCACCAAGGCCGGCATCATGGACGTCTCGGGCCTCAAGAAGGTCCACGTCACCGGCGCCCACGCCTCGCAGGTGCTCGACGTCGCCACGACCCGGGACGTGGAGAAGATCTATCCGGGCAAGTCGGCCTATGCCTGCATGCTCAACGACGCCGGCAAGTTCACCGAGGACTGCATCCTCTACCGCACCGGCCCCAACGCCTGGATGGTCGTCCACGGCTCGGGCACCGGCCACGAGGAGCTGACCCGCGCCGCGCTCGGCCGCGACGTCTCGATCCGTTTCGACGACAACCTGCACGATCTGTCGCTGCAGGGGCCGCTGGCGGTCGATTTCCTCGCCCCGCACGTGCCGGGCATCCGCGACCTGCCCTATTTCCATCACATGCAGACCCGGCTGTTCGGCTTCCCGGTGATGATCTCGCGCACCGGCTACACCGGCGAGCGCGGCTACGAGATCTTCTGCCGCGGCCAGGACGCCGGCGCGATCTGGGACCGGATCGTCGAGGAGGGGGCGCCGATGGGCATAATCCCCTGCCGCTTCACCACGCTCGACATGTTGCGGGTCGAGAGCTACCTGCTGTTCTACCCCTACGACAATTCGCAGATGTATCCCTTCGAGACCGAAGGTCCCGGCGACACGCTGTGGGAACTCGGCCTCGACTTCACCGTCAGCCCCGGCAAGACCGGCTTTCGCGGCGCCGAGGAGCATTACCGCCTCAAGGGCAAGGAGCGTTTCAGGATCTACGGCGTGCTGATGGACGGCAAGGAGCCGCCGAAGGAGGGCACGCCGATCCTCGCCGGCGGCGAGACCGTCGGCGTCGTCACCTGCGCGATGTATTCGCCGCTGACCGACAAGGCGATGGCGATCGCCCGGCTCGGCGTGCCCCAGGCGGTCGACGGCACCCGCCTCGAGATCGGCGGCGCCGGCGCCGTGGCCCATTCCTTGCCTTTCGACGACCCGAAGAAGCTGAAGCGCACCGCCAAGGGCTGAGAGGGCGCCGTCCGGCGGCCCCCCCCCCTCATCCGCCCCTCCGGGGCACCTTCTCCCGCAAGGGGAGAAGGGGATGGTCGCGGCGGGCGCCGCGGCTGAGTTCCGGGGGGGGGGCGAGAGGGCGGGCTCTCGACGCCGCCCCGGACCGACCCGCCGACGCCGAGCGACAATCGAGACGAGTTGCCGAGCATGATCGAACCGACCATTCACTCGAGGCCGACCTACGGCACGCTCTCGCCCCGGCCCGGGCGGGCCCATCTCTTCGCCGCCGACGAGGCCGGCGCGGGGGCGATCCTCGACATGGCGGCGGCGGCCCCAGTCGGCTTTTTCGCCGCCTCCGAGATCCTGCTCGTCAGCACGGTGCCGGGCGGCGAGACGGCGACCCGGCTCGCCGGCCTCGGCGCGGCGGTCCGCGTCCTGCCGACGACCGACGCGCTGGTCGCCGCGATCGACGAGGCGCTCGCCGCCGCCGGCATGGGCCTCCAGGTCTACGCCGCGGGCAGCGAGGGGCTGATCGGCCGCGTCGTCGCCGCGGCGATGGCCGCCGGCCTCGACCCCTCCGCGGTCGCCACCGAGCATCGCGGCGGCCTCGCCCGCCGGGTGCAGTGCGTCCACTGCAAGGGCTTCATGGAGGAGGTCACCACCCAGCCGGTGACCTGCGCCCACTGCGGCCTGACGCTCTTCGTCCGCGACCACTATTCCCGCCGCCTCGCCGCCTTCCAGGGCGTCTGCATCAACGCCGAGGACCGCAGCGAGATCGTCCCCGTCGAGGAGGTCTTCCGGTGAGTTCGACCGCCCGTTCCCTCGCCGTCACCGTCGCCGACGTCGTCGAGGTGACGCCCCTCGTCAAGCGCTTCGAATTCGTCGCGGCCGACGGTGCCCCGCTGCCGGCCTTCTCCGGCGGCGCCCACGTCGTCGTCGAGATGAAGGACGGCGACGTCGTCCGCCGCAATCCCTATTCGCTGATGAGCTCGCCGCTCGACACCAGCCGCTACGCCATCTCGGTGCGGCGCGACGACGCCGGCCGCGGCGGCTCGCGCTTCCTGCACGAGGCGGTGCGGCCGGGCATGGCGATGTCGCTGTCGGCGCCGGTCAACCTTTTTCCGGTCGACGGCCGGGCCCGCAAGCACCTGATGATCGCCGGCGGCATCGGCATCACGCCCTTCCTCGCCCAGACCGCGCAACTCGCCGCCCTCGGCGCGCCCTTCGAACTGCACTACAAGGTCCGCTCGCAGGCGCTCGCCGCCTATGCGGACGACCTCGCCGCCCGCCACGGCGACGCCGTCCGGCTCTACCGCGACGACGCCGGCGAGGATCTCGACCTTTCGGCCCTGCTGTCGGCCCAGCCGATCGGCACCCACCTCTACGTCTGCGGCCCCTCGGGCCTGATCGAGGCGGTGACCGCCACGGCGGCCGCTCTCGGCTGGCCGCAGGCCCACGTCCACTTCGAGCATTTCGCCGCGGCCCCGCCCGGGGAACCCTTCCGCGCCCGCCTCGCCGTCTCCGGCATCGAGGTCGTCGTCGGCGAGCACCAGAGCCTGCTGGAAGCGATCGAGGCCGCCGGCGTCGACGCGCCCTATCTCTGCCGCGGCGGCGCCTGCGGCCAGTGCGAGACCGCCGTCGCCGCCTGCGACGGCACGCTGATCCACCACGATCACTGGCTGACCGAGGCCGACCGGGCCGAGGGCCGCAAGATCATGCCCTGCGTGTCGCGCTTTTCCGGCACGCTCCTCACCATCGACCGCTGAACCGGAGCCGAAGCGATGACCATCACCTTCCGCACCGAAACCTTCCGCGACGACTTCACGTTTCGCAACAGCCCGGCCGGCGTCCGCCGCTTCCCGTTTCCCTTCCCCGAAGACACCTACATGTATTCGGTCAACATCGAGCCGCACGGCTCGGGGGCACCGGGCAGCGTCTTCGAACACGGCCTCGACGTCGACGAGCACTACGTCTCGGAAATGGCCGACCGGGCGCTGGTGCTGGCCGAGGACCCGCTGCGCTGCCAGGCGCTGCCGCACATGGACCTCGCCTGCTGGGACTTCCTCGAACTCGTCATGACCGAGAAGGCCAAGGCCTATCCGGAGCATTTCACGCTGGAGCGCGACGGCGACCACTGGCACTGGATCAACCGCCCGCTCGGCATCGACGACCGCTTCGTCTTCGGCGACAAGGCGAGCCTGCCGATGCATCCGCTCGAATACATCGGCCGTCAGGTCCAGGGCGACCACGCCATCCTCGACCAGCGCGACGGCAATCTGTGGATGGACGCCGGCATCGTCACCACCCAGGCCGACTGGTCGCTCGATTTCGACGTCGGCATGAACTTCTTCGAATGGCACGCGCCGGTGCCGCTCGCCCACCAGATGGGCGTGTTCGAGCGGGCGCTGAAGTTCCTGACCAACCTGCGCCACGGCGCCCCGGCCCGCCGGCTCAACTGGACGCTGACGGTCAACCCGCGGCTCGACACCAGCCCGGAGAAATATCCGCACTGGGGTCCGGACAAGCTGACGGTGACGCCGGAGAATATCGGCGAGAAGGTGCACCTGCGCGTCGAGTTGCAGAGCTTCTGGCGGCTGCCGCGCTCCAACGCCATCGTCTTCCCGATCCGCTGCTACCTGCTGCGCCTCGACGACCTCGTCACCCAGCCGAAGTGGGCGCGCCGCCTGCACCGGGTGATGCGCGACCTGCGCCCCGAGCTCGTCGCCTACAAGGGCTTCTCGCGCTACCACCCGGCCCTGGTGGAGTGGCTCGCCAGGTATGACGACGGCGCGCCGACCTCGCCGGGAATTCAGCCGGACTGATCGAAGGTTCCGGGCGCCGGATCGGCGCCGGCTTCACCACCGCGGACGGGTGCCGTGAGACGACCGATATCCTCTCCCAGCGGGGAGAGGATGCCCGAAGGGCGGGCGGGGGCCGGGTCGCCGGCGCCCCGGCCGGCTGCCGCGCAGCCACCTTCCTTCCCCGGTCGTTCCCCGGGGCGGAAGGCCACTCTCTTCGTCGCCATCAAAGACCAGAAAAGAAGAGGGGAAAAACGACCATGACACGCGTTGCCATCATCGGAGCCGGCCCGTCCGGCATGGCGCAGATGCGCGCCTTCCAGTCCGCCGCCGCAAAGGGCGCGGAGATTCCCGAAGTCGTCTGCTTCGAGCGCCAGGCCGACTGGGGCGGCCTTTGGAACTACACCTGGCGCACCGGCCTCGACGAGTTCGGCGAGCCGATCCACGGCTCGATGTACCGCTACCTGTGGTCCAACGGGCCGAAGGAATGCCTCGAATTCGCCGACTACACCTTCGAGGAGCATTTCGGCAAGCCGATCGCCTCCTACCCGCCACGCGCGGTGATCTGGGACTACATCAAGGGCCGGGTCGAGAAGGCCGGGGTCAAGGGCTGGGTCCGCTTCCGCACGCCGGTGCGCGGCGTGACCTACAGCGAGGAGACCGGGCTCTTCACCGTCACCGCCCACGACCTGCTCGGCGACCGGGTCTACGACGAGGAATTCGACTACGTCGTCGTCGCCAACGGCCACTTCTCGACGCCGAACGTGCCGGAGTTCCCGGGCTTCTCGACCTTCGGCGGCCGCATCCTCCACGCCCACGACTTCCGCGACGCGCTGGAGTTCAAGGGCAAGGACATCCTGATCATCGGCACGTCCTATTCGGCCGAGGACATCGGTTCGCAGTGCCACAAATACGGCTGCAAGTCGGTGACGATCAGCCACCGCACCAAGCCGATCGGCTTCGACTGGCCGCAGACCTGGTCGGAGGTGCCGCTGCTGGTCAAGGTCGAGGGCAACCTCGCCACCTTCAAGGACGGGACGACGAAAACGGTCGACGCCATCATCCTGTGCACCGGCTACCAGCACTCCTTCCCCTTCCTCTCCGACGAGCTGCGCCTGCGCACCGCCAACCGGCTGTGGCCGCTCGGCCTCTACAAGGGCGTCGTCTGGGAGAAGAACCCGAAGCTGTTCTACCTCGGCATGCAGGACCAGTTCTACACCTTCAACATGTTCGACGCCCAGGCCTGGTTCGCCCGCGACGTCATGCTCGGCCGCATCGCCCTGCCGCCCGAGGCCGAAATGACCGCCGACAGCCTCGCCTGGCGCGAGCGCGAGGAGCGGCTCGACGGTGACCACGACATGATCTGGTTCCAGGGCGACTACACCAAGGAGCTGATCGGCCTCACCGACTATCCGATGTTCGACATCGACGGCGTCAACCGCACCTTCGAGGAGTGGGAGCACCACAAGGAGGAGGACATCATGGGCTATCGCAACAAGTCCTACCGCTCGCTGATGACCGGAACGATGTCGCCGCCCCACCACACCCCGTGGATGGAGGAGCTCGACGACTCGCTCGAGGCCTATCTGCGCACCGAGAGCCGCAGCGACGCGGCCTGAGGCCCCGGCCCGCCGATGAACGGACTCGATCGGCCTCGTCCGGAAGAGCGCGCGTGAGCGATGCGTCTCGAAGGACGAGGCCGCGCCCGCCCTTCGAGACGGCCCTGTCGGGCCTCCTCGGGGTGAGGGCGGGGAGCGGTCTGTTCGAACGCAGGCTGGAATGAGACCCCGCCGGCCGCGCCGGCGCCTCCCTCGAAGTCTGGGGGAGGCGTCTCGCGACCGCGCGTCCTCGCCTGCACGCCGAGCCTCCGCGCCGGCATCCCGTCTCTTCTTCTCGGCATCCCGGCCTGCGGGCCGGGATCCGCCCCTTCCGCACCCTCATGGCGGGCGGGGCGGCGGCGACTCCCCCGAGCCTCGTCCCGCCCGCCCGGCGACGCCCCACGCGCGACGCCCGCCCTTGTCGCCCGCCGCTTCGTGGCCGCCACGACGCGGGCGTCGATGGATGGACCAAGCCGGCGTTCCGGGCAGGGCACGAACCGCATCACCCCGGGACCGCACAGGTCGCGCCGGGCACTCCCGAACCCCGTTTCCGTCACCCGCCATCGGGTTGCGGTTGTCCGGCCGCCGCCGCTCTGCCGCGGCCCGGTTCTTGCGTCGCCGGCCTCGGCGGGCGGGGAGAGGGCACGAGAGGCTCCGCCGGCTGCTGCTCTCCAATGCAGCAGGAATGCGCAATGCCTACGAAGTGTGCAGTCGGGCATCATCGGGCGTGCATGTGCCCGGTAAGTCGCGGATTTTCCGTACATGCGGGCGTCTATTCTTTGAACTTGTTTCTCCTAAAGAATTGAATTTCACTTCGGGGAATGCCAATCCGTGGGTCGAATACGGAGACGGGGACAATGGAACCACAGCAACTGACGGAAATGGCCGCCAAGATCGAGGTCCTTGAAAAGGGTCTCGCCATGGCGACCACGATCAACGCGGAAGTCTTCTACTGGTGGTGCACGGCGCTGATGCTGGCCATCCACGCCGGCTTCCTCGCCTACGAGATGGGCGCTTCGCGGGCCAAGAACGCGCTCGCCTCCGGCATGAAGAACCTCATCGCCTTCGCCTTCCTGGTCCCGGCCTTCTACTATGTCGGCTGGTGGATCTATCTCGCCTTCCCGGCGGGCTTCTCGATCGCCGAGGGCTCCGAGGCCGGCCTGCCGTGGAACACGGCGATGGGCCCGAACCTCGCCGACAACGCCTCGGGCATCTTCTACGCCGCCTTCACGCTGTTCGCGGCGACGACCGCCTCGATCATGTCGGGCTCGGTGATCGAGCGCATCCGCATCTCCGGCTTCACCATCCTCGCCCTGTTCCTCGGCTCGGTGGTCTGGATCCTCGGCGCCTCCTGGGGCTGGCATCCGGACGGCTGGCTGACCACCGAATGGGGCCTGCACGACGTCGGCGCCGCCGGCTGCGTCCACACCATCGCCGGCTTCTTCACCCTCGGCGTGCTGATCAACCTCGGCCCGCGCATCGGCCGCTACAACGCCGACGGCTCGGTCAACGACCTGCCCGGCCACAACATGCCGATGTCGCTGATCGGCCTGATGCTGATCGTCATGGGCTTCTTCGGCTTCCTCGGCGGCTGCATCATCTACACCGGCGACACCTGGACCACGATCTACAACACCCCGGCTACGCTCTCCGCCTTCGCCTTCAACACCCTGATGGGCGTCGCCGGCGGCATGATCGGTGCCTACCTCGTCACCCGCGATCCCTTCTGGATGATGTCGGGCGCCCTCATCGGCGTGATCTCGTCGGCGCCGGCCCTCGACCTCTACTATCCGGGCTTCGCCTTCCTCGTCAGCTTCGCCGGCGGCTGCATCATGCCGAAGCTGAACGACATCCTGGTCACGAAGTTCAAGATCGACGACGCGGTCGGCGCGGTGGCCGTCCACGGCTTCGGCGGCGTCTGGGGCCTCATCGCCGCCGGCCTGTTCGCCTCGGGCTACCCGAACGTCGCCGGGCCGCACATCTCGCTCGCCGGCCAGCTGCAGAGCATGGTCGTCTTCGTCCTGCTCGGCTTCCTGCCCGGCTACGGCCTGTCCTACGTCCTCAAGATGTTCGGACTGCTGCGGGTCGGCCACGCCGCCGAACTCGCCGGCCTCGACCGGGTCGAAGTCCCGGCCAAGGCCTACCCGGAGGCCAACATGCCGGCCTTCGTCAACTCGGCGACCTCGCCGGCCGAATGACCCTGCACCGCAAAGGACGACATCGATGAACACCGCACCGATCACGACCTGGGAAGGAGCGGAGGCCTACTTCACCTTCGCCGACAAGCCGGCGCTGCTCGTCGCCATCACCATCGCCGGCATCGCCGCCTGCGCCTACACCATCTACTCGATGGCCAAGCACGAGAGCGACGCCTACAAGAAGATGTGACGGCCGGGCGCCGCCCGCGGCGGCGACGATCACAGATCAGCGGCACCACCGAACAGAAGGCCGGGGAGCGATCCCCGGCCTTCGTCTTTTCCGGGTCTGGCCGGACGATTTCCGCATGCGGGAAAAATCCCGGTTGACGGCGCACAGGTCTTGAGGAATATTCACAAAGAGAAAAAAATATTCCGAGAGTGCAATTCTCTCAGCGCAAGGACATCTCCCATGGCGATCTACGATCCGCCCGGCTTCCGCCTCGGCCCGCCGCGGCCGAGCCGCATCATCGAGCCGGCCGTCTTCGGCCGCGGGCCGGCGAGCGAGCGCCACGTCGTGCGCGGCGGCGGCGCGGCGCTGATCGATGTCGAGCCAGGCGACCGCCTCGTCCTCGCCAACGACGAGGGCGGCCAGCGCGCCGAGGTCGTGCCCTTCGACGCCGCCGGCCGGCCGGACGGTGCCGTCGTCGGCCTCACGCTCGCCGATCCGGCCGAGGGCCTGC
>CALCDT010000353.1 GCA_937900425.1 uncultured Alphaproteobacteria bacterium | reverse complement strand
GACCGGCTTCATCGCTCTCATTATCAACGCTCATCTTCTCCTCGCTCACATCGCGCAGCGATTGCGCGGGCGCGCCGGCTAGCCGGCGCCTCGCTCTTCGCTCGGGTGAGCCTCACGGCTCACGCGGAAAACGCGCGCCCAGAGGGCGTCGCGTCCGCGGCCGTCGCTCTTCGCTCCGGTCCAGCCGAGGCTGGACGGGCGTAGTCCGGCAAGAGACGAGCAAGGGTGCCTCCGGGCGCCCCATCATCATCGAGACCAATCATCCTTCCTGAGCTTCGCCGGCCTGGTGGCCATAGCGGGGAGCCTGCACCCGATCCCATACCGAACTCGGCCGTGAAAATCCCCAGCGCCAATGGTACTTCGTCTCAAGACGCGGGAGAGTAGGTCACCGCCAGGCCTGCAAAGCTCAGGAAAAACACACTCCGGACCAAACCGGACTTCTCACGAAAAACTCTCTTCAAACGTCTCCACAACCACGACACCACGACAACCCCGCAGGGCCAAAACCCCTCGCGGGGTGCTTCGCGTTCGGCACTCGAGCCCGACGCGCAGCCCACGCCCAGCCTCCCCGCCCGGGGCAGGGCGCCCCTCCGCATCCGCCACCCGCCAACCCAAGGCATCCCGAGCTGCAACGGCTCAATCCGAACGACCGCCCCCCTCGCCACGACGACATCGGCAGACCCCGAACGCTCCCCGCAGCGTCCCCGACGCTGGACAGTCCGGTCCGCCTCGACCACCATGCCGCGGCTGCAGTCCGGATCGTGCCCTCACACGCCTCGATCGAAGCGCTGCTCGTCGTCTTCGTCGTGGTCGATCCACTGAAGGGGTGATCCCATGGGCGCGTTTGGTGGACATCACGGCATAATGCAGGCCGTAAGTCCGTCGTGGGCCATATGCGGGGACACTGTCTTCTTCGTGATTCTGCATCTGACCTGATAGCCGGTCGAATACATGCATTTGGCTGCATCTATCCAGGGAAGCCTCCAATGAGAATGGTCGACTATGTCGCCAATGGAACCCTCTTTTGCCCCCATTGCGCGGCAGAAACACCAGCGTGGAGATCATCTGGCATGAGCCATATGGACCCGCACCTTTATTGTTCTGACTGCAGCAATGCGATTCATCGCGAGAGAGACCGGGCCCTTAGCTGGCGCGAGTCAGGTCTGGCCGTATTGGCCACGATTACATCGTCACTTCCCGATTGCGAGTGCGGTGGCAGGTTCCTGCCCGGGGCGAATCCGAAGTGTCCAACATGTCATTGCGAGCTTCGAAATCGTTCCTCTGCAATTGAGCGGTTAAGTGATCCGAACATCATCTTAATCGATGGTGCCGTTTTGTACGGAGATGATGGGCCATTATATGGAGTAATGATCAAGAGCAGGTGAGTTGAGGGGGCGAGAAATTCATCGAAATGGGACCGTCACTCTGTCGATACTACAATGCGAACGCGGATCCGGCCTTCCCTAACTCAAGCCGCTGTTCGCGGCGGCGGCGCGGACGATGGCCCGCCCCATCTCGTCTGCGCCCACCATTGCTAGGGCCCTGGAATTGTCCGGTCTCACCCGGCCCGAGGCCGATGTGTCCCGCCGCCAGCCACTGATACGGCGCCCGGCCTCTCTCCCGATGACCTCGATCCGTCCCCGCCGATCGCATCCGACGACAGCCATGCGATATGCAAACCGAGTGGGCATGGATGCCGGACTACATCCACGGACACGCCCTGCCGTCGGAGACCGATCCGGTCCCGCTCAAAGATCCTGCAAGTTCTGCAATCGGTCGCTAGAATGATTTAACGGTCACCGGCTTATCCTTGCGTATGTGAAACCGTGCCGATGAAACGGGCGCGGAGCGCCGCAACGACAACCGAACGTGATCCATGGCATCGCAGGGCATTCTGGTCTTGGGTCGCTCCGAGGCGCCGGCAGGCGAACTTCTCGAACTGTTCGGCAGATCCGGCATCACGGCCTCGTTCTGGAACGTCGCCGACGGCGAGGGGACGCCGAACGCGCCCGTCTTCGTGGCTCTCGAGGAGAACGGCGTCGACACCTCGCGCTCCTGGAGCCGGAAGGCCAGCGCCGCGGCGCGGCGGCGGACGGTCGCCTGGGGCCGCCGGCTCGGCGCGGCCGACATCGTCGAGCTCGACCGGCTCAAGATCGGCTACGTCTGCAAGGCGAGCGCCGGCATCGCGCAGCTTCTCAAGATCATCGGCATCATCGACGCCGGCGCCGTCTCCGAGGGACAGGCACGGGTCGCCAGCGCGCAGCGCTCGGCCGAGTCGATTTTCATCAACACCTCGGCCGCCTTCGACCTCTTCAACGGCGGCGGAACCTTCGACCGCGACTTCTACGAGGGCCTCAAGGAGGACTTCGCGACGCGGATCGACAACACGCCGCTGTTCCTGCTCATCGACGCCATCGCCGCCAATCAGGACACGACGGTCCAGCACTGCTCGCTGGTGACGACGATCGCCGTCGCCTTCGGCGGCCTGCTCGGCCTGTCCTCGCGCGAGACCTCGCGCATCTTCATGGCGGCCTTCTTCCACGACATCGGCAAGGCGGCGATCCCGAAGGCGGTGATCGACAAGCCGGGCCGGCTGACCGCCGACGAGTTCCGCCTGATGCGGACCCATGCCGAGATCGGCCACGAGGTGCTTCGCCGCTATCCCGAGACGGCTGGCGAGATCGCCGACGTCGCGCTCCATCATCACGAGATGCTCGACGGCTCCGGCTATCCGCAGGGGCTGAAGGGCCCCGAAATCCCGGACCTCGTCCGCATCATCACGATCTGCGACATCTTCGCCGCGCTGATCGAGCGGCGGTCCTACAAGCCGCCGATGCCGCCGCGGGAGGCCTACGACATCCTGAAGTCGATGGGCGGCAAGCTCGACCAGGACCTCGTCCACCTGTTCGCGCCGGTGGTCGAGGCGATCGCGGACCCGAAGGGCCTGCTCGCAGGCGAGTTGCGTCGGTGAAGGCCGCGGGAGCGCCGCGGGTGCGACGGTGGTGGCGGGCGGGGGTACCCTCGCGAAGATCCCGATAGGCCGTCGGTCCGTAGAGAGTCACGAAGGGGGTTCGCGCCGCGGAACGGCCGGGGTGCGAAAGTCCGGGCGGCAGCTGCGCACTTGACGCCCCCGCCCCGGCATGGTGAAGGAGGCGCGGGACGCACGACCTCTGCCGCGGGATCGCGGAAGTGATGTGCGGGCGTAGCGAAGAGGCACGAGGCTTGTTGCATCCCTCTGACGACAAGAACGGCGGCCATCAGGGAACGCTGAGGCCGCCGCGGCGCCGCGGGGTGCTCGGCTATCTCGGGCCGGCGGTCGCGCTCGTGCTGATCGCCTATGCGGCGATCGTCATCTACCGGATGGCCACCCATATCGATCCGCGCGAGATCGGCGTCGCGATGGAGACGATGGCGCCGTGGCGCTTCGCCGTCGCTTTGGCGCTGACCGTGATCAGCGTGGTCTCGCTCGCCGCCTACGACGTCTGCGCGATCCTGGTGATCCGCACCCGCCGCCCGGTCGATCTCGGCTACGCGGCACTCTGCGGCGGCATCTCCAACGTCTTCGCCAACGGCCTCGGCTTTCCGATCCTCACCGGCGGCACGGCGCGCTACCGGCTCTACTCGATGATCGGGCTCGATTTTTCCGCGGTCGGCCGGATCATGGCGCTGACCTGGGTGACGATGTGGTCGGGGCTCGTCTTCGTGCTCGCCCTCGCGCTCACCTTCGTCGACGGCGACCGCGAGCCGGTCGTCTTCGGTCCCCTCGCCGATCGCTTCGCGGGGCTCGCCCTGTTCGCCCTGCTGGCGGCGACCGTGGTCTGGATCGGCCGCAAGCGCCGGGCGATCCGCATCGCCGGCTGGACCGTGCGGCTGCCGACGACGCCGGTCCTGATCGGCATGATCCTCGCCGGCGGGGTCGACATGCTGGCTTCGGGCATGACGCTCTACATCCTGCTGCCGCCGGACACCGTGCCCTCGCTATCGATCTTCGTCATCGCCTACATCGTCGCCATCCTCGCCGGCAACGCCGCCAACACCCCGGGGGGGATCGGTGTGTTCGAGGCGACGATGGTGACGGGCCTCGACCTTCCCGAGCGCCCCGACGTGGCGGCGGCGCTGATCCTGTTCCGCATCATCTACTTCCTGCTGCCGCTGATGATCGCGCTCGCCGTCTTCGGCCTCGTCGAATGGCGCTACCGCCGCCGCCGCCGGCTCGCCGGCGCCGAGGAGCGGTGAGGCGCGCATCGGTGCGCCGGTCCCGAATGCGAACGACCCGGACGGCGGCCTGCCGTCCGGGTCGTTCGCTTTTCGATGTCGAGGCATGTGCCTTCCCGGGGCGCTTGGCGCCCCGGGTCTTCAGCGCAGAGCCTTGAGCGCGGTCATCGTCTCGCCGGAGCTCTTGTCCATCGCCATGTAGGCGTCGATCGCCGGACCCATCTGGCCGCGGGCGACCTCCTCGACGAGGCGCTTCGATTCCCGGCGCATGGTCTCGACGTGACGGTCGAGCATCTGGAAGGCGGAGGCGTTGCGCTGGCGCAGGTCCGTCGCTTCGCCGTAGAAGCGGCCGAGCGGGTCGTTGTTCTGGGCGAAGGCGCGGGCGTCGATCGGCTTGAGGCCGACGAGGCACTCGGCGAGGCGGCGCTTCCAGATCATGTGGTCGGAGCGCATGCGGGCCGCGGCGTAGTCCGGCAGATCGAGCGAGCGGGCCTCCTCGACCACGTCCGACAACAGGGCGTCGGTGCGGGTGATCAGTTCGGCCGAGGTGCCGATGTCCTTCTCGTTCTGGCCGGCGAGGCGGGCGATCTCGCCGAGGCTCTTGGCCATCGACTCGGTCGCGCTCTGCTGGTCGGTCAGCATGCCGGCGATGGCGCCGATGCTGTCGTTGACCTCGCCGACGTTGCCCTCGATCCGCATCATGTCGTCGGAGACGGCGTCGAAGGTCTCGCGGCCGTCGCGAACCTTGGTGCCGCCGGCGGACATCGCCTGCATCATGCCCTGCATGACGTCGGCGAGGGCGGTGAGCTGGTCGCGGATCAGATCGGTGGTCTTGGAGGTCTCCTCCGACAGCGCCTTGACCTCGGCCGCGACCACCGCGAAGCCGCGGCCGGCCTCGCCGGCGCGGGCCGCCTCGATCGTGGCGTTGAGGGCGAGCAGCTTGGTCTGGCTGGAAATGCCCTCGATCTGCTTGGCGAAGCCGCCGATGCTCTCGATGGCACCGCCGAGTTCCTGCATCCGGCCCTCGAGGCCGGAGAAGGCGTCGGAGATCTCCTGCATGGCGCGGCCGGCCGAGGAGGCGCGGGCGGAGCCGGCACGCACGATGGCGTGGGTGTCGGCGGCGCGGGCCTGGGCGCTGCCGGCGAGGCCGGCGATGTTCTCGATCGAGCGGGCGACTTCCTCGATCGCCGCCGAAACCGTGGTCGTCTCGCTACTCAGCGTGCGAACGTTGCCGTTGGACCAGGCCATCAGGCAGATCAGTTCGCTGAGGTTGACCGAACTGTCGACCGCGTGGACGAAATTGCGTCCGGCGGTGCGCTTCATCTCGTCGAGGCGCGAGGTCAGTTCGGCCGCGGCCGCGCTCGAAGCCGCAGCCATCGCCGCCATCGTCTCGCTCGCCGTCGCCCCGCTCGTCGCGTCGAAATCGTTTTTCGCAGTCTTCTTGAAAAGGGTGAGCATCGCGGTCTTCCGTTGTTCCGGCCCTGCCAGTCCCCGAATGCGGGTCCTGCGCCCTCGTCGCGATCCCGGGCTTGCCCGGTCCCCATCGTCACGTCGGCACGAACCCGCCAGAGCAGCGGTTATCCGACCACTCTTTGAAAACAGCGCTTAACATTCCATTTAAATCGGTTTTGTCGCCGGAAAGCCGGCAGGGGAGGCTGCGGGAGATCGGTCGTCGGACCAAATATGAATCAGTCACTTGGCGGCGGCGGGCGGCCGGATCTCGCCGTGTTGAAAATTTTCTTCAACCTTCCAGTTCTTCCTTCAGCATTTCAAGGCGCAGCCATTCCTCTTCGGCCGCGGCGAGGCGGCGGGCGGCCTCGTCGAGGGCGGCCGCCGCCTTGGCGAAGCCGGTCGGGTTCTTCGCATAGAGATCCGGGTCGGCCATGGTGGCCTTGAGGGTCGCGATCTCGCTCTCGATCCCCGCGATGGTCTTCGGCAGCGTTTCGAGGGCGTGCTTGTCCTTGAAGGATAGCTTGCCCCTGCGCTCGGGCGGCGCGACCGCCGGTCCCGGGGACGCCTTTCCGGCCCTGGTCTCGGTCCGCTCCACGGCCCGTGCCGCGACGCCCGCGCCGCGCTGGGCGACCATGTCCGAATAGCCGCCGGCATACTCGGTCCAGCGTCCCTCGCCCTCGCTCATGACGACGCTCGTCACCACGCGGTCGAGGAAGTCGCGGTCGTGGCTGACGAGGATCACGGTGCCGGCATAGTCGGCCAGCATTTCCTCGAGCAGGTCGAGCGTCTCGAGGTCGAGGTCGTTGGTCGGCTCGTCGAGCACGAGCAGGTTGGAGGGTTTGGCCAGCGCACGGGCCAGCATCACCCGGCCGCGCTCGCCGCCGGACAGCGCCGAAAGCGGCGTGCCCTGCTGCTCGGGGGCGAAGAGGAAGTCCTTCATGTAGCCGATGACGTGTTTCGGCCGGCCGGCGACCATCACCGTGTCGCCCTTGCCGTCGGTCAGCGCCTCCTTGAGGGTCCAGTTCGGGTCGAGCGAGGCGCGGCGCTGGTCGAGCGTCTGCATGTCCAGCGTCGCCCCGAGCTTGACGATGCCGGCGTCGGGGGCGAGTTCGCCGGTGAGCAGCTTGAGCAGCGTCGTCTTGCCGGCGCCGTTGGCGCCGACGACGCCGACCCGGTCGCCGCGGCCGATGCGGATCGAGAAGTCCGTGACGATCGGCCGCCCGCCGAAGCTCTTGGAAACGCCCTTGGCCTCGATCACCAGCTTGGAGGAGGCGTCGGCCTCGGAGACTTCGAGCCTGACCGCGCCGGCCGGGCCGCGATGGGCCTTCTTCTCGGCCCGCATCGAGGCGAGCAGGTCGACGCGGCGGACGTTGCGCTTGCGCCGGGCGGTGACGCCGTAGCGCATCCAGTGCTCTTCCTGCTCGATCCGCTTCTGCAGCTTCTGCTGCTCGCGTTCCTCCTCCTCGAAGACCTCGTCGCGCCAGGCCTCGAAGTGGGAGAAGCCACGCTCGAGGGTGCGGGTGACGCCGCGCTCGAGCCAGACGGTGGTGCGCGACAGGTTTTCGAGGAAGCGACGATCGTGGGAGATCAGCACGAGGGCCGATTTCAGCGACTTCAGTTCCCCTTCCAGCCACTCGATCGCCGGCAGGTCGAGGTGGTTGGTCGGCTCGTCGAGCAGCAGGATGTCGGGCTCGGGTGCCAGCACCCGGGCGAGCGCGGCGCGGCGGGCTTCGCCGCCGGACAGGCTGCGCGGGTTCTCTTCGCCGGTGAGGCCGAGGCATTCGAGCAGATAGGCGGCGCGGTAGGCGTCGTCGCCCGGCCCGAGGCCGGCCTCGACATAGGCGAGCGTCGAGGGGAAGTCCGACAGATCCGGTTCCTGCGGCAGGTAGCGGACCGTGACGCCCGGCTGGCGGAAGATCTCGCCGCCGTCGGCCTCGATCAGCCCGGCGGCGATCTTGAGGAAGGTCGACTTGCCCGAGCCGTTGCGTCCGACCAGCGTGATGCGGTCGCCGGCCGACACCGAGAGCGCGGCACTGGTGAGCAGCGGCGTCGCGCCGAAGGTGAGGCGGACGTCGCGCAGGAAGAGAAGGGGAGGGGCCATGGGGACTCGCGTACGGGATGGCGCCGGTCGCCGCTCTCGGGCGACCATCGCTGCGACAAGGGAAAGAGACGTGCGGCGGTCAGAACGCCCCGCTGACCGATGGATCGGGGCGCAGGCGGTCGTCGTCGCCCGGATCGGTATCCGGAACGCGATCGAGAAGGTCACGTGCGGCGGCGACGTCCGCCCGCGCCGCCCGCGACCGGATCTCGGCGAGACCGCGCCGGTGGCCGAGGCCCTCGGCGACGAAGGCGGTCAGAAGCTGGTTGATCGAGACGCCGTCGGCTTCGGCCGCCTGGCGGGCCTGCTGCATGATGTGGTCGGGAAGCCGCAAGGGGAAGGTTGTCACGACATCGACCTCGACTGTCTCCAGAGCGCCTCGAAGGCCGGGGCGGTCAGGGCCTCGACGCCGAAAGCGGCGAGGGCGGGATGGCGAAAATGCCGGTCCTCCGAGACGATCAGCCGGGCGCCCGCCGCGAGGGCGCATTCGACGTAGAGATCGTCCTTCGGATCGGCGAGGAACGGACGGAACCGGAAGGCGGGGGAAACCTCGACGCAGAGAGCGCAAAGCGCGTCGATCAAAGTCCCGATCTCCTCCGGCGCGATCCACGGCGCATCGCCGAGAAGTCCCGGACGCATAAGGACGTCCTCATATTCGAGCACCACGGCCGGCGACAGAGCGAAGGCGATCTCCCCCTCGATCATACCTCGCAGGATCCGGTGCGAGGCGCCGTTGCGCGATCGGAGACCGCGCAGGACGATGTTGGCATCGACGACGATCAATCCGAAAGATGATGTCGCGGGCGACATCAGTCAAGCAGGCGGGCCGCCTCGTCGGCGAGGCGGGTGACGGCGTCGAGGAGGGCCTGCGCGTCCGGGCCGGCCTTGGCGACGGCGCGCGACACGCTCGGCAGGGTGCGGCGGGCGTGGGGGCCGAAGCGGCGGGCGACGTCGGAGATGGTCGCGCCCTGGGCACCGACGCCGGGGGCGAGGATCAGGCTCTGGGGCAGGCGGTCGAGCACGGCCATCGCGTCGTCGAGCGTCGCCCCGATCACCGCGCCGACCGGGCCGGTCGCCTCGCCCGCGATCTCGCGGTTGAAGGCGGTGATCTCGTCGGCGAGTTCCTCGGCGACGGTTCGGCCGTCGGGGAGGCGGGCGTTCTGGAGGGCTAGGCCCTCCGGGTTGGACGAGCGGGTGAGGACGAAGATCCCGGCCTCGTGCTCGGCGGCGCGGTCGACCACCGGCCGCAAGGCCCTGGCGCCGGTGTAGGCGCCGACGGTGATCGCGTCGGAGGGGAAGCCGGCGTCGTCGCCGATCCAGGCGGCGGCATAGGCGATCAGGGTGTGGTCGATGTCGAGGCGCTTGACGTCGGAGAGGCACAGCGCGCCGGCGGCGCGGATCGCGGCCATGACCTCGGCGAGCGCGGCGAAGCCGGCCGGGCCGAAGCGTTCGAAGAAGGCGACCTGCGGCTTGAAGACGCCGACGCGCTCGCCGGTGGCCTCGACGAGGCGCAGGCCGAAGTCGCGGCAGCCCTCGGCCGTGTAGGGCAGGTCCCAGCCTGCCAGCGTCTCGGGCGCGGGATCGATGCCGACGCATAGTGGCGAGCGGCGGGCGGCGATCTCGTAGTAGCGATGGGCGAAGGAGGGCATCGGCGGGAACTCTCGGGACGGACGAGGGGCGCTCGAGACTCCGCGCCGCGACCCCGCTCGGGAGGGCGCGCGAAGCCCTTGGACGAGGAGCGCGCTGGCGCGTCGCCTCGCCGGCCGGTCGGGACATTTCCCGCAAGGGAAAAGGCCTCCGCTCGGCCGCCCTGTTCCTAGTCCGCGCCGCCCGCGCCGTCCACCGCCAATCGCTGCGGTGTCACGCCCCGAGACGGCCGCTCATCGCCATCGCGAAGATCGTCTTCGCGGCGTCGGTGGTGAGTTCGACCGGGTTGCCGCCGGCGGTGGGGTCGACGATGGCCATGGCGGCGATCTCGTCGAGGCGGGCGTCGTCGACCTTGAGGCCGGCGAGCGTCTCCGGAATGCCGATCTCGGTGCGCAGCGCGAGGATCCAGCCGAGGAAGGCGTCGAAGCTCGGCTCGAGGCCGAGGTAGCCGGAAAGCCGGGCGATCTTCTCCTCGATCGCGGCCCGGTTGAACACCAGCACGTAGGGCATGAACACCGCGTTGGTGAGGCCGTGGTGGGTGTCGTAGAGCGCGCCGACCGGGTGGCTCATGGCGTGGATGCCGCCGAGGCCCTTCTGGAAGGCGGTGGCGCCGGCGGAGGCGGCCGCCAGCATGGCGCCGCGGGCGTCGAGATCGGTGCCGGTCTTCACCGCCTTCGGCAGGAACTCCTTGCAGAGCCGCACGCCCTCCACCGCGACGCCGTCGGCGAGCGGGTGGTAGCCCGGGGCACAATAGGCCTCGATGCAGTGGGCGAGGGCGTCCATGCCGGTCCAGGCGGTGATGGTCGCCGGCAGGCCGACGCAGAGTTCCGGATCCTCGATCACCACCTTCGGCATCATCAGCGGATGGAAGATGACCTTCTTGGTGTGGCTCGCTTCGTTGGTGATCACCGTGGCGCGGCCGACCTCCGAGCCGGTGCCGGCGGTGGTCGGCACCGCGACCACCGGGGCGATGCCGGTCGGGTCGGCTCTCGTCCACCAGTCGCCGATGTCCTCGAAGTCCCACATCGGCCGGGTCTGGCCGGACATGAAGGCGATGGTCTTGCCGACGTCGAGGGCCGAGCCGCCGCCGAAGGCGACGACGCCGTCGTGGTCGCCCATCTTCATCGCCTCGATGCCGGCGTAGACGTTGCTCTCCACCGGGTTGCCGCGCACCTCGGAGAAGACCTCGACGCCGAGGCCGGCGTCCTTCAGCAGGGCGACGGCGGCCCTGGTCATCGGCAGGTCGACGAGGCCGGGATCGGTGACGAACAGCGGCCGTTCGATGCCGGCGACTCGGCAGGCGTCGGCGAGTTCCTTGATGCGGCCGGCGCCGAAGCGGACGGGGGTGGGATAGTTCCAGTTGGCTTTGACGGTCATGGGTGCGGGTCCGGGAAAGAACAGGGCAAGATGGCAGATGTCGCGTGTTTGGCTCACCCCCCTCCCTGTCCCTCCCCCTCAAGGGGGGAGGGGACGCCAGATGCGCCGGCTTTCGCACGGCACCTTCCCGGCTCGGCGAGAGGAAGGTTGAAGAAGGTCACCCTCTCCTTCATCGTCCCCTCCCCCCTTGTGGGGGAGGGACAGGGAGAGGGGTTTCACGGCAACGAGTTCGCGAGAGGGATCACACCGGCGCCTTGCGCATGTACCAGCTCTTGGGCCGGGTCAGCGCCTGGAAGCCGAGGGGGGAGAGGGCGGCGCCGCGGCCGGTGTTCTTGACGCCGGTCCAGGTCAGGGCCGGGTCGAGATAGTCGCAGCGGTTGGCGAAGACGGTGCCGGTCTCGATCTTCGCGCCGATCGCGGCGGCGGCGTCGAGGTCTTCGGTCCAGACCGAGGCGGTGAGGCCGTATTGGGAATCGTTCATCAGCTGGATCGCCTCGGCGTCGTCGCGCACCTTCATGATGCCGACCACCGGGCCGAAGCTCTCCTCGGTCATCACCGACATCTGGTGATTGACGCCGGTGAGGATCTGCGGGGCGAGGTAGGGCGTGCCGGGCGCATCCGCCGCGAAGGCCTTCGGGTCGAGATGGGCGGTGGCGCCGGCGCGCACGGCCGCGTCGATCTGCTCGCGCACGAAGGCGGCCTGGCGGGCGCGGGCGAGCGGGCCGAGGGTCGTCGTCTCGTCGGTCGGGTTGCCGAGAACGTAGCCCTTCGTGAAGTCGACGAGGCCGGAGACGAAGTCGTCGTAGACCGTCTCCTGCACGTAGATCCGCTCGATGCCGCAGCAGCACTGGCCGGAGTTGAAGAAGGCGCCGTCGGCGATGTTCTCGATGGCGAACTGCAGCCTGGCGTCGGCGCGGACGTAGGCCGGGTCCTTGCCGCCGAGTTCGAGATTGAGCGGCAGGAAGCGGCCGACCGCGGCGCGCTCCATCGCCTCGCCGCCGGCCACCGAGCCGGTGAAGCAGACGCCGTCGACCATGCCGGAGGAGATCGCCTTGGCGCTCTGGTCGTGGGACAGCACGAGGTGCTGGAACACGCCCTTCGGCAGATCGGCCTGATCGAAGGCCTTCTGGAACCGCTCGGCGACCAGCAGGGTCTGGTCCGAGTGTTTCAGCACCACGGTGTTGCCGGCCATCAGGGCGGGCATCACCGAGTTGACGGTGGTGAGATACGGATAGTTCCACGGCGCCACCACGAAGACGACGCCGAGCGGCTCGCGGGTGATGTAGCGGTGAGCGCCGGCATCACCGTTCTCGAGGCCGCTGTCGAGCGGAGCGAGGCTCGCCTCGGCGATCTTCGCCATATGCCGCGTGCGGACCTCGACGCCGTTGAGCTCGAAGGGCGTGTAGCGGATGGGACGGCCCATCTGCCAGGTCAGTTCCTCGGCGATCTCCGAGCGCATCGCGAGCAGGGCGTCGAGGGCCTTCAGGCAATAGCCGATGCGGGTATCGAGCGGCAGCGCGGCCCAGTCCTTCTGGGCGTCGCGGGCGGCCGCGAAGGTGGCGCCGAGTCCGGCGTCGCTCGCCAGCGGCCGCTCGGCGTAGACCGAGCCGTCGACCGGGGAGATGAGTTTCTGGATCGAGGTCATGATCGGTTCCGGTTCGTGAGGGCGGTCACGCCGACGCCTTGCGCCAGGTCAGCGCGACGAGGCCGGCGGCGATGAGAAGGGAGCCGCCGGTGCGGGCGACGACGCGCTGCACCGAGGGGCGGCGGATCGCCGTGCGGGCGGCGGAGGCGGCGGCGCCGTAGAGCGCGGCGTTGAGGGTCGCGAGCGTCAGGAAGGTCGCTTCCAGGATCGCCATCTGCGGCAGCAGCGGCGCGGCCGGGTCGACGAAATGCGGCAGGAAGGCCACGAAGAAGACGAGGCTCTTGGGGTTGAGCGCGGTGACCGCGAAGGCGTGCAGGAAGATGCGGCGGGCGTCGGCCGCGGCGTCCGCCGGCACCGCGCCGTCCTCGGCGATCGTGCCCTCCTCCGGGATCGCCATCGCCGGCGCCCGCCACAGCTTGACGCCGAGCCAGATCAGATAGGCGCCGCCGATCCACTTCAGGATCGTGAACAGCGTCGCCGAGGTCGCGAGCAGGGCGCCGAGGCCGAGCATCGAGGCGGTCATCGCCGTGAAGTCGCCCAGCGCGACGCCGGCGACCGTGGCGCCCGCGACCTTGCGGCCATGGCTCAGGGCGTAGGAAACGACGAGGAGGATGGTGGGGCCCGGGATCGCCAGCATGACCGCCGAGGCGAGGGCGAAAGCGAACCAGACTTCGAAGGACATTTTTGTCTCTTTGGTTGATATTCCACGCCCGCAGAGCAAGCCACCGCTCCGCGGCGAATGCAATGGGGATCTCGACGGACCTCACGGGCGTTCGGCCGGGACAGCATCCCGCGGCGTGGGGCCGACCGTGGTGACGCACTGTTCACCGCGGGGCGAACGTGAACGGCCGGTGCCATATTCCGTTCAACGAATGGACGACGACAGCCGTAGGAGTGGATGATGGGGCTTCTGGTCGAAGGCAAGTGGCAGGACAAGTGGTACGACACCAAGAAGACCGGCGGCCGCTTCGTGCGCCAGTCGTCCGCCTTCCGCAACTGGCTCACCGCGGACGGCGGTCCGGGACCGAACGGCGAGAAGGGCTTTCCGGCCGAGGCCGGACGGTATCACCTCTACGTCTCGCTGGCCTGTCCTTGGGCGCACCGCACCCTGATCTTCCGGGCGCTGAAAGGGCTCGAGGATCTCGTCGGCGTCACGGTCGTCGATCCGAAGATGGGCGGTGAAGGCTGGGTGTTCGCAGAAGGCTCCGACCGTGCGGGCGATCCCAATGCCGACGTGTCCCGGCTCCACGAGATCTACACCCGGGCCGACCCCGCCTACACCGGCCGGGTCACGGTTCCGGTGCTTTGGGACAAGGCGGAAAAGACCATCGTTTCCAACGAATCCTCCGAGATCATCCGCATGTTCGACACCGCCTTCGAGCAGCTGACCGGGCGGCCTCCCGAGACCTATCCGCCGGCGCTGCGCGGCGAGATCGACGCCGTCAACGACCGGGTCTACGACACCGTCAACAACGGGGTCTACAAGGCCGGCTTCGCCACCACGCAGGAGGCCTACGAGGAGGCGGTGACGGCGCTGTTCGAGAGCCTCGACTGGCTGGAGCGGCGGCTGTCATCACGGCGCTGGCTGGTCGGCGACGCGCCGACCGAGGCGGACTGGCGGCTGTTCACCACGCTGGTGCGCTTCGATGCGGTCTACGTCGGCCACTTCAAGTGCAACCTGAAGCGCATCGCCGACTATCCGGCGCTGTCCGGCTACCTGCGCGACCTCTACCAGACGCCGGGCGTCGCGCCCACCGTCGACTTCGGCCACATCAAGACGCACTACTACTGGAGCCACCCGACCATCAATCCGACCCGGATCATCCCGAAGGGGCCGCTGCTGGACCTCGACGCGCCGCACGGGCGCGAGAGCGTGTCGGCGTCGGCCTGAGTCGCGCCGGCATCGACGGCCCGTTCACCAGCGGCCGCTGACCGGTTGCCCGCCGGCGAGCGCCTCGCCGACGCGCCGGCGGGTTGCGTCGGTGGCCTCCGCGGGCAGGGCGTGCGCGGGAAAGAATCGGGCCTCGCGGATCTCGGCGCCGGGAACGAAAGGCCGCTCGCGCCGCCATTGTCCCTCCTCGACGACGAAGAGGGCGACGTGGTCGCGGTTGGCCATGCCGGCGTTGAAATAGAGGCCGACCAGCCGCGGGGCGGCGAGGAAGGCGATGCCGGTCTCCTCCAGCACCTCGCGCCGCACCGCCTCCTCGGCGCTCTCGCCCGGATCGACGGCGCCGCCGGGCAGGTACCAGCCGGGCCGGTAGCCGTGGCGCACCAGCAGCACCCCCTCCGGCCCGGTGACGAGACCCCTGACGCCGAGGGTGACACCTCTCAGCAGCCGCACCGAAGCGGAGTGGAGCGAGCGAATTGCCATGTTCCATGCCATGAATGCGGGACTGCCTATTTTCCGATCACTGGGGTTTGGCTAGAAACGGCGGAATTGTTAAGAATTTTTGGCGGCCTGCATGCGAAAAACGCATGGCTGGCGCGCCTTTGTTCAACTGGTGCCGACCATCGGCTGAAAGTATATACAAAACGTCCGGTGCGGCGCTGCACGCAGCCCCCGGACGTCTCAAAGCTCAAACCTCAAGTGACATCATGTTTTCCCTGTTCCGCCGCGCCGCCACCTCGACCACCCGTTACGTGTGGGTGCCGGCTGTCGACCTCACCAACCCCCGCGTCATCGCTTCGCTGCTCTCGCTCTACGCGCGCTGACGCCTTGCGGGCGAGGAGCGGCGCGAGGCGCCGCCTTCGTCGCAGGTGAACGGAAGAGGGTGCGGCGGCGTCATCGTTCACGCCGCCGGGCCGCCCGAGGGGCGGCGCCCCGGGATCGGGCGAATGTCGCTTTACCGCGACGCCGCGGTCGTCTATGGCGACAACCATGTTCCGCCTCGTTCACCTCTCCGATCCCCACATCGGACCGCTTCCGGCCCCGACCTTCAGCGAGCTCGCCTCCAAGCGCATGCTCGGCTACGTCAACTGGCACCGCAACCGCGCGACGTCGATGCGCGGCGACATTCTCGTCAGGATGATCGCCGAGATCCACGCGCTGGCCCCGGACCACGTGGCGGTGACGGGCGATCTCGTCAACATCGCTCTGCGAAGCGAGCTGGAGCCGGCGAGGGCCTTCCTCGACAGCATCGGTTCGCCGAAGGACGTTTCGGTGGTGCCCGGCAACCACGACGCCTACGTCCCCGGCGCGCTGGCGCGGGCCCGCGAGGCCTGGGCGCCCTACATGACCGGCGACGGCGCCCGTCAACCGGAATGGCCCTACGTGCGCCGGCGCGGCGGCGTCGCCTTCGTCGGCACGTCGAGCGCCCGCGCCACCGGCCCCTTCCTCGCCACCGGCCATTTCTCGGAACGCCAGCAGAACCTGCTGCTCGCCGCCCTCGACGCGCTCGGCCGCGAGGGCCTTTTCCGCATCGTCCTGATCCACCACCCGCCGTTCCCGCGGGCGACCTCGTGGCACAAGCGCCTCGTCGCCGCCTCGCGGGTGCGTCACGCCATCCGCGACGCCGGAGCCGAACTCGTGCTCCACGGCCACACCCACATGCCGACGCGAACCACCATTCCCGGCCGCGACGGGCCGGTGCCGGTGATCGGCGTCTGCGCGGCGAGCCAGGAACCGGGCGGCCGGCGGCCGGCCTCGGGCTTCAACCTGTTCGAGATCGACGGTGACGCGGCGCGGGGCTGGACGGTGGAGCAGGCGGACACTCGCTTCTCGCCCGAGAGCGGGACGTTCCGCGAGGTCGAGCGGTTCCGCACCACGATCGCGCCGCGGGCGGCCGAGCACCTCGCCGCTTCGGCTCAGCCCGGGGTGGCGAACCAGGCGTAGAGCACCAGCGCCGCGATGCCGAGGGCGGCGCCGAACAGCAGGAAGATCACGGCCGAGACCCAGCCGAGGCCGGGCGAGCGCGGCTTGCGGCCGGCGACGCCGCGGCGCTCCCCTTCGGCCGGACGGGCGGAAATTTCCATCCGCTCGCGCACGAAGTCGGCTTCGAGCGCCTTTTCGCGCTCCACGACCCGCTCGGCGATGTAGTCGGTCACCGCATCGGCGACGTCGGCGACGTCGACGCTTTCGAACAGCACGGTGCGGCCGAGTCGCGTGTCCTTGAGGACGCGGTAGCTGCGGCGGTCGCGGGCGATGACGACGTGGGTGGTCGGATCGATCCACAGCCGCGGCGGCGTGCCGGCCGTGACCTTGAACAGGAAATAGCCGTCGTCGGCCGGGACCTCGGCGAAGACACCCTCGAGTTCCTCGGCGAGCAGCGTCAGCCGCGCCTTCTCGGCCTCGAACAGGTCGGCGAAGGCGTCGACCCGCTCGGCCTCGGCGACCCGCACCTTGCGTACCGCGTCGGAGAGCCGGCGCACCTTGGGCAGGTGGTCCATCGTCTCGTTCGGCCGGTCACTCATCGTCGCGCTCCTCGGTCCCCGTCCGCGACGCCGGCCCCCCGGTCCGGGACGTCGCGAGCCATCCGCCGGGGCGGTCCCATGACGGGACCGTCCTTGGCCGGAGCGGGCATCTTAACGCATGATTAACCGTTCTGGCGAGGGAGCGGCTTCGCGCGCCCGGGCCAACTCACCGAATTCGGCGGGCGAGGAGCGGAAAAATCGTCTCAGAGGTCGAGCTCGACCCAACCGCCGGTGTCGACGGAGGCGAAGATGGCGTCGAGCAGGCGCATCTGGGTGATCGAATCGCCGATGCCGTAGGGCGCCGCGATCTCGCCGCGCACCGTGCGGGCGAAGACCTCGGCCTGCAGCCCGTACATGTCGCAGGGCGGGATGACGACGGTCTCGGCCGAGGCGTCGCCGAGGGCGGAGCCGTCGTCGATCCGGATCACCGTCTCGCCGCCGAGCGGGGCGTTGAAGGGAATCACCACCTCGATCCGGCCTTCGGTGCCGCAGACGGTGACGCGCTGGTGCGGCACCGACTGGGTGGAGACGGTGAAGGTCAGGTGGATGCCCTGGCCGAAGTCGGCGAGGACGCTGGCGAGGCGGTCGGTGCCGAAGGCCGGGTCGCGCTCGATCGCGGCGACGAGACGCAGCGGCTCGGCGTCGAGCACGAAGCGGCTGGTCACCAGCGGATAGACGCCGATGTCGAGGGCGGCGCCGCCGCCGGTCTCGACGCGGTTGCGGATGTTGGCGGGGTCGTCGTTGTAATAGGAGAACCAGGCCTGGATGCCGACCGGGCGGCCGATCCGGCCCTCGCGCACCAGCTTGCGCACCATCTGCCACTGCGGATGGTGGCGGACCATGTAGGCCTCCATGTAGACGACGTCGCGCGGCATCGCGAGCAGACGCTCGGCGTCGGCGGCGGTCATGCCGGCCGGCTTTTCGAGCAGCACGTGCTTGCCGGCGCGGGCGGCGGCGAGGGCGACGTCGACGTGGGCGTCGTTGGGCACGGGCACGTAGACCGCCTCGATCGCGGGATCGGCCAGCATCTCCTCCGTCGAGCCGTAGGATTTCTCGATGGCGAGCGCGTCGGCGACGGCGCGGGCGAGGGCGCCATCGCGCGAGGAGATGCCGTGGACCGAGACGAGCGGCGTCGTCCGCATGCCGGGGATCACCTTCTCGCGGGCGATCTTCGCGGTGCTGACGATGCCGAAGCGGACGGGGTCGAAGGGGGTGTCGGTCATGGCGGCTCTCCCGGGTCTGCGGCCGGTCTTGCGCGGCCGTCGGTGACTGGTTCTGTCATTTCACGCGCAGCGGCAGGCCGGCGACGACGAAGTCGACCCGGTCCGCCCGCGTAGCGATGGTCTGGTTCAGCCGGCCGGCCTCGTCGCGGAAGCGCCGGGCGAGGGCGTTGTCGGGGACGATGCCGAGGCCGACCTCGTTGGAGACGAGGATGAGCGTGCCGCGCGTCCGGTCGATCGCTTCGACGAGGGCGGCGGTCGCGGCGGCGAGGTCGCGGTCGGCGAGCATCAGGTTGGAGAGCCACAGCGTCAGGCAGTCGATCAGCACCGGCGCGCCGTCTCCGGCGGCCGCAACGGCCCCGGCGAGGTCCGTCGGCGCCTCGATCGTCTCGAAACGGGCGCCGCGGTCGTCGCGGTGACGGGCGATGCGGCTCGCCATCTCGTCGTCGAAGGCCTGGCCGGTGGCGACGTAGACGGGCCGCCGGTCCGCGACCGCGAGGGAAAGGGCGAGGCGCTCGGCGTGGGCGGTCTTGCCCGAGCGGGCGCCGCCGAGCACGAGGACGACGGAGCGGCCGGCTTCCCGTTCGCCGGGAAGGACCGCCGGCGGATCAGACGTCATCTGCAGCCTCGCCGGACGGGAGGTCGACGGTGTAGCCGCCGCGCGGGATCTCGATGGTGAAGACGGCGCCGGCGCCGACCTCGCCGCTCGCCGAGATTTTCCAGCCGTGGCGCTCGCAGACCGCCCGGCAGATGGCGAGTCCGATGCCGGTGCCCGGATAGCGGCTGCGGCCGTGCAGCCGCGTGAAGGGCTCGAAGATCTTGCGCGAATACTCCTCGGCGAAGCCGATGCCGTGGTCGGCGAAGCGCAGGACCAGCCGCTTGCGCGGTCCGACGGCCGTGGAAATCTCGATCCGCGGCGGCATGCCGTCGGCGGTGTACTTGATGGCGTTGGACAGGAGGTTCTGGAGCAACTGGTCGATCAGGAGACGGTCGGCCTGGAGCACGACTTCCGGACCCTCGATGCGGATGTCGGCGCCCGACTCGGCGATCGACTGCGACAGCGTCTGCATCACCTCGCCGAGGACGGTGGAGAAGCGGCAGCTCTCGAGTTCGAGCCGGCGGTTTGAGGCCCTCGAATAGGTGAGGAGATCGGAAACGAGGACGCGCGCCCTGATCGAGGCGTCGCGGACCACCTGGGCGGCGAAGGCGACGTCCTCCTTGCGATCGGCGGCGAGGGCGTCGTTGAGCATGTCGGCGTAGAGCACGATCTTGCGCAGCGGCTCCTGCAGATCGTGGGAGGCGACGTAGGCAAATTGCTCAAGCGACTCGTTGGCCCGCAGCAGATAGTCGGCCTGGGCCTCGAGACCACGCCTCGCCTTGTTGCGCTCGGTGACGTCGACGAGCGCGACGAGATAGATCCGGCCTAGCAGGGGATTGTCTTCGGGGACGATCGAGATCTCGCCCTCGATCAGCTGGCCGTCGGCGCGCCGGTAGGCGATTTCGACGTCGGAAACGGCGACCCCGCCGTCGCGCGTCTCGCCCCAATCGCGTTCGCGAAGGGTGCGCAGGCTGTCTTCGGTGACGAGATCCGCGATCTGGCTGCCGATCGCGGCCTCGCGGGTCAGGCCCATCCTGGCGAGGAAGGCGTCGCTGGCCTCGACGATGTGGCCGGCGTCGTCGCAGGAATAGATCATCGCCGGCGTGCGCTTGTAGCTCTCGCGGAAGTAGGCCTCCTTGCGGGCGAGGTCGGCGTTGGCGAGCAGCAGTGCCTCGGTGCGTTCGGCGACGCGGCGCTCGAGTTCGTCGCGAGCCGTGCGCAGGGCCTCGGTGACGTGGCGGTTCTCTTCGATTCGCGAGGCGAGGTCGGCGTTGATCGCGCCGAGTTCGCGCCGCGTCGGCAGCTTGAGCAGGCGCGGCAGCAGCAGCCAGAGCGAGATCGCCGCCGCGATCGCGAGCAGGGCGACGATCGCCTCGACGAAGGCCTCGTAGGCGTGCAGCGGCCACCAGATCAGGGCGAGATCGATGCCTTCGAGCAGCGCCAGCGAGAAGATGAGGCCTGAGAAGAGGCCGAAGATCCACTTGTACTCGGCCTCGCGCCAGCGCAGGGCGAGCATGCCGACGGCCGCGGCGGCGGCGACGCCGGCGACAAAGACGACCGCGCCGGCGGCGTTGTGCAGGAACAGAACGTCGGTGGGCCGGGTCGGGCAGTCCGCCGAGCCGGCGCAGACGATCGCCTCCGGCAACAGGTCGAGAACGCCGGTCATCGGCGGATACCGGCGGGCCGGCGGGAGAGGCCAACGGTTCGCTCGCCGTCCGTCCTGCCGTCGCCGTCGCCGGATCCGGGGTCGAGGAGGGTCATCGCCTGTCCGCGGTTCGAGATGAGGTGCCGAACGGCCGCCCGCCCCGGGGCCGCTTCGCCGAAGCAGCGATGATAGGACGAAGCTGCCGTCCGATCAAAGCCCCGGCGATGGAGGGGGGCGCCTGGCGATGAACGATGGCGCGGCATCGGCACCCTCCCGCCGGAAGGTCAGGCGCCGGCGGCACGCATGGCGTCGAGCAGGGCGATCCGCCGTTCGCCGGCCTCGCCGCTCGTCTCGGTCACCGCCGCGATCACCGCCTCGACCAGTCCGAGCAGCGCCGTCATCGAATCCCAGCGCGAGGGCACCGCGACGCGGGCGGAGAGGACGTGGCGGGCGTGGCGGGCGATCGGCGACAGCCACTGGTCGGTGAACAGCAGCACGGTGACGCCGCGCTCGCCCGCCGCCGCGGCGAAGGCGGTGAGGTCGTCCTGGTAGCGGCGGATGTCGAGCAGCACGAGAACGTCGCGCGAGCCCATGTCGAGCAGGTGGTCGCGCCAGTTGGCGCTCTGGCCGGAGACGTGGCCGACGTGGGGGCGCACGACCTTGAGATGGGCGGCGAGATAGCCGGCGAGGGGATCGGACAGGCGCCCGCCGAGGGTGTGGACGACGCGGCGCGGATCGGACAGCAGGGCGACGACCGCCTCGAACTCGGCCGGCGGCACATGGCGGAAGGTCTCGGTCAGGTTGCCGGCGAGGGCGGCGGCGAAGCCGCCGAGCGGCCCCTCGCGGGCCGGTCCGGATGCGTCGGCGAAGCGCGCCTTGGCGAGCGGCGACTGGCCCTGCTGGTCGAGCTCGTCGCGCAGCGCCCGCTGGAACTCGGGATAGCCGGCGAAGCCGAGGCGGGCGACGAAGCGCAGCACGGTCGGCGCGCTGACGTTGGCGCGGCGGGCGAATTCGGCGACGGTCTCGAGACCGGCGATCGGATAGTTGGCGAGCAGCACGTGCGCCGCCTTCCGTTCGGTCGGCGTGAAGAGGTGCATGTCGTTCCGGATCCGCTCGGCGATCGTTTCCTGGTCGATCATCAATGGAAGAGCCCCCGCCCCGTCGTCGTCTGCGGCGAGTGTGGCGCAAAGCGCCGCCGCGGCAAGCGAAAAGCTCTCGCGCCCGGAACGCCGCCGCGTGCGGGCGGCGCGATCGGCCCGGCCGCGACCGGGCGGCGTGCGAATCGGCTCCGGCGAGGTCGGTGCTGTATGAAACATTACATCGATTGACTTCGGCGGAATCGGTGGCAGATTTCGTACATCGATCGCCGGCTCCGTCCGGCGGTGACCACGGCCGATGGGCAGCGGACCCGGCGCCGACCGGGAGAGCGAGGAGAGGCCGTGACCGACGAGACGACGCCCTTCGCCATCGAGAACGCCGCAGGGTCGGGCGATCTTCTCGTCGTCTGCGACCACGCCTCCAACCGCTTTCCCGCGCCCTGGGGCGATCTCGGCCTCGCCGCGGAAGACCGCGAGGCGCACATCGCCTGGGATCCGGGCGCGCTCGCCGTCTGCCGCCACCTCGCGCGGCTCGCCGACGCGCCGCTGTTCCACGGAACGGTGTCGCGGCTGATCGTCGACGTCAACCGACCCGAGGACTCGCCGACGCTCGCGCCCGACGTCAGCGAGGCGACGCCGGTTCCGGGCAACGCCGGCCTTTCGGACGAGGCCCGCCGGGCGCGGATCGCGGCGATCCACGCGCCCTATCACGCCGGGCTCGACCGCTTCGTCGGCGAGCAGGTCGAGCGGCGGCGGCGGGCCGGCGCCCCGGCGCCGACCGTCGTCGGCGTCCACACCTTCACGCCGGTGTTCCTCGGCGTGACCCGGCCGCTCCACGTCGGCGTGCTCTACGGCGAGGGCAATCCGCTCGGGCCGGAACTGCTGGCGGCACTCGCCGCGGAAGAGGGGGTCGTCGCCGAGGCCAACGAACCCTACAGCGGTTCGGGCGAAGTCTATTATACGATGGCGCGGCACGCGGTCGCCCGCGGCCTCGCCAACGTGATGATCGAGATCCGCAACGACCTGCTCGCCACCGACGCCGAGGCGCGGCTCTGGGCCGAGCGGCTGTGGCGGCCGTTCGCACGCCGGCGCGACGCTGCCGGACGGCGGGCCGGGGCCGGCGGCCGCTGAGGGCGCGGCGGGCGGATCGCGGAAAGCGGGATTGCGCACGAGAAGCGCCGGAGGCGCCGGGTTGCGCGAGGTCGGAGCCGGTTCCGCTCCTGCGGGACGGTCGGCTTCATCGGGGAGGATCACGGGGATGGCCAAATCTGAAGGAAGCGTGACCTACAAGCAGGCGGACAGGTCGTATTTCGAGAAGCGCGGCCTGTCGCGCTACGCCGGCATCTGGTCGCTCTGGGCGCTCGGCGTCGGCGCGGTGATCTCCGGCCACTTCTCGGGCTGGAACTTCGGCTTCGCCACCGGCGGCTGGGGCGGCATGCTGGTCGCGGCCGCGATCATCGCGGTGATGTATCTCGGCCTCACCTTCTCGATCGCCGAGATGAGCCCGGCGCTGCCGCACACCGGCGCCGCCTATTCCTTCGCCCGCACGGCGATGGGCCCGTTCGGCGGGTTCGTCACCGGGCTCTGCGAGAACGTCGAATACGTCATCACGCCGGCTGTGGTGGTGACCTTCATCACCGCTTACGTCAACGCGATCCTCGGGCTCGACCCGGTGTATTCGCCGCTGATCTGGATCGTGTTCTACGCGATCTTCCTCTCTCTCAACATCTTCGGCCTCGAGCTGTCCTTCAAGGTGACGCTGGTGGTGACGCTGATCTCGCTCGCCGTCCTCGTCTTCTTCTGGGTGAGCGCGATCCCGTCGATGGACTTCTCGCGCTGGGCGCTCAACATCGGCGTCGGGCCGGACGGGGCGGCGGTGGAACTGCCCGAGGGCGGCGGCGACTTCTTCCCCTTCGGTGTCTCCGGCGTGCTGGCGACGCTGCCCTTCGCGGTCTGGCTGTTCCTCGCCATCGAGCAGCTGCCGCTCGCCGCCGAGGAATCGGTCGACCCCAAGCGCGACATGCCGAAGGGCATCCTCCTCGGCATGGTGACGCTGATCGTCTCGGCCTTCATGATCGTGCTGCTCAACCCGTCGGTCGCCGGCGTCGGCGCCTTCGCGCTGCGCGACTCGGGCGAACCGCTGCTCGCCGGCTTCCGGGCGATCTACGGCGACGGCGGGGTGGTGCTGCTCGGCATCGTCGCCCTGACCGGGCTGATCGCCTCGTTCCACACCATCCTCTACGCCCAGGGCCGTCAGATCTACTCTCTGTCGCGGGCGGGCTACTTCCCGACCGCGCTGTCGGTCACCCACGCCCGCTACAAGACCCCGCACGTCGCGATGATCATCGGCTCGATCACCGGCCTCACGGTGATGATGATCATCTGGTTCTCGCTCGGCGCGGAGGCCGGCGGCGCGGCGATCGGCAGTGTGCTGCTCAACATGGCAGTGTTCGGGGCGATGTTCTCCTACATCATGCAGGCGGCGTCCTTCATCCTGCTGCGGGTGCGCCAGCCGCACATGGAGCGGCCCTACGTCAGCCCGCTCGGCATCGGCGGCGCGGTGCTGACGATCGTCATCGCCCTCGTCACGCTGTTCTACCAGGTGCAGGATCCGAACTTCACCAAGGGCGTGATGTGGGTCGCGGTGTGGTTCGCGGTCGCGATCGTCTACTTCCTGCTGGTCGGCCGCCACAAGCTGATCCTGTCGCCGGAGGAGGAGTTCGCGCTCGAACACGCCGAAGGCCGCAGCCCCCGTCACGTCATCGCCAAATGACCGGCGGCGGGCTTGGCGGCACGGCTTTCGCTTGCCGCCACGCCCGTCACCGCCCCGCCCCACATCACAACGACGGCGGCCGGCCCGGAGCGCCCCCGGCATCCGACCCCCGCCCGATTTCCCGTGCCCGAGAAAGAGATCCATCCGATGCCCGGCAATCTGAGTTTCGACGCCCTCAAGGACAAGGCCGCCAGCGGCGAGATCGACACCGTGGTGGTGGCGATGGTCGACATGCAGGGCCGGCTCACGGGCAAGCGCTTCCACGTCGACAACTTCCTCGCCTCGGCCCACGAGGAGACCCACTGCTGCAACTACCTGCTCACCGTCGACATCGACATGGAGCCGGTGCCCGGCTACGAGGCGGCGAGCTGGGACAAGGGCTACGGCGACTTCACCATCGTACCGGACATGGCGACGCTGCGGACGGTGCCGTGGCTGCCGGGCACGGCGCTGGTGCTGTGCGACGTCACCGACCACCACCACCAGCCGATGCCGCACAGCCCGCGGCAGATCCTGAAGGTTCAGGTGTCGCGGCTCGCCGAGAAGGGCATGACGCCGTTCATGGCCTCCGAACTCGAGTTCTATCTCTTCGACGAGACCTATCAGAGCGCGGCGACCAAGGGCTTCGTCAACCTCGCCACCACCAATCCCTACATCGAGGACTACGGCATCCTCGCCACCACCAAGGTCGAGGGCGTGATCCGGGCGATGCGCAACGGCCTCAACGGCTGCGGCATCCCGGTGGAGAATTCCAAGGGCGAGTGGGGGCCGGGGCAGGAGGAGATGAACGTCCGCTACGCCGAGGCGGTGACCATGGCCGACGACCACGTCGTCATGAAGAACGCGATGAAGGAGATCGCCCACGGCCAGGGCAAGGCGATCACCTTCATGGCGAAATACGCCTACGATCGCGCCGGCAGCTCCTGCCACGTCCACCAGAGCCTGTGGTCGGCTGACGGCGTGCCGCTGTTCCTCGACCGCGACGCGCCGCACGGCATGTCGAAGCTGATGCGCAGCTACATGGCGGGCCTCTTGACCCACGCCCGCGAGATCACGCTGTTCCTCGCGCCCTACGTCAATTCCTACAAGCGGTTCCAGCAGACCGGCACCTTCGCGCCCACCAAGGCGGTGTGGAGCCACGACAACCGCACCGCCGGCTTCCGCCTCGTCGGCGACGGCAGCAAGGCGATCCGGGTCGAATGCCGGATGGGCGGGGCGGACCTCAACCCCTATCTCGCCTACGCGGCGATGCTGGCCGCCGGCCTTTCCGGCATCGAGCGCGGCCTCGAGCTCGAAGACGCCTTCACCGGCGACGCCTACGGCGGCACCGGCATCCGCGAGATTCCGAAGACCCTGCGCGAGGCGATCGAGACGGCCAAGGGATCGGCGATGCTGCGCGACGCCTTCGGCGAGAAGGTGCTCGCCCACTACGTCCACGCCGCGGAGTGGGAGCAGTACGAATACGACCGCCGCATCACCGACTGGGAGCTGAAGCGGGGGTTCGAGCGCAGTTGAGGCGTCGGCGGCGGGCCGGGGAGGGCGGCGGACCGCGATCCGCCGCCCTCTCGCGGTGAAATTCGCATATCGCTAAAATTCGAAGGATCGCAAGAAGGGGGCGGGAACGCGTCGTCGGTAAACTCCGGGTCCAATACGAAGACCTTCCGGAGTTGCCCGTGTCGAACGATCCCCTCGCTTCCAAGGAATGGCACAAGGGCGCGATCGATCTCACTTCGCTCGGCGACGAGTTCACCGGATCGGGCATCGCCGTCGGCGTGTTCGACGACGGCATCGAGAAGGGCCACGCCGACCTTTCGGCCAACTACGACGCCTCGAAGGAATTCGTCTACAACGGCGCGACCTACAATCCGCAGGGCGCGGCCGGCCAGCAGAACCACGGCACCGCCGTCGCCGGCATCATCGCCGCCGTCGCCGACAACGGGGCGGGCGGATCGGGCATCGCGCCCAAGGCGAAGATCACCGCGGTCGACATCATCGGCAACGCCGGCGGCGCCATGATCCCGGCGATCGGCCACATGGCCGCCTTCGACCTCACCTCCAATTCGTGGAACTGGGTCTCGAAATACGTCGACGGCGTCGGCACGGCCTTCGGCGCCGCCTTCCAGAACGCCCTGAAGAGCGCCGCCGAGACCGGCCGCGCCGGGCTCGGCACCGTCATCGTCGTCGCCGCCGGCAACGACTGGCAGACCGACCGGCGCGACGCCAACTATTCCGAGTTCAGCGCCTCGCGCCACACCATCACCGTCGGCGCCTGGACCGACCTCGGCACCCGCGCCTCCTATTCCAACACCGGCGCCAACATCCTCGTCGCCGCACCGTCCAACGGCGGCAGCAAGGGCATCTTCACCACCGACGAGACCGGCTCGGCCGGCTATTCCTCCGCCGCCTACACCGAGACCTTCGGCGGCACTTCGGCGGCGACGCCGATCGTCTCCGGCGTTGTCGCCCTGATGCTGGAGGCCTCGGGCAAGTCGCTCGGCTGGCGCGACGTGCAGGAGATCCTCGCGTTCACCGCCGACGTGAAGGCGGGCGGCTTCGAGGAGACCGGCGGCGCCTACGTCACCAACCAGACCGACCTCTGGGCGATCAACGGCGCCCGCACCGTCGACGGCGGCGGCAAGGCTTTCAGCAACGACGCCGGCTTCGGCCAGGTCGACGCCTACGAGGCGGTGCGCTTTTCGGAAGTGTGGACGCTGTTCGGGGCGGCGAAGACCAGCGCCAACGAGGCGAGTGTGCGCGTCTCCGACGGCACCACGAAGGCCGTCGGCAACGGCAGCGGCTTCACCGACTACCAACTCGTCGTCGGCACCGGCCTCGATCTCGACTACGTCACCCTGACGCTGACGATGACCCACGGCAACGTCGAGGACCTCAGGATCGAGCTGATCTCGCCGGACGGCACGCGCTCGCTGATGCTGACCACCGGCTCGACCACCGCCGTCAACGCCTTCTCGGCGAAGACCTGGATGTTCGGCTCCAACGAATTCCGCGGCGAGCTTTCGGCCGGCACATGGACCGTGCGGGTGACCGACACCCGCGCCAACAGCTATTCGGGCAGCGTGTCGAGCGTCGTTCTCGACCTCTACGGCGACGGCGTCACGGTCGACAACGTCTATCACTACACCGACGACTTCATGAAGATGCTGGCGATCGAGCCGTCGCGCTCGCTCGTCACCGACACCAACGGCGGCACCGACTGGCTGAACTTCTCGGCGATCCGCGGCGGGATCGACGCCGATCTCTCCGCTCGCACGATCCTGATGCGCGGCGTCTCGACGCTGACCATCGCCGCCGGAACGACGATCGAGAACGTGGTCGCCGGCGACGGCGCCGACGTGCTGCGCGGCAACGACCTCGCCAACCATCTCGTCGGCATGCGCGGCGACGACCTGCTCGACGGCCGGCTCGGCGCCGACCTGCTCGACGGCGGGGCGGGCTCGGACACCGCGAGCTACGCGCTCTCGCTCGCCGCTGTCGACGTCGATCTGACGCGCGCCGCCCAGTCCGGCGGCGACGCCGAGGGCGATCGCCTGATCGCGATCGAGAACGTCGTCGGCTCGGCCTTCGCCGATACGCTGACGGGCGACGCCCGCGCCAACCGGATCACCGGCGGGGCGGGCGACGACCGCATCGACGGCGGCGCCGGCACCGACACCGCGGTCTTCTCCGGCCTTCGCGCCGACTACGCCGTCACGGCCAACGCCGACGGCTCCTTCACCCTCGCCGACATGCGCACCTCCGGCGACGGTACCGACCGGGTCGTCAACGTCGAACGCTTCCGCTTCGCCGACGGCTACGTCGCTGCCGCCGACCTCGTCACCACCCTCGTCGGCGACGGCAATCTCGACGAAGGCGGCACGGGCGGCGCCGGCGGGCGCGACGGCGACGGCGGCACCGCCGGCGCCGACATCATCAACGGCACCGCGGCCGACGACGTCATCGACGCGGGAGCCGGCGACGACACCATCTTCATGTCGACCGGCAAGGACGTCGTCGACGGCGGTGAGGGCGTCGACACCTTCGTCTTCACCGGCGCCTTCTCGGCCTACGCGCTCTACCGCGGCACCGCCGGCGGTTCCACCTACTACCGGGTTGTCGGCACCGGCGTCGACACCACGCTCGTCAACGTCGAGATCCTGAGGGACGCCGGCGGCGCCACCTTCGACCTGCGTCTCCTGCGCGATGCCACGATCACAGGCACGGCGAAGAACGACACCCTGAAGGGCTCCGACCAGACCGCCGAGCGGCTCAACGGCCTTTCCGGCGACGACATCCTCAAGGGCTCGGCCGGCGCCGACATCCTCGACGGCGGCACCGGGCTCGACACCGCCGACTATTCCGCCTCGACCGTCGGCGTCACCGTCGACCTCGCCGCCGGAACGCTGTCCGGCGGCCAGGCCGACGGCGACATCCTGATCTCGATCGAGAACGTCACCGGCTCGGCGACCCGCGCCAACGTCCTCTCCGGCGACGGCGGCGCCAACGTGCTCAAGGGCGGCGCCGGCGACGACCGCATCGCCGGCCGTGGCGGCGCCGACACGCTCGACGGCGGCAAGGGGATCGACACGGTCGACTACTCGGAATCCTCCGCCGGCGTCACGGTCGACCTCGCCAGCACCAAGCCGCAGTCGGGGGGCGACGCGGCCGGCGACAAGCTGACCGGCTTCGAGAACGTGGTCGGAACCGACTTCGCCGACGTCCTCGCCGGCACCGTGGCCGCCAACCAGCTCTTCGGCGGCAAGGGCGACGACATCCTCTCCGGCGGCGCCGGGGCCGACATGCTCTCCGGCGGCGACGGCATCGACGTTGCGAGCTACGCCACGTCCAAGGCCGGCGTGATCGTCGACCTCGCCCTCGCCGGTACACAGGCCGGGGGCGACGCGGCGGGCGACCTGCTCTCCGGCATCGAAGGTGTGGTCGGATCGACCAAGAACGACGTGCTTTCGGGCGAGGGCGGCGCCAACGTCCTCGACGGCGGCGCCGGCAACGACATCCTCGAAGGGCGCGGCGGCGCCGACCGGCTGGTGGGCGGTGCCGGCCTCGACACCGCCCGTTACGCCGCCTCCTCGGCTGCGGTCGCGATCGACCTTTCCGCCGGCAGCGCGAGCGGCGGCGACGCAGCCGGCGACGTCCTCGTCGGTATCGAGAACCTCGTCGGCTCGGCCTTCGCCGACATCCTGACCGGCGACGCCGGCGCCAACGTGCTCTCCGGCGGCGGCGGCGACGACGTCCTCGCCGACGGGCTCGGCAACGACAGTCTGTTCGGCGAGGCGGGCGACGATCTTCTCGTCTGGTTCGGCGGCGTCGACCGCTTCGACGGCGGCCTCGGCACCGACACGCTGTCGCTCGCCGGCCTCGCCGTCGGCGCCGCGATCAACCTCGCCGGCACCGTCACTGCGGGCAAGGACAAGCTGACCTTCGTCGGCATCGAGAAGGTCGTCGGCTCGCGCTTCGCCGACGTCGTCACCGGTTCGGCCCTCGCCGACGACGTCGACGCGGGGGGCGGCGACGACGTCGTCACCGGCGGGGCCGGCAACGACCGGCTCGACGGCGGCGCCGGCACCGACGTCGCGGTCTACGCCGGCCGCCGCGCCGACTACACCGTCACCGCCGCCGACGACGGCAGCCTGACCGTGCGCGACCTGCGCAGCGTCAAGTCGGACGGCACCGACGTCCTGAAGAATTTCGAGAGCCTGCGCTTTTCCGACGGCACGCTGGTGCTCGGCGCCGCGCTGTCGGCGACGGGGGTCGAGGCGGGATCGTCCTCGGCGCAGACCGTCTTCGTCCAGACCGGCGGTGCCAAGGCCGACAAGCTCGCCGGCTCGGCGGGCGCCGACCATCTCTCCGGCGGCGCCGGCAACGACAACCTCTCCGGCTCCGACGGCGCCGACCTGATGGACGGCGGCGTCGGCCTCGACACCGCCGACTACGGCGCCTCGCTGGCCGGCGTCACCGTCGACCTCGCCACCGGTTCCGGCTCCGGCGGCCAGGCCGAGGGCGACATCCTGATCGGCATCGAGATCGTCAGGGGCTCGGCGAAGGACGACGCCCTCACCGGGTCGGCGGGCGCCGACGAACTCTGGGGCATGGCGGGGGCCGACGTCCTCGTCGACGGGCTCGGCACCGACAAGGTCTACGGCGGCGACGGCGACGACCGCCTCGTCTGGATCGGCGGCGCCGGCGACCTGTTCGACGGCGGCGCCGGCCTCGACACGCTCGACCTCTCCCGGCTCGCCGCGCGGGCCACCGTCGATCTCGCCACCGGCAAGGTCGCCTCCGGCACCGGCAGCCTCGTCGCCAAGGCGATGGAAGCGGTGATCGGGACCGCCTTCGACGACGTCATCGTCGGCGGCCGGTCGGGCGACCGCCTCGCCGGCGGAGCCGGCGACGACGTCCTCACCGGCGGCGCCGGCGCCGACGTCTTTCAGTTCGCGGCGGGAAGCGGCCACGACCGCATCACCGACTTCCGGATCGGCGAGGACAAGATCGCGATCGACGGCGCCGCCTTCGCCGACCTGTCCTTCACGGCGGTCGCCGGCGGCGTGCTCGTCGGCTTCGGTGACGACGACATCCTCGTCTCGGGCGTCGCCACCCTCGCCAGGGGGGACTTCCTGCTCTATGCCTGAGGCCGGAGCCTGACACCGGGCCGGCAACGGCGTCCGAAACCATGCGAGCCGCGGCGGAGACGGGGGACGTGATGCGAGACCTGTTGCTGACCACCCTCGTTCTCGCCGCCGCCTTCACCCTGCCTGCGGCAGCGGCCGGGCGGCCGTCCGGGACGTTCCGGCTGGTGGCGATCGAGGGGGCGGCGCCCCCCGAAGGCGTCGACGTCACGCTCCGCTTCACCGGGGAGGGCCTGTCGCTGCGCGGACCCTGCAACAGCTTCTCGATGCCGGTCACGGTTCACGACGACGGGCGGATCGATGGCGGGCCGATGATGGGCACCCAGATGGCCTGCGCCGACCCGGCGCGGATGGCCTTCGAAGCCCGGCTCACCGCCGCCGTCGAGGGCGTCACCGGCTACGGGATGACGGACGGGACGTTGCGCCTCGACACCGCGTCGGGGGCGCTGGTGTTCGCGCCCGAAAACCCCTGACTCGGCACCGCGTCGGCGAACCGCGAATTCCGGCGCTTGTCGCTCTACCGGCTTCGTGATATCGACGCCGATCTTTTCCGATACCCATCGAGGTCGGCGGTGATCACCGCGGCGAGGCTCCTGCGACGACGAGGAACGACGACCGGCCCTTCGCCGGTTCCGTCCCCGTGCGTCCTCGTGCCCGCCTCGCCGGTATCCTCGTAACGGACCGGCCGGAAGGCGGACGACGCGGCCGCGAGCGCCTGATGCCCTTCCGGACCCGATGCCCATGCCGACCCCGCTTTCCGCCGCCGACCCCTTCACGCCG
>CALCDT010000352.1 GCA_937900425.1 uncultured Alphaproteobacteria bacterium | reverse complement strand
GACCGCCAGCGCCGCCGTCGGATAGTCGGCGCGGATCGCCTCGATCAGCGCCGGGTTGCCGCTGCCGACCACGTCGACCGCGGTCTCCTGCATCGCCGGATTGTGGCCGATGACGAGGAGCACCCGCGCCGAGCCGCCGAAGGCGCGGATGACGTCGAGATATTCCGCCGGGCCGGTGTCGTAGAGATCGCGGGTCAGGCGGATGTCGATCTCGCCGGAGAGATAGGGCAGCAGCCCGGCGAGGGTCTCGCGGGTCCGCCGCGCCGTCGAGCAGACGATACGGTCCGGCGCCAGCGCGTGCGCGTCGATGTGCCGGCCCATCATCGTCGCGGCGCGCCGGCCGCGGGCGTTGAGCGGCCGGTCGAAGTCGGCGACCCCGACCGCGTCCCAAGACGACTTGGCGTGACGGAGCAGCAGCAGGCGGGGCATCGGCGACTCACTTGGCCTTCAGACGGAGCGGGCGGCGGCGACCGGACCGGCCGGACGCGACGGACGACCGGCGGAGGAAAGTCACCGCCGGCCCGCCCTCGCCCGTCCGCCGCGTGCGACGCCGCAGGGGACGAAGATCATTCGGCAGCCGCCAACAGATCGTAGATCGCCGTGATCACGCCGCCGACGTGATCCTCGTCCGGCTGGCTGTTGAGCGACACGACGATCACCAGATCCCGCCGCGGATACCATCCATAGACCGTCCGCCAGCCCAGCGTCTCGCCCTCGTAGAACCAGAAGCGACCGATGCCCGGCTGGTACATCTGGCCGAGACCGAGCCCGAAGCCGCGCGGATCGGCCGCGGTGGTTCGGGCGATCGGATCGCCGGTCGCCTGCGAGACGATCCGCTGCATTTCCCGGAGCTGCCGCGGCGGCACCACCGCGCCGCCGTAGAGGCCGCGCACCCAGACGGCGACGTCGCGCGGCGTGCTGACGATGCCGCCGGCGGCACCCGCCCAAGTCAGGTCGGCGCGCTGCAGGTTGCGGCCGATCAGCGGCGCCAGCTGGCTCTTCCGGCAGTGCGGCTGGTAGAGGCTGCACGCCCGGTTCCAGAAGTAGCCGCCGGACATGCGGGAGCGCACCCGCTGGGGCAGCGGGCCGTCGGAATAGTAGGTCTCGGTCATGCCGAGGGGCCGGAAGACGTGCTCGCGCAGCTGCTCGGCGAAGGGCGCGCGGCCGGCCTTTTCGACGATCATGCCGGGGAGGATGTAGTTGGTGTTGGAGTAGAACCAGCCGCTGTTCGGCGGCAGGCGATGGCGGCGCGTCGGATAGGCGTAGGCGACGAGCTCCGCCGGCGTGTAGCCGCGAAACATGTCCGCCGCCTGGGCCTTCATGAAGCGCGGCGCCTCCGAATAGGTCGGGATGCCGGACGTCATGTTCAGCAGGCGCCGGATGCTGACGCCGGCCCAGGCGGGATATTGCGGCAGCCAGTCGCCGACCGTCTGGTCGATGTCGAGCCTGCCCTCGGCCTCGAGCTGGAGCAGGCGTGCGGCGGTGAACGCCTTGGTGTTGCTGCCGATCTCGACGAGCGTGCGCCGTGTCATCGGACCGCCGCGGCCGCCGCGCAGGGTCGTCCCGACGGCGGCGGCGAGGCCCGGATCGCCGCTACTGCGGCTGACGAAGGCGGAGATGCCGGAGATCCCCTCGTCGCTCCGGTGCGCGTCGAGATAGCTCTGCAACGTGCCGCGCAGGGCGGTGCGGAGCGCCGCGTCGTCCGCGGCGATGGCACCCGTGCCGACGGTCGCGAGCAGAGCGGCGCCGGCCGCGATGCCGAGGGCCGCCCGGCGGACCGCCGCCGCCAATCCCGATCCGGTCATCCGACAGCCCCTTCCGTCGCGGAAGCCAACGGGGAGCAGACTATCCGACGGCCCGAGCCGTGTCGCGTCGAAGACTCCGGGCCGTCGGCGCCCCGCCGTCCGAACGGACAGGCCGGCGAAGGAACGCCGCCCGTGGTCCGGCCGCTTCCGGAAAAGGCCTGGAGAGCTTCCGACCGGATGGAATCATCCGGTCGACAGGAAATCGCTCCAGATTCAAATACTTGAGCATATTCTCGTCGCTCGGATCGGTTCGGTCCGAGCGGAATATGCTCTAGCCGCGCAGGTCGATCGGCGAGCCGGCGAGCTCGAAGGAGGTGTCGGCGACCCGCACGCTGAGCCGCGCGGCGCCGCCGAGCCTGAGCCATCGCGCCGGGCCGCGGCCGAGCTGCAGGGAGAAGCCGCCGACGCCGGAGCGGGCGAGCCGCAGCGTCCGCAGATAGGGGCGATGCCGATCGGCGGCGACGCGCTCGATCAGGCGGCCGTCGGCGAAGATCTCGACGTCGAGGATGGTCTCGATGCGGCGATGCACGGCGAAGCCGGCGAGCACGCCGCCCGGCGCCAGACGGACCCGGCCGACAAACTCGCCGGAGCTGCGGGCGCGTTCCTGGCGGCTGTCGCGGCGTTCGAGGAAGCGGCGGAACAGCCGCCGGTAGAGATCCTCGTCCTCCGAGACGAACGGCGCCATCGCCCGCCGGAAAGCCGGATCGGCGAGGCGCTCGGCGAGCGTCGGGTCGTAGGTGCCCTCGTTCTCGCGGGCGACGGAGAGCGGCCGGCCGATGAGTTCGGAGAGACGCGCCATGTCGTCGTCGAGGCGCTCGGTGAAGCCGACGAAGCCAAAGCGGATCGGATCGACCCCCCGCAGCAGCGTCGACAGGAGCCGCGGCCGCGACGCCGCGGCGAAGGCCTCGATGGTCTGGTCGAGGCCCTGCCGGCGGGCGAGATGGTTGTACTCGGAGACGAGCCGTTCGAGCGGATCGCGCAGGAAGGTGACGAAGGATTCGGCATGGAAGTGCGGCCAGTAACGCCGGGCGCGGATGTGTCCGGCGAGCAGGATGCCGCGGCCGTCGTCGATCCGCCGACGGAAGTCGCTCGGCACCTTCGGCACGTCGCCGCCGTAGACGAGTTCTCTGATCTCCGGCGAGGTCTCGGCGGCGTGCGGGCCGTAGTCGAGCAGCACCCGCCGGTCGGGCAGCGCCCGCACCAGGGCGTTGCGCACGGCGGTGCCGCCCGTCTTGGGGATGTGCAGGAAGACGAGGTCGCGGCGCATGCCCGGTCTCAGGGCCGGCGCGTGTCGCGGGCGGCGGCGAAGGCGAGACGCTCGAACAGGTGGACGTCCTGCTCGTTCTTGAGGAGCGCGCC
>CALCDT010000351.1 GCA_937900425.1 uncultured Alphaproteobacteria bacterium | reverse complement strand
CTTCAACATGCGCGCGCCGGGCATGACGCTGCACAAGATGCCGCTGTTCGCCTGGTCGGTGCTGATCACCGCCTTCCTGCTGCTGCTGTCGCTCCCGGTGCTGGCCGGCGCCATCACCATGCTGCTGACCGACCGCAACTTCGGCACCACCTTCTTCGACCCGCAGGGCGGCGGCGATCCGATCCTGTTCCAGCACCTGTTCTGGTTCTTCGGTCACCCCGAGGTCTACATCCTGATCCTGCCGGGCTTCGGCATCGTCAGCCACATCATCTCGACCTTCTCGCGCAAGCCGGTGTTCGGCTACCTCGGCATGGCCTACGCCATGGTCGCGATCGGCGGCGTCGGCTTCATCGTGTGGGCCCACCACATGTACACGGTCGGCCTCTCGGTCGACACGCAGGCCTACTTCGTCGCCGCCACCATGGTGATCGCGGTGCCGACGGGCGTGAAGATCTTCTCCTGGATCGCCACGATGTGGGGTGGCTCGATCGACTTCCGCACTCCGATGGTCTGGGCGATCGGCTTCATCTTCCTGTTCACCGTCGGCGGCGTCACCGGCGTCCAGCTCGCCAACGCCGGCCTCGACCGTGCGCTGCACGACACCTATTACGTGGTGGCCCACTTCCACTACGTGCTGTCGCTCGGTGCGGTCTTCGCCATCTTCGGCGCCTGGTACTACTGGTTCCCGAAGATGTTCGGCTACATGTACAACGAGCTGATCGGCAAGACGCACTTCTGGGTCACCTTCATCGGCGTGAACCTCGTGTTCTTCCCGCAGCACTTCCTCGGCCTCTCCGGCATGCCGCGCCGCTACGTCGACTACCCGGACGCCTATGCGGGCTGGAACTTCGTCTCCTCGATCGGCTCCTACATCTCGGCCGTCGGCGTCTTCATCTTCCTCTTCGGCGTCTTCGAGGCCTTCGCGAAGAAGCGCGTCGCCGGCGACAACCCCTGGGGCGAAGGTGCGACCACGCTGGAATGGACCCTGTCCTCGCCGCCGCCCTTCCACCAGTTCGAGAAGCTGCCGCGTTTCCGGGGCGACGTGCACTGAGCGATCGAACCGGCTCCGGGCATCGCGAGGTGCCCGGAGCCGGATGTGCGGACCACCGGTGGCGGGCCTTCGCGAGAAGGCGCCTTCCGGGGGCTCGCTGACGAGACGAATGACGGCAGGCGGGATTTCCCGCCGCCGCAAACCTCCGGCCTTCCGCCCTCGCGGCGTGGCCGGCAAGCGGGATGGTTGAGACGATGTCACTCGTTGACCAGCGATCCGAACGCGCCGGCGCGTCCGACTGGACGGGCGGGGCCTCGGTCGGCGATTTCTTCGAGCTGCTGAAGCCGCGCGTGATGTCGCTGGTGATCTTCACGGCCCTCGTCGGCATCGTGCTGGCGCCCGGCGGGATCCACCCGCTGCTCGGCGCGGTCGGCCTGCTGGCGATCGCGGTCGGCGCCGGCGCCTCCGGCGCGCTCAACATGTGGTACGACGCCGACATCGACCGGATCATGCGCCGCACGGCCGGCCGGCCGATCCCCTCCGGCCGCGTCACGCCGGAAGAGGCGCTGTCCTTCGGGCTCGTTCTCGCGGTGCTGTCGGTGTTCACGCTCGGCGTCGCCCTCAACTGGGCCGCGGCCGCGCTGCTCGCCTTCACGATCTTCTTCTACGCCGTCGTCTACACGATGTGGCTGAAGCGCTCGACGCCGCAGAACATCGTCATCGGCGGCGGCGCCGGCGCTTTCCCCCCGATGATCGGCTGGGCCTGCGTCACCGGCGGCGTTTCGGCCGAGAGCGTCGCGCTGTTCCTCATCATCTTCCTGTGGACGCCGCCGCACTTCTGGGCCCTCGCCCTCGTCAAGTCCGAGGACTATGCCCGCGCCGGCGTGCCCATGCTGCCGGTGGTGGCAGGCGACGCCTCGACCCGGCGCCAGATCGTCGGCTACGCCGTGCTTTTCGTCGCCTCGTCGATGGCACCGGTGGCGCTCGGCTTCGGCGGCACGCTCTACGCGGCGACCGCGGCGCTGCTCGGCATCGTCTTCCTCTGGCTGTCGCTCGACGTCTGGCGCGCCGGCGGCAGCGAGCGCTCCCGCAAGGCGTCGATGCGCCTTTTCTTCTTCTCGATCCTCCACCTCTTCGCGCTCTTCGCGGTCCTCCTGCTCGAGCGGGTCGTGTCGATGGTGGTGATCCATGCGTGACATGCCCATGACCGAAGACGACGAAATCGAACTGACGCCCGAGCAGAAGCGCCGGCGCCGCAATCGCAACATCGCGATCGCGCTCGCCCTCGGCGGCCTCGTGGTGCTGTTCTACCTGATCACCATCGTGCGGATCGGCGGCAACGTCGCCGAGCGAAGCTTCTGACGGCGATGCGCGGCACGACGCGCGGACGGGAGAGCGGGATGAGCGGAGCGGAGAAGGACGGAAGGGTCGGCGGCCTCGCGCGGCGCAATCGCGCGGTGATGGTCGGCTGCGTCGTCTTCGTCGCCTCGATGCTGGGCGTCGCCTATGCCGCGGTGCCGCTCTACACGCTGTTCTGTCAGATCACCGGCTACGCCGGCACGACGCGCCGCGCCGAGATGCCGTCCGACCGTGTCCTCGACCAGATGGTCACGGTGCGCTTCGACGCCAACGTCGGCGCGAAGCTGCCGTGGCGGTTCCGCCCGGTCGAGCCGTCGGTGCGGGTCCGGCTCGGCGAGGTGACGACCGTCAACTACGTCGTCGAGAACCGCGCCGATCATCCGGTCACGGCCTCGGCGACCTTCAACGTCACGCCGGAGATCTCCGGGTCGTTCTTCTCCAAGCTGACCTGCTTCTGCTTCACCGAGCAGACGCTGCAGGCCGGCGAGGTGCGCGAGATGCCGGTGACCTTCTACGTCGACCCGGCACTCGTCGACGATCCGGATGCGCGATACGTGTCGACGATCACGCTCTCCTACACCTTCTTCGAGGTGAAGGACGCAGCGCCGCTGGCGGCGCGGCAGACGGGCGAGGCGGAGGCGAACAGACAGCTTTGACGCGCCGCGTCCGGCCATCCTGCGCGATGGGCCGGCGGGGAGCGGGTTCATCGGCGGCAGGTTGCCGCGGCGGTCCGGATCGGGCCGGATTGATCAGGTCGCCCTTGCCGTGACGCCGCGATGCGGCATCGGTCGCGGCAGGGGCAATCGGGGAGAAAACGAGTATGGCAGGCGCACACAACGTTGATCACGACTACCACCTGGTGGACCCGAGCCCGTGGCCGGCGCTCGCCTCGCTCGGCGCCTTCGTGATGGCGCTCGGCGCGATCGGCCTGATGCGCTGGCACAACGGCGGCGAATTCATCCTGTTCGGCGTCAACATGACGACGCCGTGGATCTTCGTCGTCGGCCTCGTCATCGTGCTCTACACGATGTTCGTCTGGTGGCGCGACACCATCAAGGAAGCCCACGCCGGCTACCACACCCGGGTCGTCTCGCTGCACCTGCGCTACGGCATGATCCTGTTCATCGCCTCCGAGGTGATGTTCTTCGTCGCCTGGTTCTGGGCCTTCTTCGACGCCAGCCTGTTTCCGGGCGAGCCGCACCAGTACATGCGCGCGGAACTGACCGGCGGCGTCTGGCCGCCTCAGGGCATCGAGACCTTCGACCCCTGGCACCTGCCGCTGTTCAACACCATCATCCTGCTGACCTCGGGCACCACCGTGACCTGGGCCCACCACGCCCTGCTGCACGACGACCGCAAGGGCCTGATCTGGGGCCTGACGCTGACCGTGCTGCTCGGCGCGCTGTTCAGCTACGTCCAGGCCGTGGAATACAGCCACGCCGCCTTCGACTTCGGCGGCCACATCTACGGCGCGACCTTCTTCATGGCGACCGGCTTCCACGGTTTCCACGTCCTCGTCGGCACGATCTTCCTGCTGGTCTGCCTGATCCGCGCCTTGAAGGGCGACTTCACCCCGAAACAGCATTTCGGCTTCGAGGCGGCGGCCTGGTACTGGCACTTCGTCGACGTGGTCTGGCTGTTCCTGTTCGTGTGCATCTACGTCTGGGCCCGCTGAGCGGACGTCCGACACACGATACCGACCCAGCATACGGCCGGCGCTTCGCCGGCCGTATCGTTTGGCGGGGAAGGGGGCTCGCCGCGGGGGCTCGTCGGGCGTCCCGGAGCCGAGGATGACCCCGGCGCCGTGCCGGCGGCCACCGTGCTCCGGCCCCGGCACCGACCGGCCATCAACGCAGCGCGGCCGGGCGTCCGGCCGCAACGAGAAGGCGGACCATCATGGTGGAAGACACGGCCCATCACGCCCCGGTGCCCCCGGTCGGGGCCGGCCTGCGCGGCCGCTGTCCGCGCTGCGGCAACGGCGCCCTGTTCTCGGGCTTTCTCGAGACGGCGCCATCCTGCCGGGCCTGCGGTCTCGACTACAAGTTCATCGACGCCGGCGACGGCCCGGCCGTCTTCGTCATCCTGCTGGTGGGCTTCGTCGTGGTCGGCGCCGCCCTTTACACCGAAGTCGTCTGGCAGCCGCCGATCTGGCTCCACATCCTGCTCTGGTTCCCGCTGACGCTGGTGCTGGCCCTCGGCATGCTGCGCCCGCTCAAGGGCCTGATGATCGCGCTCCAGTACAAGAACAAGGCCGAGGAGGGGCAGCTCGCCGCCGCTCCGGCGCCCGGCCGGGACGAGCGGTCGTGAGCGAGCCGGCAGGGGAGCGCCACGACGGTCGCGGCCGTCCGGGTCGAGCCGAGCCGCCGCGGCACCACGCCCGTCCGCCGCTGCTGCTCGCCGTCCTCGCCCTCGCCGCCTTCGCGGTGCTCTGCGGCCTCGGCACCTGGCAGCTCGAGCGTCTCGCCTGGAAGGAGGCGCTGATCGCGCGGATCGCGAGCCGCGTCGACGCGCCGCCGCAGCCGCTGCCGGCACCGGCCGACTGGGCGGCCCTGACGCCGGAAGAGATCGAGTACCGCCGCGTCGCCTTCACCGCCCGCTACCGCCACGACGACGAGATCCACGTCTTCATCGCGCTCTCCGCCCCGCGCGGGCGGTTCGGCGGGCAGGGCTATTTCGTGGTGACGCCGGCGGACCTCGACGACGGCACGGTCGTCTTCGTCAACCGCGGCTTCGTGCCGATGGACCGCAAGGACCCGGCGACCCGGGCGGAGGGGCAGGTCGAGGGCGTCCAGGCGATCACCGGCCTGATGCGGCCCTCCGAGCAGCCGTCCTGGGTGACGCCGGCCTCCGATCCGGTCAAGAACGTCTGGTTCGCCCGCAACGTCACCGAGATGGCCGCCGCGAGCGGCATAGACCCCGCGCGCGTCGCCCCCTTCACCGTCGACGTGGAGGCCGGGGAGGCCCCTGGCGGGCTGCCGCAGGGCGGCGAGACCCTCGTCACCTTCACCAACAACCATCTGCAATACGCCGTCACCTGGTACGGTCTGGCGCTCGCTCTCGTCGCGGTGACGGCGGCCTATTTCAGGCGGTCGCGGGCCGGAGACCGGCCGCGCGATTGAGGTGATTGAGGCGCGGCGTTTTGGATAACGGAGTCTCTTGAATCGGTTGGTGGCGCCGGCGGCGAAACCGATTCAAGATCGCTCCGCAACGCATTGAAAACGAATCCGGTTATCCGCATGGGCCCGCAGGTTCCGGACCGTCCAGTCCTCTCCCAGACAGAGTCCGGAAAGGCTTTCAATCGATTGAAAAGAATGACGAAACACAGGAAAGATGAGAATTCGATTCATCTCTGGTGTCGCGGATGAATTCGCAACGCCGCCCTTTGGCAAATTGGTGCGGACTTGCGGGATCGATTCCGCGGATCGTCCTAATCGACGAAAATCACTGGCATAACGCCGAAGCGAGTTGAGCCGGCAGGCCAGTGCACAGATCGACCGCGAAAACGGGACGTCTTCGACCGCCGAATGGAAGACTTGCCGCCGACGGTCTCTCCGCAAAACTACGGACCGCGACCACTCGGAAACCTTAGGGCCGCGCGAATCACCGAACAAGCGTTTTCGATCGATCGGCCTGCGCAAATGTTGGGCGCGGGCACGCCGCGGCGGGACGGGAGAGCGTTCCGGCGCGATGACGATGCTTTGCGCGGGAGCCTGACGACGGCCGCGGGCTGCAGCCGGCGGACCGAGTGGAAGGGGATCGTCCGGACGGCGGGGAAAGGCCTCGCTGGCGCGGACGCCGGAACACCTATTCCGCCGCCTTGGCCCGGGCCGGGATGCCCTTCTCGACGAACTTGCGGATCTCGTCGGCGGTCATCGGCGCGCCGAAGAAATAGCCTTGGGCGAAGTCGCAGCCGAGGTTCTCGAGCGCGGTCGCCTCCTCGGCCGTCTCTGCGCCCTCGGCGACGATCTCGAGGCCGAGGTCATGGGCGAGGCCGACGATCGAACGCAGGATCTGCGGCCGCCCCTGGGAGGCGGCGCGCACGAAGGAGCGGTCGATCTTCAGCGTGTCGATCGGCAGCCGCTGCAGATAGCTGAGCGAGGAATAGCCGGTGCCGAAGTCGTCGAGCGAGACCCGGGCGCCGAGCTCGCGCAGCCGCGACAGCAGCTGCGAGGAGAACTCCGGATTGTCCATCACCATGGATTCGGTCAGTTCGAGCTTCAGCGCGCCCTTCGGCAGCGAGGTGCGCGACAGCACCGCCTTGACGTCGTTGAGCAGGTCGTGGCGCAGCAGCTGGCGGCTCGACACGTTGATGCTCATGAACAGCTTCTCGCCGCCGGGCAGCGACTGCTGCCAGGCCGCGAGCTGGCGCGTCGCCCGGTCGAGCACGAACAAGCCGAGCTGGACGATCTGGTCGGAGCGTTCGGCCGCGGGCACGAAGTCGAGCGGCGACACCCGGCCGCGCTTGGGATGATCCCAGCGCAGCAGCGCCTCGAAGCCGACGGTCTCGCGGGTCTCCAGCCGGACGATCGGCTGGTACAGCACCTGCATCTCCTCGCGCTCCAGGGCCCGGCGCAGGTCGTTCTCGAGGGCGAAGACGTCGCCGGCGTTGGGGCGCATCGCCGGTCGGAAGGTCTCGATGCGGTCGCCGCCGGCGCGCTTGGCCTCGGCCGTGGCGATCTCGGCGTCCTTGATCAGGTCCATCGGATCCTTCGCCTCGCGGTCGTGGATGGCGAGGCCGATCGAGGAGGTGAGGAAGATCTCCTGGTCGTGGAGGGCGATGGCGGCGCGGATCGCCCGGCGTACCGCATCGGCGAAGGCGGCGACCCGGTCGGGCGACTGCTCGGACATCAGGATGATGCCGAAGTGGTCGCCGTCGAAGCGGGCGAGGGTGTCGACCGGCTTCAGCAGCCGGCTCAGCCGCCGCGCCACCGTCAGCAGGATCGAATCGCCGAGGGCGAGGCCGAGGGTCTCGTTGATCTGGCGAAAGCGGTCGAGGTCGATCATGAACACCGACGGCCGCGGCCCGCCGTCGCTCTGGCCGATGGCGATGCCGAGGCGGTCGACGAAGAGCTGGCGGTTGGGCAGGCCGGTCAGGTTGTCGTGGACGGCGTCGTGCAGCAGCCGTTCCTGGGCGTTCTTCGATTCGGTGATGTCGAGCAGGGTGCCGACGCAGCGGATCACCTCGCCGTCGCCGCCGAGGATCGGCCGGGCCCGCAGGCGGAACCACAGATAGTGGCCGTCCGCCGCACGCATGCGGAAGCTCTCGGCGATCCGCCCGCGGCGCTGCTCGACCACCGCGTCGAGGTTGGCGCGGAAGCGGTCGCGGTCCTGGACGTGCAGGACCTCCAGCCAGTCGCGCGCCGGTCCTTCGAGGGCGCCGCGCTTGAGCCCGAGCTGGGCCTCCGCCTCGGCGCTGGTGTAGATGCGGTCGCGGGCGACGTCCCAGTCCCAGATCACGTCGCCTGCGCCGGTGATCGCCAGCGCCCGGCGCTCGACGTCGTTGATCAGGCCGTCGGCGATCGGCCCGCCGGCGAAGGCGTGCTGCATCACCGTGAATCCGAGCAGCAGCACGATCAGCACGAGGCCGCCGGACAGCGCCGGCTGCACCACGTCGTCGGCGAGGTGGCCGGCGACGGTGAGGCCGGTGCCGGCGAGCCAGGCGATCAGGATCAGCCAGGTCGGGATCAGCATGATCGCCCGGTCGTAGCCGCGCACGGCGAGGGCGAGGATCAGCACGAGGCCGGCGAAGCCGAGCACGGCCAGCGCCATGCGGGCGACGCCGGAGGCGATCGAGGGATCGTAGGAGGCGAGGGCGAGCAGGGCGCCGAGCACCGTCAGCGTCAGCAGGATCACCTGATTGTAGCGGAAGTGCCAGCGGCTGAGGTTGAGATAGGCGTAGAGGAAGATCACCAGCGTGACGGCGATCATCACCTCGGCGCTCGCCCGGTAGATCTGGTCGGCGCCGGCGTTGATGCGGAACACCTTGTTCCAGAAGCCGAAGTCGATGCAGAGATAGGCGAGCACCGTCCAGGCCAGCGCCGCCGTCGCCGGGAACATCATCGAGCCCTTCACCACGAAGAGGATGGTGAGGAACAGGGCGAGCAGGCCGGAGATGCCGAGGATGATGCCGCGAAACAGGGTGTAGGAGTTGACGCTGTCCTTGTAGGCGTTGGGCGTCCAGAGCTGCAGGCGGGGCAGGGCGGCGGTGCGCAGCTCGGCGACGAAGGTGACGACGGTGCCCGGGTCCAGGGTGATCAGGAAGACGTCGGCCTCGCTGCTCGGCTGGCGCTTGGGCGCGAAGCCCTGGCTCGGCGTGACGCTGGCGATGCGCGAGGCGCCGAGATCCGGCCACATGATGCCGGAGCCGGACAGCCGGAAGAACGGCGCGACCACGAGCCGGTCGAGCTGCTCGTCGGTGTTGTTGGCGAGTGCGAACACCGCCCAGCTGCTGCCCTCGCCCTCGGTGCGCGCGCGCACCTCGATGCGGCGGACGATGCCGTCGGTGCCGGGCGCGGTCGAGACCTGGATGCGGTCGTCGGCTTCGCGGTGCAGTTCGAGAGCGGAGGTGAGGTCGAGCGCCTCGACGTCGGCGGGCACCACGATCGGCTCGAGCGCGAAGGCCGGGGCGCTTGCGACGAGGGATGCGAGAACGAGGGCGACGAACGCCAGCGCGCGGAGCGCGAGGCGGACGGCCGGCGCGGTGATCGTCTCTGCCAAGGGCGGTCTTCCCATGTTCTTTCGTCGTCGCTGCGGACCGATGCCCCGGTCCCTCGCGCGTCCCCGCTCCGCAGGACAAGCCATAGGAGCTTGCGCCTGTGGAGGCAAGCCGGGCGCCCGGCTCAGCCCCTGAGGGGCTGCAGTGCCGCCTCGACGTCCTCGCGCAGGATCGCGAACAGCAGGTGGTCGGCCCAGCGGGAATCGATCAGGAGATAGCGTCGGGCGAAGCCTTCGCGTTGAAAGCCGGCTTTTTCGAGAAGCCGGATCGAACGCTGGTTATGGGGCATCGAGGCGGCCTCGATCCGGTGCAGGCGGAGCTCGCGGAAGGCGTGGCGCACGAGGCTCGCGACGGCCTCGCCCATGAAGCCGCGGCCGGCGTGACACTCGCCCATCCAGTAGCCGAGCGAGCAGCTCATCGACACGCCGCGGCGCACGTTGGAGAGCGTCGCCCCGCCGAGCAGCGCTCCGTCCTCGGCCCGGAACAGGAAGAACGGATAGGAGAGATCCTCGCGGATTTCGCGATGATACCGCTTGATCCGGCGCTTGAAGGCGGCGCGGGTGAGGTCGTCCTCCGGCCAGCGCGGCTCCCAGGGTTCGAGGAAGGCCCGGCTCGCCGCGCGCAGCTCCGCCCAGGCCGGATAGTCGGCGACGGAGGGGGGCCGCATGAAGACCCGATCGGTGCGCAGGACCGGCCCGGCGTCGCCCGAGACGACGCGCAGGAGCGTCATCGCGCCCGCCTCGCCGTCCGCCGCGGGCGGGGTGCGGCGGCCGGAGCGATCCCCGTCGCCGGCGGCAGCGGCGCACCGAGCCGCGCGGCGATGCGCTCGATCCCCGGCACCCGGGCGATCGGGCCGATGGCGGAAACGGTCGGCGCGGCCACCGTCAGGGTGCGGGCGACGAAGTCGCGCACCCGCTCCGGCGTCACCGCGTTGATCTCGCGCACCATCTCGTCGAGCGGGATGGTGCGGCCGTGGAACAGGATCTGGCGGGCGAGCTGGCCGGCGCGGGCCGCCGGGCTTTCCAGCGTCATCAGCAGGCCGGCGCGCAGCTGCGCCCGGGCCCGGTTGACCTCGACGTCGGTGATTGCGTCGGCGGCGCGCTGGAGTTCGTCGATGGTCGCCTCGACCAGGGTCCCCGCGTCGTCCTCGCCGGTGGCGGCGTGGATGCCGAACAGGCCGTCGTCGGCGAAGGACCAGTGGAAGGCGTAGACCGAGTAGCACAGGCCCCGCTTCTCGCGGATCTCCTGGAACAGGCGCGACGACATGCCGCCGCCGAGAACCGAGGCGGCGATCTGCGCCGTCATGAAGTCGGGCGAGTGGTAGGAGGCACCCTGGAAGCCGAGCACGAGCTGCGCCTCCATCAGGTCGCGCTCCTCACGGCGCTCGCCGCCGAGATAGGTCGCGGTCGCCTCCGGCGGCGCGGCGGCGCGGGCGAAGCCTTCGAAGCGTTCGTTCGCCATGCGGACGAGTTCGCCATGGTCCATCTTGCCGGCCGCCGCGATCACCGTCTGCGGGCCGACGTATTGCCGGGCGAGATAGTGGCGCAGCGCCGCCTGGTCGAAACTGTTGACCGTCTCGACCGAGCCGAGGATCGGCCGGCCGATCGGCTGGCCCGGGAAGGCGGCTTCCTGGAAGTGGTCGAAGACCAGATCCTCGGGCGTGTCGAGCGTCGCCCCGATCTCCTGGGTGATGACGTTCTTCTCGCGGACGAGTTCCTCCACGTCGAGCACCGAGTCCTGGAGAATGTCGGCGAGGATGTCGAGGGCGAGGGGGGTGTCGCCGGCCAGCACGCGGGCGTAGTAGCTGGTGGTCTCGATCGAGGTCGCGGCGTTGAGTTCGCCGCCGACGTTCTCGATCTCCTCGGCGATATCGCTCGCCGAGCGGCGCCGCGTGCCCTTGAAGGCCATGTGCTCGAGCAGGTGCGAGATGCCGTTCTCGCTCGGCAGTTCGGTGCGCGAGCCGGCCGCGACCCAGACGCCGAGCGCGGCGGACGCCAGATGCGGCATCGACTGGGAGACGACGGTGATGCCGTTCTGGAGCCTCGTGACTTCGACCACCATCGTGTTCAGACCTCCTGCGAGACGGCGCGGGTCCGCTCGAGCAGGAAAGTTTCGATCGCGCCGAGGTCGTTGGCAAGCATCGTCTTTCGCTCGGGCCGCGCGAAGATGTCGCCGAGCCGCGCCGGCAGCGCCGGATGGATGCCGCAGGCCGCCGCCACCGCATCGGGGAACTTCGCCGGATGGGCGGTGGCGAGGGTGACCATCGGCGCCGCGCCGAGGTGGTCTTCGGCCACCGCGACGCCGGTGGCGGTGTGCGGATCGAGCAGATAGCCGGCCTGCGCCATCACCCGGGCGATGGTCGCCGCGGTCGTCTCCTCGTCGCAGCGTCCGGCGGCGAACTCGCCCCGGATCGCGGCGAGCGCCGCATCGGGGATCGTGAAGGCGCCCGACTGCGAGAGGCCGTTCATCAGGTCGGCCACGGCCGCGCCGTCGCGGCCCATCGCCTCGAACAGCAGCCGCTCGAAGTTGGACGAGACCTGGATGTCCATCGACGGCGACGAGGTCGCGACGACGCCGCGGGTCTCGTAGCGGCCGGTTTCCAGCGTGCGCACCAGAATGTCGTTGACGTTGGTGGCGATCACCAGCGTCTCGATCGGCAGCCCCATCTTGCGGGCGACGTGGCCGGCGAAGATGTCGCCGAAATTGCCGGTCGGCACCGTGAAGCTCACCTTGCGGTGCGGGGCGCCGAGGGCGATCGCCGCGACGAAATAGTAGACCACCTGGGCGACGATGCGGCCCCAGTTGATCGAGTTGACGCCGGAGAGCTTCACCCGGTCGCGGAAGGCGTGATGGTTGAACATCGCCTTCACCAGCGCCTGACAGTCGTCGAAGGTGCCCTCGACGGCGATGGCGTGGACGTTGGTGTCGGCCACCGTCGTCATCTGCCGGCGCTGGACCTCGGAGACGCGGCCCTCGGGGAAGAGGATGAAGATGTCGGTGTTCTCGCGGCCGCGGAACGCCTCGATCGCGGCCGAGCCGGTGTCGCCGGAGGTGGCGCCGACGATGGTCGCCCGCTCGCCCTTCTCGGCCAGCACGTGGTCCATCAACCGGGCGAGCAACTGCATCGCCACGTCCTTGAAGGCGATGGTGGCGCCGTGGAACAGCTCCAGCAGGAAGTGATCGGGCGCGATCTGCACGAGCGGCGTCACCGCCGGATGATGGAAGCCGGCATAGGCCTCGTCGATCATCGCCTTCAGCTTCTCCGCCGGAATGGCGTCGCCGACGAAGGGGGCGATCACCGCGAAGGCGACCTCGGCGTAGGGCCGGCCGGCGAGGGCGGCGATCTCGTCCGCCGTGAACGTCGGCCAGCTCTCCGGCACGTAGAGCCCGCCGTCGCGGGCGAGGCCCGCCAGCACGGCGCCGGAGAAGTCGAGGGTCGGCGCGCGGCCGCGGGTCGAGACGAATTTCACGGGGATGGGAACCGATGTCGCTGGGCTTGAACGCCGCTCTTCAGGGTTCGCGGACCCTATCGGCGATGGGGCGGGATCGCAAGGCGGGGGAAGGAGGCACCGTTTCCGGCAGGGCCGCGGTGTGCGTGAGGTGGATCGGACCGCGGGGGCGGAGGGTGCCGCACACCCCCTCATCCGGCCCTACGGGCCACCTTCTCCCCGCGGGGGAGAAGATAACCCGGGGCCTATGCCTGTGGACGGTGCGAGCCGCCCGGGTCTGCGTAGCCATGCGGCGTCAAATGCTCTGGGTCGCAAAAACCCTTCTCCCCGCCGGGGAGTAAGGTGGCCCGAAGGGCCGGATGAGGGGCGGCCCCTTCCTCGACGACGAGCTCGCTCATTCCCGGCACCACCCGCCCCCTCACGCGTGCCCCGCCTCCGACGACAGCAGCGCCGCGCTGATGCCGAGGCTGGCGAGGGCGCGGTCGTAGCGGTCTTCGAGGCGGGTCTCGAAGATCAGCTCCGGCGTCGCCGCGCAGGTCAACCAGCCGTTGCGCTGGATTTCGCTCTCGAGCTGGCCCGGCGCCCAGCCGGCGTAGCCGAGGGCGAGCAGGGCGTGTTCGGGGCCGCGGCCGTCGGCGAGCGCCTTCAGCACTTCGAGCGTCGCCGTCAGCGAGACGTCGTCGTTGACCGGCAGCGTCGAGCTTTCGAGGTGATAGTCGGAGGAATGCAGCACGAAGCCGCGCCCGGTCTCGACCGGTCCGCCGTGAAGGACCGGCATGCTGTCGGCCGGCTGCGGCAGGCGGATGCGGCGGTCTTCCGGAATGATGTCGAGCTGGACGAGGAGGTCGCGGATGGAGAGGTTCGGGGCCTGCTTGTTGATGATGAGGCCCATCGCCCCGTCGTCGGAATGGGCGCAGAGATAGACGACCGAGCGCGCGAAGCTGTCGCCCATCACCCCGGGCATGGCGATGAGCAACTGGCCGTTGAAAAAGGTCGGTTCGAGGTCCATCGATCGAAATCCGGTCCTTGTCATCGCGCGGTCCCGGGCGTTCCGCCTCTGTGGAGTTCGCGCGTCATCTGAAGATAAACCCCTTTTCACCAAACACAAAACCCGTGCGCCCGGAAAGTGTGGACGGCGCCGTGCCGTCCCGTCACGAATTCGTGCGCCGGGCCGCCGGAGCGGGGACTGGCGTCGCGGCCCCGCCCTCGCTAGCGTCCCGGCGGACTGCGGGTGCTGCACCGGAGCGCGGTCCCGGACCGCGCTCGCGACCAAAAGTTCCGAAGGGGCTTCCGGGTTCGCGAAAGGGCCGGCCGGTTTGCAGCCGCGCGGACGACATCGGCGGGTGCCGGGCTCGCGGGTGCGAAATCCCGAAAGGGCGCGATGATGAACGAGACGGCGGACGGACGGGCGAAGGTGACGGCGGGCGGCGGGCGAGGCGTCCTGCGGAGCATGGTCCGGCGCTTCGCCGCGGCACTCCCGCCCCGGCGGGTCGTGGTTCGGATCGCCGCCGTCCTGACGCTCGTCTCCTCGTCTTTCTCCGGCCCGGCGACGGCCGTCGCGGCCGGACCGGTCATTCCCGAGCCGCAGACCCGCCTCCTCGTCGGCGGCCCCGCTTCGGATGGGGAGGGAACCTATTCCCTCGGCCTCGACATCGTGCTCCCGGACGGCTGGCACACCTACTGGCGCCATCCGGGCGACACCGGCCTGCCGCCGACGATCGAGGCCGTGGAAAGCGGCAATCTCGAAAGCCTCGCCGTCGCCTTCCCGGCACCGCAACGGTACGACGACGGCTTCTCGACCTCGATCGTCTACCACGGCCGCGTCGTGCTGCCGCTCGACGTCGCGGCCGACGATCCCGGCACCCCGGTTCATCTCGTCCTCGACGTGCTCTACGGTTACTGCAAGGACGTCTGCGTCCCCGCTTCCGCGCGCTTCGAGGTCGATCTGCGGCCGGACATGGCGGCCGATCCGGCGGCAGCGGGCGAAATCGCGGCGGCAAGGGCCCTGGTTCCCGTCCCCGAGGCCGCGTCGGACGGGGCGCTGCGCGTCACCGCCTTCGAGCCGGCGGGGGAGGAGGACGGGCGGCCGGTGCGGCGCGTCGTGGTCGAGGCGCCGGCGGGCGCGGCGGTCGACCTCTTCGCCGAGGGGCCGCAGGGCTGGTCGCTGCCGCTGCCCCGTCCCGTGGCCGGCGATCCGACATCGTCCCGTCACGTCTTTCTGCTGACCATCGACGGCCTGCCGCGCCATGCCGATCCGGCCGGGGCGACGATCCGGCTCACCGCCGTCGCCGGCGGCCGGGCGATCGAGGCGGAGCGCCGGCTCGACTGACGCTCCCCTCGAAGGCCCGACGGGGCTGGAGTTTCGGCGCTGCGGCCTTGCGGTCGGAATCCGGACGGACGCTCCTTCGCCTTCGGGGTCTCGAAGGAGGTGGGGGCGATCCGAGCCTCGATCATCCGCTTCGGCACTTGTCGCCCGCCGGGCGATCCGCCTATCACGTTACGTCACCGCCGCCTCGCACCGTCGATCGCGGCCGATCCCCGAGGAGACCGACATGACCATCGCCGTGGGCGAAAAGCTTCCCGACGCCACCTTCATGACCCCGGGCGCCGACGGCCCGGTCAAGACCACCACCGCCGAGGTCTTTGCCGGCAAGAAGGTCGTGCTCTTCGCGGTGCCGGGCGCCTTCACGCCGACCTGCCACATGAACCACCTGCCGGGGTTCCTCGAGAACCTCGACGTGATCAAGGACAAGGGCGTCGACGCGGTCGCCTGCGTCGCGGTCAACGACGTCTTCGTCATGGGCGCCTGGGCCAAGGCCACCGGCGCCGACGGCAAGATCGTCATGCTCGCCGACGGTTCGGGCGACTTCGCCAAGGCGGTCGGCCTCGAACTCGACCTTTCCGCCCGCGGCCTCGGCCTGCGCTCCCAGCGCTACGCCATGATCGTCGACGACGGCGTCGTCACCTCGCTCGACGTCGAGGACGCCCCGGGCTCGGCGACGGTGTCCGGCGCCGCGGCGGTGCTGGAGAAGCTGTGAGGGCAGGCCGCCCGTCCGCCCACGCCCTCTCCGTATCCGTCATCCTCGCGAAGGCGGGGATCCAGCGGTCGGCATGGGGAAGGCCGGCGAGTCCATCGAGGCGACGCCGGCCGCCACGTCACGGCGGATCGGGCGCCCGGCGGGGCCGTCCTCCCGTGGACCCTTTCCCGCGCGGATGGCTGGATTCCGTCGTTCGGCCGCAGCTGTCCGGTTCGGCAAACTCGGTGGCCGTCAGGACTCTCTGCCTCCCTCCCGTCATCACCGGCCTCGAGCCGGTGACGCAATGGCCTCGCCGAGCGGAACGGTGTCGGAGAATGGCGATGATTACATTCGATCAACACCTTGGATCGATCTTCGCCGCACGGCCATTGGGTCGCCGGGTCAAGCCCGGCGATGACGACCGAGAGGGAATTCGTCGCGGGTGCCCGGCCGCCGGGCCGAATATGGCGCTCCGGGTCCGCACAAGGCACGCCGACGACTATCGGTATGGAATCAAGGCGTCGATCGACATGAGCCGAATGCGAACCGGACAAGGCTGCGCTCGCGGGAATGACGACTACGGAGGGTGCAATGGGGACGATGGCTGAAGCCGTCTTGTTGGTCCCACATAGCATTTCCTATTGCTTGAGATGTCTAGAGGCAATCTATCATCGCCTAGTCTATGAAATTCCTGTGATTACTTAAATCAACTTTCCCTGATGGTATGTAGTTCGACATTGCCATCACAAGCGCCGAGATGCAAAATATCCAAAGAGGCAATCTTATTTTCTTACGAAAATGCTCAGGTGCGTCCCTGGTTGGGGCGCACATAAATAATTGCTGTTCATACTCCTGTTTTCTATTTTCGCACCGAAAACCAAAGTCATACCAAAGTTGCAAACTGCCAATCTAGGCGGCTTTGCGGGCGCAGGCGAGCCTGAAAAGGAACGTGCTATGGCCTCCTCGTTGCACCCCCGTCCTCAGCCCTCCATCCCGCCCCAGGTCTTCATCGCCTCGATCACCGCGGCGGCGTCCGTCAGCCGGCGCACCACGGTCTCCGCGCCGGCTTCGGTGAGCGCGTCGGCGTGGCCGGGCCAGGAGTGGCTGCCGCCGGTGAAGCCGATCACCCGCATGCCGGCGGCCACCGCACCGGCGACGCCGTGGACCGAATCCTCGATCACCACCGCCTCGCGCGGATCGGTTTCGAGTTCGCGCGCGGCGTGGAGATAGACGTCGGGCGCCGGCTTCTGCCGGCCGGCGCCGACCTCCTTGGCCGAGAAGATGTAGGGCTTGAAGCGGTCGTAGAGCCCGGCGGCGCCGAGCGACAGCTTGAGCCGCGCGCTCGACGAGTTGGAGCAGATGCAGCGGGGATCGTCGAGCCGGTCGAGCAACTCGTGGACGCCGGCGAGCGCCTTCACGGTGGCCATGCGCCGGTCGATCTCCTCGTCGGCGCGGCTGCGCAGGGTCGCCGGCAGCGCCCGGCCGAGTTCCTCCTCGACGAGGCGGAAGATCTCGGCCCCGGGCAGGCCGGCGAAACGGGCGTTCATCTCCTCGGCGAGGATCTCGTAGCCCTCCTCGCGGAACAGCGCGGCGTTGACTTCGGCGGAAATGATCTCGCTGTCGACGAGCACGCCGTCGCAATCGAAAATGACGAGCATGATGGTCCTTGTGGTCTCTTCCGCGCTCTGCGGCGCGGCGGGATGTGTTCCGCCGCGCCTTCCGGCACGGCCGGGCCTCACTGGAAGGCCGTCTCCATGAAGCTTCTGAGCTTGCGCGAATGGAGCCGTTCGCTCGGCATCGCCCTGAGCCGCTCCATGGCCCGGATGCCGATCTCCAGATGCTGGTTGACCTGGGTGCGGTAGAAGGCGCTCGCCATGCCCGGCAGCTTCAATTCCCCGTGCAGGGGCTTGTCGGAGACGCAGAGCAGGGTGCCGTAGGGCACGCGGAAGCGAAAGCCGTTGGCGGCGATGGTGGCCGATTCCATGTCGAGGCCGATGGCGCGCGACTGCGAGAAGCGCTGCACCGGCTCGCGGTGGTCGCGCAGTTCCCAGTTGCGGTTGTCGATGGTGGCGACGGTGCCGGTGCGCATGATCCGCTTCAGCTCCCAGCCGGTGAGGCCGGTGATCTCGGCGACCGCCTCCTCCAGCGCCACCTGCACCTCGGCGAGCGGCGGGATCGGCACCCAGGTCGGCAGGTCGGCGTCGAGCACGTGGTCCTCGCGCACGTAGCCGTGGGCGAGGACGTAGTCGCCGAGCTTCTGGCTGTTCCTGAGGCCGGCGCAGTGGCCGAGCATCAGCCAGGCGTGCGGCCGCAGCACGGCGACGTGGTCGGTGATGGTCTTGGCGTTGGAGGGGCCGACGCCGATGTTGACGAGGGTGATGCCGGAATGGTCGTCGCGCATCAGGTGATAGGCCGGCATCTGCGGCAGCCGGGGCGGCGCCTCGCCGCCGGAGGGGGCGGTCTCGCCGCTGCGGGTGAGGACGTTGCCGGGCTCGACGAAGGCGGTGTAGTCGCTGCCGCCCTCGGCCATCAGCCGCCTCGCCCGCGCCGAGAACTCGTCGACGTAGAACTGGTAGTTGGTGAAGATCACGAAATTCTGGAAGAAGCGCGGCGCCGTCGCCGTGTAGTGCTGCAGCCGGTGCAGCGAATAGTCGACCCGCGGCGCCGTGAACGGGGCGAGCGGCAGCACGTCGCCGGGCCGGTATTCCGCCGTGCCGTTGACGATGGCGTCGTCGGTGATGACGAGATCGGGCACGTCGAACAGGTCGCGCAGCGGCCGCTTCATCGCTTCGATCGCCGGCCCGTCGACGTGGCTGCCCTCGAAGAAGGCGAAATGCAGCGGGATCGGCACGTCGGATTCGCCGATCTCCACCTCGACCGCATGGTTTCGCATCAGGAGTTGCAACTGCTCCACCAGATAGGAATGGAACAGCTCCGGCCGCGACACCGTGGTGCCGTAGACCCCGGGGGCCGGGACGTGGCCGTATGAGAGCCGGGAATCGACCTGGGTGTAGGTCGTGATCGACAGACGGATCGCCGGATAGCAGGCGCGGATCCGCTCCGGACTGTCGGCGCCGGCGACGATCGCCTCGAAACAGGCGCGGATGTGGCCGGTCTGCGCCTCGTAGATCTCCTCGAGCCGGCGCACGGCCGCCTCGGCGTCGGAGAATTTCTCGAAGGGGAAGAAGCGCGGGGCGGGGATCGTCGTCATCGGAACATCCGGCGGATCGGGAGGCGGAATCGGCAGTCTCTCGACGCTTGATAGCACGTCCGTCGCCGCTTGGCCGGCCCTCCCGGGCTCGCGGGAGGGAGCCGCCGCTGCGGGCGACGGTCGATCATGGTAAACAAAGCATTGACATGAAAGATGAAATTTCCGGCCGCACTTAACCCGCGATTTACCGTGTCCGCCGAAGAATGCGGACGGGCCGATCGCCCGCCGAATTCGGGCGGCCCGCAGGTATCGAGTATCGCGTCGGGGTTCTGACCATGACAGTCTTGCGTAAGCGGGCGGCCTCGCCGTCCGGGTCGACCGCCACGCTCGCGAAAGATGCGGGCCGTCCGGACTGGCTCGACGAGATCATCGTCGGCGACTGCGTGGCCGCGCTGGAGCGGCTGCCGGCCGCCTCCGTCGACGTCGTCTTCGCCGATCCGCCCTACAATCTCCAGCTCGAGGGCGCCCTGACCCGGCCGGACCAGTCGCGGGTCGACGCCGTCGACGACGAGTGGGACAAGTTCGAGAGCTTTTCGGCCTACGACGCCTTCACGAGAGCCTGGCTGCTGGCCTGCCGCCGGGTGCTGAAGCCGAACGGCACCCTGTGGGTGATCGGCTCCTATCACAACATCTTCCGCGTCGGCACGACGCTGCAGGACCTCGGCTACTGGATGCTCAACGACATCGTCTGGCGCAAGGCCAATCCGATGCCGAACTTCCGCGGCAAGCGCTTCACCAACGCCCACGAGACCCTGATCTGGGCCTCGCGCTCGCAGGACGCCAAGAGCTACACCTTCAATTACGAGGCGATGAAGGCCTTCAACGACGACCTTCAGATGCGCTCCGACTGGCTGCTGCCGATCTGCACCGGCGGCGAGAGGCTCAAGGACGAGGGCGGCGCCAAGCTGCACCCGACCCAGAAGCCCGAGGCGCTGCTCTACCGGGTGCTGCTCGCCTCGACCAATCCCGGCGACGTCGTGCTCGATCCCTTCTCGGGCACCGGCACCACCGCGGCGGTGGCCCGGCGCCTCGGCCGCCATTTCGTCGGAGTCGAGCGCGATCCGGCCTACGCCGAGGCCGCCCGCCGGCGAATCGACGCCGTCGTTCCCGCGCCGGTCGAGGGCCTCGCCCTGCAGCGGCCGAAGCGGGCCGAGCCGCGTATTCCCTTCGGCGCGGTGCTGGAAGCCGGGCTTCTGTCGCCCGGCGACACGCTGACCGACGCCAAGGGGCGTCACCGGGCCCAGGTCCGCGCCGACGGCACCCTCGACGCCGGCGGCGTCACCGGCTCGATCCACCGCATCGGCGCCCACGTCCAGGGCCTCGAGGCCTGCAACGGCTGGACTTTCTGGCATCTGCCGACCGACACCGGCCCGCGCCCGATCGACGATCTGCGCGCGCGCATCCGCGAAGGCCTCGGCCTCGCCGGATGACGCCGGCCTGGAGTGTTGGCGATCTGAAGACGTCTCAAGCAAAAAGCCCCCGTCACCGAAGCGACGGAGGGCGTTTGAAACATCTTTCAAGAAGTCAAAAAAGTAAATTGTGTCGAAGATCCGGATCGGCATGTCGAAAGACATGTGAAACGCTGCACGGACGTGCCCCGCCTCCGCTGAATCCCTCATCCCCGGCTGCTCTGAAACCGACGGTATCGCTCCGTCGAAGAGAGTTGTAATCCCGGAAATGGCGGCTGCGCAAGTCAAATTTTGTGGTTTTTTGTGGTTTGTGTAATTTTTGTTACGTCCACGCGGACGAAGTCGCTGAATCTCCACACGAATGACCGCATTTCAGTGACAACTGAAATAATCGGACGACATCGACCTGGTTACTCTGCGTCAGGGACGAATACGCTCGCATGCCGCTGCGTCACGCGTCCGAAGCGGCGGCGATCGCCTTGCGCATCAGGGTCGGCAACGCTTCCCCCGCCAGCGCGCCGGGCTCCGACCACCAGTGATCGGCCGGCGCGGGCGCCGCTTGCGAGACCCGGCAGTGCCAGATCTCGAGCTCGAGGTGGAAGTGGGTGAAGGTGTGGCGGACGATCGCGCCGGTGTTCCGCCACCGTCCACCGAGGGAAGGAGCCGCCGCGGCGTCCGGCGCCGCCGCCTCGGTCCACGCGCTGCCCGGAATCTCCGCCATGCCGCCGAGCAGGCCCTTGGCCGGGCGCTTGCGCAGCAGCACTGCGCCGTCGGCCCGCAGGGCGACGAAGGCGGCGCCGCGGCGGGTCGGACGAGGCTTCTTTGCTCGTTTTCGTGGCAACGACACGGCATCGCCTGCCGCACGAGCCGCGCATGCGGGCGAAAACGGGCAGAGCGGGCAGGCGGGCGCCCGCGGCGTGCAGATCGTGGCGCCGAGATCCATCATCGCCTGGGCGAAGTCGCCGGGCCTTTCGGCGGGCGTCAGCGTCGCCGTCCGCTCGCGGATCTCGGGCTTGGCGTCCGGCAACGGCGTCTCGATGCGGAAGAGGCGGGCGACGACCCGCTCGACGTTGCCGTCGACCACCGTCGCCGGCCGGTCAAAGGCGATGGCCGCGATGGCGGCGGCGGTGTAGGCGCCGATGCCGGGCAGGGCGCGCAGGTCCGCCTCCTCGTCGGGGAACCGTCCGCCGTGCTCGCGCGCCACTGCCTCGGCGCACGCTTTGAGATTGCGGGCGCGGGAGTAATAGCCGAGCCCGGCCCACAGCCGCATCACCTCGTCGGCTTCGGCGGCGGCGAGATCGTCGAGCGTCGGCCAGCGCGCCGTGAAGGCCTCGAAATAGGCTTTCACCGCCGCGACCGTGGTCTGCTGCAGCATGATTTCGGAGAGCCAGACCCGGTAAGGGTCGGGCACGATGCCGCGGGCGCGCTCCGCCGGGCCGACCCGCCAGGGCAGCCGGCGGGCGTTGGCGTCGTACCAGGAGAGCAGATCGGCGGGACGGGGCGGGGGGAGCGGGGCGGAACGCTTCGGCATGGCGGCGACTTGACGGCGCCGCCGCCCCCGCCGCAAGCGAATTCTCCCGGGGCCCGAATTTCCCGGGTCGTGCGGCGAAATCGACGACCCTGCCCGCAAGGCCGGCGCTTCGCCTTGACACCGCCGCACACGGAGGTTTCCCTGCCGGAAAGAGACGGCCGGGCGCCGTCCGGTCATGGCGGAGAAAGATGAGCGACCCGGGCAGGACCCCTTACCGCCGCAAGGGCGCCGTCCCGCTCGCCGAGATGCTCGCCGAGGTGATGGCGCCGGCCTGCCGCAAGCGCGGCTTCACCACGGTCGATCTCGTCGCCCACTGGCCGGACATCGTCGGCCGCACCTACGGCGCCACCACCCAGCCCGAAAAGCTCGCCTGGCCGCGCACGCACAAGGGCGTCGAGCCCGACATGGCGGCCGGGGCGACGCTGACGCTGCGCTGCGTCGGCGCCGCGGCCCTGCGTCTCCAGCACGACCTGCCGCAGGTGATCGAACGCATCAACATGTTCTTCGGCTGGCGCGCCGTCGAGCGGGTGCGCATCGTCCAGATGCCGCTGGTCCGCCGCGAGCGCAAGGCCCGTCCGCGGCCCGGCCCGGTCAGCGCCGAGGCCGAGGCGCGGGTCGAGGCGGCCTGCTCGGGCATCGCCGACGACGGCCTGCGCGAGGCGCTGGCCCGCCTCGGCCGGGCCGTCGCCGGAGGGGGGTGAGGCCGCGTCTGGGCTTGCGGCGATCCGGCGATGGCGGAAGTCGGCGACGGGAAGGCTCGCCGGTGAGGATGGGCAGGCCGGCCTCCGGCCCGATCACGAAATCCTGAAGCCGGGCGCGTCAAATCGCGCTCTCGCCGCTTGGCAGCCGGCCCGCTCTGGCCATATTTCTCCGCTTCGATGATAAGGAAACGGCGGTGGGTGCTTCGACGCGCCCGGCCGCTGCTCGACAAGATGCGATCCCCGCGAGGGAACAGGCCGCTCCGCCGGCGTGCGCGGCGGACGAGACCGGGAGCCGAGACGACATGATCAGCCGCAGAGACCTGATGACCGGCGCCGCCGCCGCCCTGACCTTCGCGCTCGTGCCGGGTTTCGTCCTGCGGGCCGCCGCTGAGGGCTACGACGCCGAGGCGCTCGCCGTCGCCGGCCCGCTCGGCGACAAGGTGCTCGGCGCCGAGGATGCGCCGGTGACCGTCATCGAATACGCCTCGATGACCTGCGGCCACTGCGCCCATTTCCACGAAGCCACCTTCCCGGCCTTCAAGGAAAAATACGTCGACAGCGGCAAGGTGCGCTTCATCATGCGCGAATTCCCGCTCGACCCGCTGGCCGCCGCCGGCTTCATGCTGGCCCGTGCCGCGCCGAACGACAATTATTACGCGATGATCTCGCTGCTGTTCCACACGCAGAAGGAATGGGCCTACACCGACGATCCGGTGGCGGCGCTGCTGAAGATCTCCCGGCAGGCCGGTTTCACACAGGAAAGTTTCGAGGCGGCCTTGAAGAATCAGGAGCTCCTCGATGGAGTGAACTGGGTCAGGAACCGCGGGGCGCAGGAATTCGGCGTCGACGCCACCCCCACCTTCTTCATCAACGGCGAGAAGAAGTCGGGCGCCCTGTCGATCGAGCAGATGGACGCGGCGCTCGCGCCGCTGCTGAACGGCTGAAGCGGGTGAGGCACACCGTTCCGGCCGGATCGGAACGGTGATGCAGTTCGAGAAACTCCGGATCGTCGGCTTCAAGTCCTTCGTGGAGCCGACCGAATTTCTGATCGAGCCCGGCCTCACCGGCGTCGTCGGGCCGAACGGTTGCGGCAAGTCGAACCTCGTCGAGGCCCTGCGCTGGGTCATGGGCGAGAATTCCTACAAGAACATGCGCGCGTCCGGCATGGACGACGTCATCTTCTCCGGCTCCACCCACCGCCCGGCCCGAAACAGCGCCGAAGTCACCCTCTTCCTCGGCAACGGCGAGCGGCGCGCGCCCGCCGCCTTCAACGACGCCGACCGCATCGAGGTGTCGCGGCGCATCGAACGCGAGGCCGGCTCGGTCTACCGGGTCAATTCCCGCGAGGTCCGTGCCCGCGACGTCCAGTTGCTGTTCGCCGACGCCTCCACCGGCGCCCGCTCGCCGGCGATGGTGCGCCAGGGCCAGATCGGGGAGCTGATCGCCGCCAAGCCCGCCGCCCGCCGGATGATTCTCGAGGAAGCCGCCGGCATCTCCGGCCTTCACGGCCGCCGCCACGAGGCCGAACTGCGCCTCAGGGCCGCCGAGCAGAACCTCGACCGTCTCGAGGACGTGCTCTCGGAGATCGAGATCCGGCTCGAGGCCCTGCGCCGCCAGTCGCGCCAGGCCGGGCGCTACCGCCTGCTGTCGCGCGAGATCCGCAAGGAAGAGGCGGTGCTGGCCTATCTGCGCTGGCGCGCCGCCTTCGACGTCGCCCTCGACGCCGAGACCGCCTCGCAGGCGGCGGCGCTGGCGCTCGCCGACGCCCAGCTCGCCCAGGGCGAGGCCGCCCGGGCCGAGGCGATCGCCGCCGCCCGCCTGCCGAAACTGCGCGAGGCCGCCGCCGCCGAGGCCGCCGCCCTGCAGCGGCTCAAGGCCGCCCTCGCCGAATCGGAGGCCGAGGAGAAGCGCACCCGCGCCCGTCTCGCCGACCTTGCCCGCCGCGCCGAGGAGGCCGGCCGCGACCTCGCCCGCGAGCAGGCGCTCGTCGCCGAAAACGACGGTCGTCTTTCGGCCCTCGACGCCGAGGAGGCGGTTCTCGTCGCCGAGGACGACGCCGCCGTCGCCGCCCGGGCCGCGGCG
>CALCDT010000350.1 GCA_937900425.1 uncultured Alphaproteobacteria bacterium | reverse complement strand
CTGCGCCGTCGGCCTGGCGCGGCGCCAGCGCCGCGGCGATCGCCTGTGCCGTCGGGCCGGTATCGCCGAGGAGGGCGAGGTCGGCGACGCGGGTGCGCATCATCTGCTCGGGGTCGACGTCGACGCGGATGGTGAAGCCGGGGAGGGCGAAGCCGCCGTCGGAATAGAAGTCGTAGTCGGTCGGGCCGATCTCGGTGCCGAAGGCGGCGACGACGTCGGCCTCGGCGATCAGCCGGCGCACGGCGCGCATGGACGGGCTGTACGGCACGGCGAGGCGATGGCCGGCCGGCAGGATGCCGCGGCCGTTGATGGTGAGGATCACCGGCGCGTCGAGTGTCTCGGCGAGGCTGCGGAGCTCCGCCGCTGCGTCGACGGCGCCGCCGCCGGCGAAGATCAGCGGCCGCTCGGCGGCGGCGAGGCGCTCGGCCGCGGCGGCAATACGCGCGGCCGGCGGCACCGGTCGGGCGATGCGGTCGACCGCCGCCGGCAGCGGCAGGTTCTCGGCCGAGGCGACGATCACGTCGATCGGGATCTCGATGTGGACGGGCCGTGGCCGCGCCCCGTCGAACACGGCGAATGCACGGGCGAGCACCTGGGCGAGCTCGGCCGGCTTGGTCACCGTGTGACTGAAGGCAGTGACGCCGCTCGCGACCTTCCGCTGGTCCGGCAGCTCGTGCAGGAAGCCGTCGCCCGAGCCCATCTCGCCGAGGGCGTTGACGGCGGTGACGACCAGCATCGGTACGGAATCGGCGTAGGCTTGGCCCATCGCCGTGATCGCGTTGGTCAGGCCCGGCCCCGTGATGAGGAAGCACACGCCCGGCTTGCCGGTGGCGCGGGCGTAGCCGTCGGCCATGAACGCTGCGCCCTGCTCGTGGCGCGGAGTGACGTGACGGATGCCGCTGCCGGGCAGGCCGCGATAGAGCTCGACGGTATGGACGCCGGGTATGCCGAAGACGGTGTCGACCCCGTAGAGCTCGAGTAGTTCGACGAGGTGCATGCCGACGGTCTTCATGGGCGCGGATGTCCGTTGGTGGGGAGGGAAACGATCAGCCGGCGGCGACGCGCGGCGCCGCGCCGAGTTCGCCGACGAAGCGCTCAATGCGGTCGGCGGCGTCGGCGAGGACCGCCTCGTCGACGACGAAGGAGACGCGGACGTGCCCCTCGGCACTGAGGCCGAAGGCGGCGGCGTCGAGCACTGACACGCCGGTCGCCCGGAACAGCCGCCACGCGAACTCCATCGCGGTGAGACCGAGGGCGCGCACGTCGACGAGCATGAACATGCCGCCCTGCGGCGCCGCGCAGGAGAGGCCGGGAATGCGCGACAGACGGGCGACGCCGAGATCGCGGCGCCGGCGGTAGACGGCGCGCATCTCGGCGGCCGCCGCGGCGCCGTGCTCGAGCGCGGCGATGGCGCCCTCCTGGATGAAGCCGGGCAGGCCGTAGAGCATGCACAGCGCCAGCGTCTCGATGTGGGCCGCGAGCGGTGCCGGAGAGATCGTCCAGCCGACCCGCCAGCCCGTCATCGCGTGCGACTTCGACAGGCTGCTGACCGTCACGGTACGCTCGGCCATGCCCGGCAGGGCGGCGATCGAGACGTGCTCGGCCTCTTCGTAGACGAGGTCGGCATAGACCTCGTCGGAGACGACCCAGAGGTCGTGGGCTATGGCGAGGCGGGCGAGCCCCTCGAGCTCGGCGCGCGTGTAGACGACGCCCGTCGGGTTGGAAGGGTTGGAATAGAGGATGGCGCGGGTGCGCGGGCCGATTGCCCGCTCGATCGCCGCCAGGTCGAGCCGCCAGCCGCCGGCGGTCGGCTGCGGAACGGGGACGACCGTCGCGCCTGAGGCACGCACCGTCGCCTCGTAGGTGAGGTACATCGGCTCCGGGACGATCACCTCGTCGCCGGCCTCGACGAGGCACTGGAAGGCGCAAAACAGGCCGTTCTGAGCGCCGGAGGCGAGCACCACGTTCTCCGGCCCGACGGTCTGGCCGGAGCGGGCGGTGTGCGCCTGGGCGATGGCCCCGCGCAGCCGGTCGCGGCCGGCCACCTCGGTATAGTGGGTGTCGCCGGCGCGCAGCGCGCCCACAGCCGCCTCGACGGCGACCTCGGGGCTCGCGAAGTCCGGATCGCCGACCGAAAGCAGGATGACGTCCTCGCCGCGGTCGCGGGCGGCTTGGGCGGCATAGTGGATGTCCCAAGCCGTCACCCGCTCGCCGGCGATCCGCTCGACCAGGGAGGAAAAACGCACGGCAAACACTCCACGGATTGTTGCGACCGGCCGCTGGCGCCCGTTCGTGATCACGGGGCGCGGCTCGATATAGCCGATCACCGGCGGCTCTGTCTCGCCGCCGCCCGGCGGACGGTCGGCAGACAAGGCGTCACGCTTGCGGGTGCCGGGCGCCTCGCGAGCGCCCATCCTCGCCGGCGCCGGTCCGGTCGGCGCTCAGCGAACGGGAAGGGGGCTGTCGTTCGACCAGCCCCCGAGTTCGACGACCGGCGGGCGTCGTTACTCCGCCGCGACGCGGTGCAGGCCGGGGCCGCCCCCCGTGAGGCCGTCGCGGCACATGTTCTGGAATGCGAGCACCGCGTGCTCGTGCTTCGGCGAGATCGGGCCGCGATCGTAGATGCCGGCGTTGAGGTTGCGCTGCACGCCGACGATGACGTCGAGGTCCTCGGAGACGATCTGCGCCGACCACTCCGCCGACTTGCGGTTCTCCTCCTCCTTTTCCGGCGAGACGTCGGTGAAGAAGTACCAGTTGATGTGGCGGATCCGGCCGGGGCCGAGCGGCTCGATGGTGGCGATCGACGAACCCCAGTCATAGAGGTTCAGCATCAGCACCGGGAACCGGTAGAAATAGAGGCCGCGGGTGAAGCCGCCCTCGCGCTTCGGAGCGTGCAGGTGGAAGAAGCGTTCGTCGTAGTGGACGTCGATCTGGTACCTGTCGATGTCGAGCGATGCACACAGGCCGGGGTGCATGGTCTGGCAGTGATAGCACTCGAGATAGTTGTCGCCGTAGGTCTTCCAGTCGACGTCGACATCGCGGTTCTTCGAAGTAAAATAGTGCTGCTGCTCGAGCGGATAGTCGGCGGCGAGGGTGTCGATCGGTCCGAGCCACTCGCGCAGCGTCTGGCCGCCGTGCTCCAGGCGGACGAAGACGAGGCCGCGCCATTCCTCGCAGTCGACCTTATAGAGGCTCCACTCCGCCGGATCGAAGGTGACGCCGTCACCGAAGTCGCGCGCCTTGGCGAGCTTGCCAGTGCGGTCGAAAGCCCAGGCGTGGTAGGGGCAGACGACCAGCTTGCCGCAGTGGCCCTCGTCCTCCATCAGCAGCTGCGCCCCGCGGTGGCGGCAGACGTTGTGGAAGGCGCGCACCTTGCCGTCGTCGCCGCGGATGGCGAAGACGGGGTAGCCCGCGATGGTGCCCGAGACGTAGTCGCCCGCCTCCTTCAGCCGCTCGCTCCAGGTGAACAGCATCCAGTTCTTCGAGAAGATCTGCTTGCGTTCCTTCGCGAAGATGTCCGGATCGCGATACCAGCTCGCCGGCATCGTCCAGGTGTAGTCGGAGCGGGGCGGCAGCGCGGACATCGGGTTCACCTCAGGACTTGTAGGATGGGTCGAGGCCGTCGAGCAGCCGGAGATGGGCGTTCCACTCGAGCATCAGATCGCCGTCGTCGAACGCCATCCGGTCGTACTGGCTGGTGACGCGCGCCTGCACCTCCGGTGGCGGCAGCCGGATCTCGGCGCCCATCGACAGGGTGGCGACCTGAATTTCGCAGGCGGCGTTCAGGTAGAACATCAGGCTGAACGCCTCGGCGACGCTGCGCCCGGTGGTCAGCAGTCCGTGATTGCGCAGGATCATCGCCGGCTTGTCGCCGAGATCGGCGACGATGCGTTCGCGTTCGCCGAGTTCGAGGGCGATGCCTTCGAAGTCGTGATAGGCGACGCGGCCGTAGAACTGCAGCGCGATCTGGTTGAGGGGCAGGAGCCCCGCCTCGAGGGCGGACACGGCGACGCCAGCGCGAGTATGCGTATGCATCACCGCCGTCGCGTCGTGGCGGTGCATATGCACCGCCGAATGGATGGTGAAGCCGGCCGGATTCACGCGGTGCGGCGAACTATCGACTTTGTTGCCGTCGACATCGATTTTCACGAGGGAGGAAGCGGTGATTTCCTCCCATCGATAACC
>CALCDT010000349.1 GCA_937900425.1 uncultured Alphaproteobacteria bacterium | reverse complement strand
AGCACGACGTCGCCGCGAACGAGGTCGCGGACCGGCACGCGGCTGCGGCGACCGGCGCGGAGCACGGCCGCGTCGGGCGCGATGAGGTCGCGCAGCGCATCGAGCGCCCGCTCGGCGCGGCCTTCCTGGATGAAACCGACGATGGCGTTGATGATGACGACAGCGACGATGACCGCCGCGTCGACGGTATGCCCGAGCACCGCCGCGGCGACGGCGGCGATCAGCAGGAAATAGATTAGGACGCTGTTGAACTGCGCAAGGAAGCGGCGCAGCGCCGACGGCCCCCGCGGCCGCGGCAGCTCGTTCGGACCGTCGGCGGCAAGGCGCCGTCGGGCCGCCTCGTCGGAGAGGCCCTCGGGCCCCGTATCGAGCGCTTCGAGAACCGCCTCGACCGGCTGGTGCCAGGGCGGCGCGGGGCCGTCGGTCATCCGATCGCTCCCTCCGGGCGGGTGGTCCATGCGGCGTCCCAGGGTGCCGGAGCGGCGTCAGTCGACACCGATCGACCGGGGATCGCGGACGAGCAGCACGTCGCCAGGAGCGCCTTCGAGCAGCCGCTTGGCGGTGCTGCCGATCAGCACCTCGAACACGGCGCTGCGCCCGTGCGTGCCGAGGACGACGAGGTCGATATCGTTGTCTTCCATGTAGGTGCGGATCATCGTCTCGGGCTTCCCCGGAGCGATGACGACCTCGAGACGGCGACGCTGCTCGTCGGAGAGGGCCGAGCCGGCGAGGAAGGTGTCGCGGACCGCGCGCTCCGCCGCCGCCACGCCCTCGTCGTGGCTCCGGTCGTCGAGAAGACCGGCGAACGGCGGATCGAACGCATGGGCGAGCGTCAGGGCGGCGTCGGGGAAGAGCCGCGCCGCCACGTCGAGCGCGTGCCGGGAGGACTCGGAGAAGTCGATCGCGACGAGCACCTTCCCGTAGGGCGCCCCGCGCCGCCGCACGACGAGCACCGGCACCGGCGAGTGGCGCACCAGCCGGTCGACGGTGGAACCGAGAAGGGCCCGGCCGAGCGTCTCGTCGCGGGCGACGCCGGTGACCACCAGGTCGCAGGCGCTGCTCTGCGCGACATCGACGATCCGCTCGGCCGGATCGCCTTCGACGACGCGCACCTCGAGGGACGGGACGGTGTCGCCGAGGTCCCGGCGGAGCCGCCGCTCGACGAGGCGCTGCCGCTCGGCCGGGCGGCGCCAGGCCGGCAGGTAGTCGAGGTGGCGGCGCTCGAGGAAACGCTCGGCGGGATCGAGGACGTGGAGGACGACCAGCCGGCCACCCCATTCGCGGCTGAGCCGCGCCGCGCGGTCGAGTGCCCGGTCGCACCGCGCGCTGAGATCGGTGGCCAGCAGGATGGTTCGCGCCGCGTCGTCGTTCTGCAACGTCTCCGTCAACAGGCCGCCCTCCGCTCGAATCTCGATAAGTCTAGCGCAAGGCTCGTCGGCTGGACGATGATCCATGGCAAGGAAGCGGCGGGACGGGCCGCCTACGCTTGGAACGGCACTGGATCTCTTGTGTCTCGTCGGCCGGCATCCGGGCTTCGTCGGGGGGATGAGAAAGCCGGATGCTGTCTGCACTGGGACTGTGCCTTCTTGGACTGTGTGTGCTCGTCGTGGGGGCCGAGCTGCTGACGCGGGGCGGCAGCGCCCTCGCCGCGCGGCTCGGCGTGCCGCCGATCGTGATCGGCCTGACGGTGGTGGCGGTGGGCACCAGCGCCCCCGAGCTCGCCGTCAGTATCGATGCGGCGGCGCAGGGCAACGGCGCGCTCGCCGTCGGCAACATCGCCGGCACCAACACCGTCAACGTCCTGCTGATCCTCGGCCTCAGCGCCTTCATCCGGCCGCTCGGGCTGCACGTGCAGACCCTCCGGCTCGACCTGCCGGTGATGGTGATCGCCGCGATCGCGCTGATGGTCATGGCGATGGGCGGCCACCTGACGCAGCGCGAGGGCCTCGTGCTCGTCGCCGCCGGAGCGCTCTACACGGTCATCGTCGTGCACCAGGCGCAGCGCGAGAGCCGGGCGATCCGGGCGGAGTTCCAGCGGGAATACGCAACCGACTGGAACGGCGCGCAGGCGCGCCGCCAGGTCGTCGCCAACCTCACGGCCCTCGGCGTCGGCATCGCCGTTATCGCGCTCGGGGCGGACTGGTTCGTCGACGGATCGGTCGCTCTCGCCCGCATCTGGGGCGTCTCCGACGCGTTCATCGGCCTGACCGTGGTGGCGATCGGAACCTCGTCGCCGGAGCTCGTGACGACGATCCTGTCGACCCTGAAGGGCGAGCGCGACATCGCCGTCGGCAACCTGCTCGGCAGCAGCGTCTACAACATCTTCTTCATTCTCGGGGCCGCATGCTTGGTGACGCCGCAGGGCATCCCGGTCACGACCGAGCTCATCTGGATCGATATCCCGGTGATGGCGCTGGTCGCCCTCGTCTGCATCCCCGTTTTCCTCAGCGGCCGCATCATCACCCGGCTCGAGGGCGGCCTCTTCGTCGCCGCCTACGCCACCTACCTCGCCTGCCTCGTCGTCGGCCGGACGTGAGCGGGGCCGCGAATCCGCCCGTCCGCCGGACCGGGGCGGACCGCTATCTCGAACCCGGCCGAATGCCCGTCGCATGACCGGGGCTCGGGGGGCAGGTCCTGTCCGGCGCCGATCACGAAAGCCCCGCGAAAGACGGAACCATTGTGATCGCCGGACCCGCGTCGGCCGGGCATAATCCGGTCGGTCGACGCGCGACGGCGGGCTCGCCCCGTCTCGCGCGCCGGGGAGAAGGCCATGTCATCGTCGTCGAGGGCCGTCCGCGGAGCGGCCGACACCGGCCCCGTGGGGCCCATCGGCCCGCGGCTGCGGACGTGGCGGCGGGCGAACGGCATGAAGCAGGCGGCGCTCGCCGAGCTGCTCGGGGTGTCACAGCCGGCCGTCTCGCGGTGGGAACAGGGG
>CALCDT010000348.1 GCA_937900425.1 uncultured Alphaproteobacteria bacterium | reverse complement strand
GGCCGCGCCGCTGAAGCTCGACGGGAGCGCGCCGCGCCCCGAGAGCCTCGAGTGCCAGTGGGCGGGCGAGCGCATCCTCAGCCTCCTGTGGCGGGACGACATCCGCACCGCGACCGACTTCTTCAATCTCTACGACCGCTTCGGCTGCCCGAAGGAGCGGGTCCCCCTCGCCTTCCGCTGCCTCGTCAACATCGGCGTCGTCGCCGACCAGGGCGACCCTACACTGCCGCAGCGCACGCGGGCCTGCTGGGCCGACCCGGCCGTCGATCCGGCGACGCTGCGGCAGCCGGCGCCCCCGGCCGACGGCAGCGAGGCGACCGGAGAGGCGCCGGCCGAGGGGGGCGACGCTGCGTCGCAGGAGGGTATCCAGAAGCCCCCGGCGACGCCTCCGGCGCCCTGAACCCGCGGATTTCCACAGTTTCGACAGGCCTTCGTTAACCCTGGCGCGGGGTCCCGCGTCGGGGCAGTGCTCGACTTATTTCCATGACCAAATTTCCATCATAATCGCATCGCTACTGCTATGGGGCGGGGGAACCTGCAGGCCTCGTCGTTCGGAACGGAACGACGCCGATGACGTTAGGGCTGGGTCACTGTCCGCATGTCGTGGAGCTCTAGCGCGATGTCTTTCGTCGCCTCTGTCCGGCGGGCCGTGCCTGTGGCCTTCGCCGCGGTCTTCCTTGCTGCCGTGGGCCACGCCGCCATCTGGATCGCCAACGACCGCGAGGTCGTCGCTCCCGACATCAGCGGCAAGCTGCAGAGCGTGTCGTTCGCGCCCTACACGGCCTCGCAGAACCCGGAGGAGGGGGCCGAGGTGACGCCGGAGCAGATCCGCTCCGACCTCGCGGTGATCGCCCCCTACGTCAAGAACATCCGCACCTACACGACCACCGGCGGCCTTGAGCACGTGCCGGCGATCGCGCAGGAGTTCGGGATGAAGGTCGCCGTCGGCGCCTGGCTCGACAAGGACCAGGAGCGCAACGAGCGCGAGATCAAGACCGCCCTCGAACTCGCCCGCAAGTACAACAACGTCGAGGCGCTGATCATCGGCAACGAGACGGTGCTGCGCGGCGAGCACACCGGCGCCGAGATGGCCGAGATCCTGCGCAAGGTGCGCCAGGACAGCCCGGTGCCGGTGACGACGGGCGACATCTGGGCGACCTGGCTCGACAACCCGGAGATGGTCGGCTCGGTCGACTTCATCGCCGCGCACATGCTCGGCTACTGGGAGGGCGTGCCGCGCGAGGAGGTGGTGCAGCACGCCATCGACGCCTACAACGAGCTGCGCCAGACCTTCCCCGGCAAGCACGTCGTCATCGCCGAGTTCGGCTGGCCGTCGGGCGGCTACAACATGAAGGCGGCGGAGCCCGGCCAGATGGCCCAGGCCGAGATCCTGCGGGATTTCGTCAACCGTGCCCGCGACCTCGGCATCGACTACAACATCATCGAGGCGTTCGATCAGCGCTGGAAGGTGAACGAGGGCTCGGTCGGTGCCTACTGGGGGCTGTTCGACGCCGACCGCCAGCTCAAGTTCGACCTCGCCGGCGTCATCAAGGAGCGCAACAAGGAACGCATCGTCGGCGCCGCGCTCCTCGTCGGCACCCTGCTGTCGCTCGTCGTCTTCGCCTTCTCCCAGCCGACCTTCGCGCAGGCCTTCCTGTTCGCCGCGGCGGCCCAGGGCGTCGGCGCCTGGCTCGCGGTGACGATCGCCCACCCGCTCTCGCACTATCTCGTCGTCGGCAGCGCCATCATGTGGATCGCCGGGCTGATCCTGCTCGTGCCGCTGGCGTTGCTGTCGTTGTCGCGGATCGAGGAGATCGCCAGCGTGACGCTCGGGCGGGGACCGCGGCGGCTGCTGCGGCCCGGCGCTGCCCCGGCGACCGGCCTCGCGCTGTCCCCCCTGCACGTCCCCGCCGTGCACCTGCCGACGGACGGCGAACCGCCGCGCGCGCCGAAAGTGTCGATCCACATCCCGGCCTACCGCGAGCCGCCGGAGATGCTGAAGCAGACGCTCGATTCCGTCGCGGCGCTCGACTACCCGAACTTCGAGTGCATCGTCGCCATCAACAACACACCGGACCCGGCGTTCTGGATGCCGATCGAGGAGCACTGCGCCAAGCTCGGCCCGCGCTTCAAGTTCCTCAATCTGCAGAACATCACCGGCTTCAAGGCGGGGGCGCTCCGGATCGCGCTGGAGCACACCGCCGCCGACGCCGAGATCATCGGCCTCCTCGACGCCGACTACGTCGTCTCTCCGAACTGGCTGAAGGACCTGGTGCCGGCCTTCGAGGATCCGCGCGTCGGCCTCGTGCAGGCGCCGCAGGACCACCGCGACGGCGAGCGCAGCCTGTTCCACGGCGTGATGAACACCGAATATGCCGGCTTCTTCGACATCGGCATGGTCGAGCGCAACGAGACCAACGCCATCGTCGTGCACGGCACCATGTGCCTGATCCGTCGCCTCGCCCTCGACGAGGCCGGCGGCTGGTCGAGCGACACCATCACCGAGGACACCGACCTCGGCCTGTCCATCCTGGAAAAGGGCTGGACCGCCCACTACACCCGCGAGCGCTACGGCCACGGCCTGCTGCCGGACGACTACCAGTCGTTCAAGACGCAGCGCCATCGCTGGGCCTACGGCGGCCTGCAGATCGCCCGCAAACATTGGCGGCGCTTCCTGCCCGGCCGCTCCAGCCTGAGCTTTCGCCAGCGCGCCGAGTTCCTGATGGGCTGGCTGAACTGGCTCGGCGCCGAGACGCTCGGCGTCGCCGCGGCGCTCCTCAACCTCCTGTGGGTGCCGGTCGTCGCCTTCGCCGGCATCGCCCTGCCGGACTCGGTGCTCACCCTGCCGGTGGTGGTGGTGTTCCTCGTCAACGTCGTCCACTTCTCGCTGCTCTACCGGCTGCGCGTGAAGATGCCGTTCCGCTACGCGGCCGGGGCGGCGGTGGCGGCGATGAGCCTGCAGTTCACCATCGCGCGGGCGGTGGCGAAGGGCCTCGTGTCGGACAGCCTGCCCTTCCTGCGCACCGCCAAGGGCACCAAGAAGCGCACCACGGCGAGCTTCCCGGCGACGGTCGAGGCGGTGCTCGGCAGCCTGCTCCTGATCGGCTCGGCGCTGCTCGTCTTCACCAACACGGACGAGGTGCGGGAGATCTACGTCTTCGCCATCGTGCTGGTGGTGCAGGCCCTGCCCTTCTGCGCGACGGTGGCGATGGCTCTGCTCGAGCGCCGGCAGCTCGCCGCGGCCGAAGCGGAAGCCGCCGCTGAGCCTGCCATTGTCGCCTCCGGCGCACCGACGGCCCCGGAACGCGCGCCGGCCGCGCCGATCACCAGCGGCTGAACTGTCGCCGACCCGCCGGTATCCGAAGCTATCGAGCGCGAGGGGCCCGGCATCGCCGGGCCCTTTTCGCATCCGCGACCGGCCTGCCCGCCGGCCCTACCCCGGACGCGCCTCGTTCCCATGTCGCCAGCAGCCGGAGACCCGTCGACGAGAACCGGCGCAGCGGCGCGCGAGCGAAGGAGGGATGCTGTCGAGACGCCGCCGGTGACCCCGGAGGGCGATGCGTTAAGAAAATCCACTAGGGTCCGTACTCGATTAGGTCTAGCGGTAGGGAGCATTCGCTGATTCAAG
>CALCDT010000347.1 GCA_937900425.1 uncultured Alphaproteobacteria bacterium | reverse complement strand
ACGCTCCTCGCCGGCCTGGGCGAAGCCTTCGGGAACGGCGTCGATCACCCGGCCCTCGCCGATGGCGGCGTCGAGTTCCGCCTCGCTCGGCCCTCCGGCCGCGGCGGCCGCCGCTTCGGTGCCCCCGGCGTCGGCGGTCGCGGCGACCCAGGGGTCGCCGGCATCCGCTTCGTCGTTGGCCCCGGTGTCGGCCGCGGCGGCGGCCGCGGGTTGAAAAGCCTCGGCCTCGGGCATAGCGTGCCACACCGTTCCGCAGCGCTTGCAGCGGACCTTGCGGCCTTCCGGGCCGATGGCGTCGGCGGAAAGCGTGTAGGACGTCTGGCAGTTGGGACAGATGATCTTCATGGGCCGCCGTCGTGTCGCCACCGTCCAGTCGAGAATGCGGGATCGGCCCGCCGGCCCGGTCGCTGCGACGCCTGCGGGCCGGCCGTGCCGATGCTCTCGCCGATCCCGACCCTCGTCGCCGCGACATTGTTCAGGTCGGGCGGCACCGCGGCAAGCGGAATCGCCGATCGTCCACCGTCGCCCGCCCTCGCCGGCCGCAAGCCGGACGCGGGCGAGAGCGCAGCGGACGACGATATGATTAAGAAAGGCTTAAGTCGGCTTTGGCATGATCCGCGCCGGCGAAAGACGAGGACGAGCGCGTGATCCGGTTCGAAAACGTGGGACTGCGCTACGGGATGGGGCCGGAGGTCCTGCGCGACCTCTCCTTCCACGTCGCCCCGCATTCCTTCCAGTTCCTGACCGGCCCCTCGGGCGCCGGCAAGACGACGCTGCTGCGCCTGCTGTTCCTGTCGCTGAAGCCGACGCGCGGTCTGATCACCGTGTTCGGCCGCCAGACCAGCGAGGTCGGCCGCAGGGAACTGCCGCGGCTGCGGCGGCGGATCGGCATCGTCTTCCAGGATTTCCGGCTGCTCGACCATCTCACCACCTACCAGAACGTGGCGCTGCCCTACCGCGTGCTCGGCCAGGACGAGGCGACATACCGGGCCGACGTCGTCGACCTCCTGAAATGGGTCGGGCTCGGCGAGCGCATGCACGTGCTGCCGCCGGTGCTGTCGGGCGGCGAGAAGCAGCGCGCCGCCATCGCCCGGGCGCTCATCACCAAGCCGGAACTGCTGCTCGCCGACGAGCCCACGGGCAACGTCGACCCGCCGCTCGCCCGCCGGCTGCTGCGGCTGTTCATCGAGCTCAACCGGCTCGGCACGGCGGTGATCATCGCCACCCACGATCTCCACCTGATGGACCAGGTCGACGCCCGCCGGATGGTGCTGGAAGACGGCCGCATGGAGATCTACGCGTGAGCGCCGGGGTCGCGGACGAGGAGCCCGCCCGCCGACGGCGCGGCGCCGACGGCGAGGGCGAGGACTGGTCGCGGACCAGCATCGTACCGCCGCAGTCGATCGCCGGGCGGGCGCTGACCCTCGTCATCGCCATCATGACCTTTCTCGCCAGCCTGACGGTCGGCGCCGTCGCCGTCATCGACGATGCGGCGCGGGCCTGGGCCAGCGACATCGGCCGCGAGGTGACGATCGAGATCCGCCCGATCGAGGGCGTCGACACCGCGGCGGAAGTGCGCCGGGCCGTGGCGCTGGCGCAGGAGTTCTCCGGCGTCGGGGCGGTGAGGGCGCTGTCCGACACCGAGACGCGGCGGCTGCTCGAGCCCTGGCTCGGCAGCGGCGTCGACCTCGACGCTTTACCGGTGCCGCGGCTCGTCGTCGTCGAGGTCGACGACCCCGCGGCGGTCGACCTTTCGGCGATGCGCGAGGAGATCGACGGGGCGGTGCGCGGGGCGAGCCTCGACGACCACGTCGCCTGGATCGACCGGCTGCGGGCGATGGCCGAGGCCATGGTGATCGGCGGCGGCGGCATCCTCGCCCTGGTGCTGGTCGCCCTCGTCCTCAGCATCGTCTTCGCGACGCGGGCGGCGATGGCCGGCAACAGCGACGTCATCGGCGTCCTGCATTTCGTCGGCGCCGAGCCCGGCTTCATCGCCCGCGAGTTCCAGCGCCATTTCCTGATGCTCGGCGTGCGCGGCGGGCTGATCGGCGGCGGCCTCGCCCTTCTGTGCTTCGTCGTCGTCGCCTTGCTCACCCGGGGCAGTGCCGGGCTGCCCGGCGCCGACCAGCTCTCCGCCTTCGTCGGCGGGGTCGCGGTCGGGCCCGCCGGCTACGCCGGCGTCGTCGTGCTGATCTTCTGCGTCGCCATCCTCACCGCCGCGACCTCGCGCTGGGCGGTGCACCGGGCGCTGAACGAGATCGAGTGACCGGGGCGGGCTCGGCGCGGCCGCGGCGGTGGCATAGAGTGACGATGGCGTTCGATCTTTTTCAGGGATGTCATGAAAATCCGGATGCGCGGATCGCGGAATCGTGATTCGATCAGCGTTCGGGAAAGACGGCCGGAAGCCGGGACCGTCCGCCACCCGCCCGGAGACGAGAGACCACGAAGACGATGCCCCATCGCTCCGCCGTCGTCACGCCGCATTCAGCGGAGATCATCGTGACATGACGATGTTGCCGACAGAGTTCTTCCCGGCGGCCCGCGACACGTTCGGCGCAGCGGACGCCGACGCTTCCCGCCGCGGCCGGCGCCGCGCCGCGCGGCGGCGCTTCTCGATCCCCGCCATCCTCCTCGTCGTCTCCTGCCTCGGTCTCGGCGGCCTCGGCTTCGCCCTCGACGGCTTCCTGCGCTTCGCCGACCGGGTGGCCACCATGGTGCCCTCGCCGGTGCCGATGCCGAGCGCCGACGGCATCGTCGTGCTGACCGGCGGCAGCGAGCGGGTCCGCGGGGCGATGGAACTGCTCGTCGGCGGCCATGGCCGGCGGCTGCTGATCTCGGGCGTCCATCCGGCGACCCGGACCGACCAGATCGGCCATCTCACCGACACCGACCCTTCGATCTTCGACTGCTGCGTCGACCTCGACCGCAAGGCCGCCGACACCATCGGCAACGCCGCCGAGACCGCCAAGTGGGTGGCGCAGAACGGCTTCAAGTCGCTGATCGTGGTGACGAGCGCCTACCACATGCCGCGCGGCATGACCGAGCTCGCCCACGCCATGCCGGACGTCGACCTTCTCGCCTATCCGGTGGCGCCGTCCTCGATCGATCTCGGCGCCTGGTACGAACGGCAGGAGACGCTGCGTCTTCTCGTGCTCGAATATGTGAAGTATATCGCGGCTTCCTTCCGGCTCGCCTTCGGCTGACCCCGTCCGCGCGCCGCGCACGCTCCCTCACGCCGCGGCGGCCATGCTGTTCAGATCCCTCCTCTTCAACACGCTGCTCTATCCCTATCTGGCGATTTCGATGGTGCTGCTGGCGCCGACGATCGTGCTGCCGCGCCGTCATCTGACGGCGATCGCCAAGCTCTGGTGCCGCGGCGCCATGATGCTGCACCGGGTCGTGATCGGGGCGCCGCACGTGTGGATCGGCGAGGAACGGCTCCCGAAGGGCGGGTTGATCGTCGCGGTCAAGCACCAGTCGATGTGGGAGACGCTGGCCCTCTTCCCGCATTTCGACGACCCGGTCTTCGTGCTCAAGAAGGAGCTGATGTACATCCCGGTGTTCGGCTGGTGGATGAAGCGCTTCGACATGGTGCCGGTCGACCGCTCCAGGGGCTCTTCAGCCCTCGCCGGGATGATGGAGGCCTCCCGCCGCGCCCTCGACGAGGGCCGCCAGATCCTGATCTTCCCCGAAGGCACCCGCCGCCCGCCCGGGGCGGAGCCGGCCTACAAGTTCGGCATCGTCCGGCTCTACGAGCAACTCGGCGCGACGGTTGTGCCGGTGGCGCTCGACGCCGGCCTCGTCTGGCAGCGCCGGCGCATGGTCCAGCGCAAGGGGCGGATCACGGTCGAGATCCTGCCGCCGATCCCGCCCGGTCTGCCGCCGCGCGCGTTCTTCCACACCCTGCAGGACGCCATCGAGGGCCGCTGCGACAGCCTGCTGCTCGAGGCCGCCGAGCGCGAGGGCGAGGAAGACATGCCCGAGAGCGCCCGCGCCCGGATCGCCGCGCTGCGTGCGGCCGCCGCGACGACGGCGGGGGCCTGAGCGCGGCCGGTTTCAGCCGAGGTTGCGCCCCCGGATTGCCGGCTGGACAGGGCCGCGGGCTTGCGCATAGGCTCGCGCGGCGCGCCGCCCCGCTTCGCGCTTACCGTCCCCGCGCGAGCGGCACGGTCCTGCAGGAAAGCGCGCGGGCGGCCTCGCGCCCCGTAACACGTCGAGAGATCGCGCATGAGCGAATTCCTGCTGCACTGCTTCCTCGAAAGCGGCAACGCCTACAAGGCGGCGCTGATGCTGGAACTGTCCGGCTGCGACTGGGAGCCGAAGTTCGTCCCCTATTTCGAGGGGGTTACGCGGGAGAGCGACTGGCGCGACAGCGTCAACGCGATGGGCGAGGCGCCGGTGCTGGAGCATCGCGGCCGCAAGCTGACCCAGTCCGGCGTCATCCTCGACTATCTCGCCGAGACCACCGGCAAATACGGCGCCGGCAACGATGAGGAGAGGCGGGAGATCTGGCGCTGGATCCTGTTCGACAACCACAAGTTCACGAGCTACTACGCGACACTGCGCTTCCTCTACGGCATCCAGAAGACCGGCGAGACGCCGGTGACGGAGTTCCTGCGCGCCCGCGCGCTCGCCGCCTACGGCATCGTCGACCGGCATCTTTCCGACCGGTCGTTCCTGATCGGCGAGCGGCCGACCATCGCCGACCTCTCGCTCGCCGGCTACGTCTTCTACGGCGAGGAGACCGGCATCGACCGGGCGGCGGCGTTTCCGAACGTCGAGGCCTGGGTCGGACGCATCGCCGACCTGCCGCGCTGGAAGCCGCCGGCCGAGCTGATGCCGGCGAAGGCCTGAGGGCGCGGCGATGACGACGGTTCTCCTCTTCGGCGATTCCAACACCTACGGCACCGTGCCGATGCGCGACCTTTCCGACGCCCGCCGCCATCCGGCCGAGGTGCGCTGGCCGGGTGTGCTGCGCGCCGCGCTCGGGGCGGGATGGACCGTGATCGACGAGGGGCTGCCGGGACGCACCACGGTTCACGACGATCCGATCGAAGGCGCCGACCGCAACGGCCTCAGGATGCTGCCGGCGCTGATGGAGAGCCACCGGCCGCTCGACGCCGTCGTCATCATGCTCGGCACCAACGATCTCAAGATGCGCTTCTCGCTGCCGCCGCAGGACATCGCCCTCGGGCTCGCACGGCTGGTCGAGGCGGTGCGGGCGTCGCGGCTCGCCGCCCATCCCGACCCGAAGATCCTGCTCGTCGCGCCGCCGCCGATCCGCGCGGTCGGCTGCCTCACGGAGATGTTCACCGGCGGCCACGAGAAGAGCCGCCGGCTCGCCCCCGCCATCGCCGCGATGGCGGCGATGCTTCGGACCGACTTCCTCGACGCCGGCACCGTCGCCGAGATGAGCCCGGTCGAGGGCATCCACATGGAGGTCGGCGCGCACCGCGCGCTCGGCCTCGCCGTCGCCGACCGTCTCCTCGGCCTCTTTCCCGACGAAGGATCCTCCTCATGATCCGCGCGATCAGCATCCTGCCCAAGGGCAGCTTTTCGACCGAGCCCTCCGACACGCTGCATCTCGACCGCGACGAGCGCCACCGCCGCCGCCTCGTGATGCGCTGCGCCGGCGGCACCGCCTTCCTGCTCGACCTGCCGGAGGCGAAGGTGATGACCGAGGGCGACGCGCTGGAACTGGAAGACGGCCGCGTCATCCTCGTCACCGCCAGGCCCGAGCGGCTGCTCGAGATCACCGCCAACGACACCGCCCACCTCGTCCGCCTCGCCTGGCATCTAGGCAACCGCCACCTTCCGACCCAGCTTTCCGGCGACCGGCTGCTGATCCGCGAGGACCACGTCATCGAGGAGATGGCTCTGAAGCTCGGCGCGAAGGTCGCCCACGTGACGAAGCCGTTCGATCCGGAAGGCGGCGCCTACGGCCACGGCACCGTGCATGGTCACGAGCACGGGCATGGACATGGCCACGGTCATGCCCACGATCAAGACCATGATCATGCCCACGACCACGGGCATCATCACCACGACCACGACCATCATCATGGTCACGACCATTCCGACGATCACGATCACGATCACGGCCACCGGCACGGACCGGGTTGCGGCTGCGGTCACGACCATGACCACTGAGCGGCGCCCATGAGCGAGGGCCTCGGCCTGTCCGGGCTGGTCCGTCTTTCGACCTGGCTGTCGCCGGCCTTCCCGGTCGGCGCCTTCACCTATTCCCACGGCCTCGAATGGGCGATCGAGGCCGGCGACGTCCGCGACGCGAAGAGCCTTCAGGCGTGGATCGCGGCGATCCTCGTCCACGGGGCCGGGCGCAGCGACACGATCCTCTTCGCCAACGCCTGGACCGCGGCGGTCCATGCCGACTTCGACCGGCTGGAGGAGATCCTCGCCCTCGGCTATGCGCTCTGTCCGTCGAAGGAGCGCCGGCTCGAGGCGAGCGCGCAGGGCCGGGCGTTCACCGACACGGTGCTGAAGACCTGGGGCGCCCCGATCCTCGGGGCACTCGCGACCATCGACCGGCCGATCGTCTACCCGGTCGCCGTCGCCGTCGCCGCCGCCGACCACGGCGTGCCACTCGTCCCCGCCGCCAGCGCGGCGCTCACCGCCTTCGCCGCCAATCTCGTCTCGGCCGCGGTGCGGGCCGTGCCGCTCGGCCAGACCGACGGCCAGCGGGTGATCGCCGCGCTCGAGGAGACGGTCCACGCCGTCGTCTCGGAGGCGGCCGCGGCGTCGCTGGACGACATCGGCGGGGCCGCGATCGCGGCCGACATCGCCTCCATGAAACACGAAACCCAGTATACGAGGTTGTTCCGCTCATGACGTCTTCCCCGAACGGACCCCTCCGGGTCGGCATCGGCGGGCCGGTCGGCTCCGGCAAGACCGCGCTGATGGACGCGCTGTGCAAGCGCCTGCGCGAGACCTACGACATCGCCGCGATCACCAACGACATCTACACGAAGGAAGACGCGGAGTTCCTGACCCGCTCGGGTGCGCTGCCGCCGGAGCGCATCCTCGGTGTCGAGACGGGGGGCTGCCCGCACACCGCGATCCGCGAGGACGCCTCGATCAACCTCGCCGCCGTCGCCGACCTCACCAGGGCCTTCCCGAAGCTCGACGTCATCCTGATCGAATCGGGCGGCGACAACCTCGCCGCGACCTTCTCGCCGGAGCTCGCCGACCTGACGATCTACGTCATCGACGTCTCCGCCGGCGACAAGATCCCGAGAAAGGGCGGCCCGGGCATCACCCGCTCCGACCTCCTCGTCATCAACAAGATCGACCTCGCGCCGATGGTCGGGGCCTCGCTCGAGGTGATGGACCGGGATTCCAGGAAGATGCGCAAGGACAAGCCCTTCGTCTTCACCAACGTGCGCGCCGGTCAGTGCGTCGACGAGGTGGTGGCCTTCGTCGAGGGGACGGGGGGATTGCGAGCCTAGGGCCGGCCGACGGCGTTCGTGCATCGCTGGCATGCCGGGCGCCGTGGTTGCAGCGGGGAAGGGGCGGGTGATAGGAGGACCGAAGGTCGCCCCGCGTCCTCGTCCCTCTCCCGAACGCCGGCCGCCCCATGTCGCAGATCGTCGACAACGTCCTTCCGATCTTCGCCCTCATCGCCATCGGCTACGCGGCGGTCGCCTCGCGGCTGCTGAGGCCGGAGGTCGGCGAGGCGCTCGGCGACTTCGTCTTCAAGCTCGGCGTGCCGCTGCTGCTGTTCCGCACCATCGTCAACGCCGACTTCCACGGCGCCTCGCCCTGGGCGCTGTGGATCAGCTATTTCGGCGGCGCCTTCACCGCCTGGACCCTCGGCCACCTGGTGGCGACGCGGCTGATGGGGCGCGACGCGCGAATCGGCGTCGTCGCCGGCGTCTCGTCGGGCTTCTCCAACACGGTGTTCATCGCGCTGCCGCTGGTGGCGTCCGTGCTCGGCGAGAAGGGGCTCGTCGCCCTCACCATCGTGCTCTCGGTGCACCTTCCCGTGATGATGATCGCCGGCACGGTGATGATGGAGCGGGCCGGGCGCGGCGAGGGCGGGGCGGCGCCGCGTTCGCTGCTCGCCATTCTCGGCTACGTCGGCCGCACCCTCGCCCGCAATCCGCTGGTGATCGGCCTCGCCTTCGGCGTCGTCTTCCACGTGCTCGGCATCGGCCTCGGCGGCCCGGTGAAGGCGGTGGTCGACCAGCTCGCCGGCGTCGCCGGCCCGGTGGCGCTGATCTCGATGGGCATGGCCCTGCGCAAATACGGCCTCGCCGGCAACCTCGGCCCGGCGGTGCTGGTCGCGGCGCTCAAGCTCGCGGTGATGCCGGCGGTGGTCTTTCTCCTCGCCCGGCTCGTCGGCCTCGATCCGGTGTGGACGGCGGCGCTGGTGCTGACGGCCGCGGTGCCGACCGGCGTCAACGCCTATCTCATTGCCAACCACTTCGGCCACGGCCACGGCCTCGCCTCGTCGGTGATCACGCTGTCGACGGCGGTCGGCGTGGTGACGGTCTCGATCTGGGCGGTGCTGATCGGGCTGTGAGGGGCGAGGGAAGGAATCTGCGGGTTTTTGGTTGACGCGGGCGTGCACGCTCGTCGGTACTCTCTTTCCCCTCGTTCAGGTCGGGAGCGTCACGCTGCCCGCACGCCGCTGCCGACGTGTTCGACTTCATTCCGAGGAGGTGGCGGAGATCAGGCTCTCGGTCGTCCTCATCAGGCTCGAACATTGCTCTCCGGTTCGGCGAAATCGGCAGACGTTCGGGATTTCAGCCTCTCTCCCGTCATCACCGGCCTCGATGTTCAGCCTTGGGACATGACCGACAGGTGTTCGGAGACATGACCGACATGTT
>CALCDT010000346.1 GCA_937900425.1 uncultured Alphaproteobacteria bacterium | reverse complement strand
GCCAGCACCGCGGTGCGCCGGGCCTCCATGCCGCGGGCGCCGGCGCGGTGCTGGCGGCGGGCGAGGTCGGCGAGCATGTCGAGCAGGTCGGCGCGCACCGGCACCGCCATTTCCGCCGCCGCGGTCGGCGTCGGCGCCCGGATGTCGGCGGCGAGGTCGATCAGCGTCCAGTCGGTCTCGTGTCCGACGGCGGAGACGAGCGGGATCTGCGATGCCGCGGCGGCACGCACCACCACCTCGTCGTTGAAGCCCCAGAGGTCCTCGAGACTGCCGCCGCCGCGGGCGACGATGATCACGTCGGGGCGCGGCAGGCCGCCCGATCCGTCGAGGGCGTTGAAGCCGGCGATCCCCGCCGCCACTTCGGCGCCCGAGGTCTCGCCCTGCACCCGCACCGGCCAGACCACCACCCGCACGGGAAACCGGTCGGCGATGCGGTGGAGAATGTCGCGGATCACCGCGCCGGTCGGCGAGGTGACGACGCCGATCACCCGCGGCAGATAGGGCAGCGGCCGCTTCCTCGCCGGGTCGAACAGGCCCTCGGCGGCGAGTCGCTTCTTGCGCTCTTCCAGCATCGCCATCAGCGCGCCGGCGCCGGCCGGCTCCAGCGCCTCGATGACGATCTGATATTTCGAGGTGCCGGGATAGGTGGTGAGCTTGCCGGTGGCGATCACCTCCATCCCCTCCTCCGGCCGGAAGCGCAGGCGCCCCATGGTCGGCCGCCAGACCACCGCCTCGATCCGCGCCTTGTCGTCCTTCAGCGCGAAATAGGCGTGGCCGGAGGAATGCGGGCCGCGATAGCCGGAGATCTCGCCGCGCACCCGCACGAATCCGAAGGCGTCCTCCACCGTCCGCTTGAGGGCGAAGGAGATCTCCGAGACGGTGAATTCGGCGGCGTTGCCGGTCTCGCCGGGTCGGGTGTCGGAGTGGCGGGCGTCGGTCATGGCACCTCCCGGATGCGGCGTGGCGGGAGGGGACACGCTCACGGCGGCAAGGTCAAGGGTGTCGACCAACTTGGCCCGCTCGGCCGCATCGCCCGCCGTCCTCGCTTGCGCTCGTCTGCGCTAGGCGTTCACCGCACTGTCCGTCCCGTGAAGGGTTCGGGTGTTCTTCGGGGCCAGTAGCGCCGAGGTCCAGGGCGGTCTATGCAGTTCAGATCACCCCTGATGGATGGATGAGGGATGTCAGTGATCATTCGCGCCTTCGTCGCCGAGTTGTCTGGTCCTGTCGCCAGAAGGGGGAACGTCGCCTTCGATGGCATCGCTTACGGGGCCGGACACGATCCGGTCATCCGGCTCGATGGAGCGACGCCGGAGCCCCGGGTGGAGAACGCCGACATTCATGCCGGCGAGTGGATGAGGATCGACGCCCATGCCGATGGCTCGCTCGTCGTGCAGACCGATCACTTCGGCTTCTATCCGTTGTATTACACGTCGCAGGACCTCAACGACCGGTCCGTCGTGGCGGTCAGCAACGATTTCACGGCCCTGCTGGACTTCCTGAAAAAGAAGGGCGTGCAGCCACAACTCGACGTCGCGGCCTGCGTGCCGACGATCTACTCGGGGCACAGGTTCCTGCGGCAGATCTTCACCGACCGGACACCCTGTCGGCAGATCAGGCGGCTCGGCGCCGACGAGCACCTTCACGTCGCGGAAGCCGCCGTCGTCCGGAAGCGCCCCGGTTACCTCGAGGGGGATGGCGCGACGACCTACGAAGAGCATCTGCGGCTCGGCTTCGACGGCTCCGTCGCCATAATGCGGCGCCTCCATGCCTTCACCGGGGAGCCGGCGCTCATTCACCTCTCGGGCGGGCGGGACTCGCGGGCGTGTCTTGCGATGATGCTCCAGGCTCTGCCTGTCGAAGCCATCCGCTGCATCGGCGCCGATCCGCGCCTCTCGGCGAAGCAGGGCCTCTGGGACGACATTCACCTCGCCACCGAACTCGTCCGGCGGTCCGGCGCCGAGTGGTGGATGCCGGCCGAACCCGAAATCTCCTCTCCGGCTCTCGATCTCGACGATCACATCAGACACTGGCGCATTCTTCGCGGCGGCTCGGCTTTCGTCGCGAAGTTGCAGCCGTGGACGCGTGATCCGGGGACACCCCGGCTGACGATCCGCGGGGGTGGCGGCGAGAATCTGCGGACATTCTGGGCGAAATTCGCGCCGAAGGACTCGGTTGGACCCTCCCGGCGTGCGGAGGTGAAGCAGGTTTACCGCAATGTCATGCGACGCAGTCCCGCAGTTCCGCGACTGGTCGAGGAGGCGGCCCCGACGTTTGTCGAGGCGGTTCTCGCCCTGCCGGGAAAGACGGTCGCCGAAAAACTGGACAATCACTATCTCTACTACCGGAGCAGGACGCATTTCGGTCATTTGCGGGCATCGTGGCTGGCCGGAGGCGACCTCACGTTCCATCCCCTGTGCAATCCGCATTTCCTGCACGGGTCACGCCGCCTGTCGCACGCCGACCGCGCGGAAGGGCAGACGGTCTTCGACATCATCGAAGCGGGCGGCGCCTGGCTGAACGACGTTCCCTTCGAATCGGGACCGTGGCCGGAGCGACTGTGGAAGAGGAGGGGACGCGACGGCGGCGAGGACCTGATGGGTCCGCGGGACTCCCGGCAGTATTTTGCGTTTCTCGACACCGTCGCCGCCCGTGAGGCCGAGCGGGAGGAACAGACCCAGCGGATTGCCGCCGTCCTGGACGAGAGCGTGCGCGACCGCGTGAGGACGAATCTCGGCCTGCTGAAGGAAGCGTTCGACGACGATTTCGCGTCTTTCGACGTCGAGTCGGCCTCCCATGACGACCGCGTGACGTTGATGCTGAGGACGGAACTCGCGGCGGATGTCCTGCGAGACCACCACCCGCCCTACGACGAGATCCGGATCGGAGGACAGGGGTCGGTCGCCCCTCCCGCGTGATCCACCGAAGCCCCGCCGCGGGGAGGGTGCAAGGCCCGGCCCGACAGCCGGCGACCTCAGGCGGACGGTGGCACGGCCTCGATGGAAACGGCAATGCCGCGCTGCAGCGAGTTGCCGACCATGCAGCTTCGCTTCGCACGCTCGACCACGTCCGCCGCGTCGCTGCCGTCGGCGCGGCGACAGAGGACCGTCATCTCCGCCGCGGTCGCGAGCAGCGGCTCCCCCTCCAGCACGACGGTGACGGTCACGGCGACCTCGCCGAGATCGATTCCCATCTCGGCGGCGACGTATCGCAGGTCGTTGCAGAAGCAGCCGCCGAGGGCGAAGGCGAGAAGTTCGGCCCCGTTGAAGCCGAGACCCATGCCGCCAGCCCGCCCCGGCGGGCGGTCGACGATCAGCGTGTGGGCGCCCGACCAGCCGGCCGCCGCGGCCGTGCCCGGAATGTTGCGCAGTTCGACGGTTTGCGAGGGCATCGGCAGATCCGGACGGCGTGGCTGCGGACGCCGATCATAGCCGAGGTTACGCGATCGCGCGAGCAGCGCCGGCCGTCGCAACCTCCTCCTTCCGCCGGGCGATCAGCCCGACCCAGGCCCGCGCGATGGCGAGGCCGACCTCGTCGGCGCGCCGGCCGAGGGTTTCCGCCTCCGCGGCGCGGCGGGCGAGCCAGCCGGGCACCTCGCGCTCGATGAGGTCGGAATAGTCCTCGACCCATTCCTCGACCGCCGGGCGGAAGGCCTCGAAGTGGAACTGGCAGGCGTAGACCGCCCGGCCGATGCGGAAGGCCTGGTGGCGGGTGTGGTCGTTTTCGGCGAGATGGACGGCGCCCTGCGGCAGCTCGAAGGTGTCGTTGTGCCATTCGAACATCGGCGCGCCGTCGCCGAGCGCGGCCATCAGCGGATCCTCGCGTCCCGCCGCGGTCGGGCGGATGCCGGTCCAGCCGAATTCGATCGGCCGGCCGATGACGTTGCGGCCGCCGTGGCCGCGGGCGACGATCTGCGAGCCGAGGCAGATGCCGAGCACCGCCTTGTCGGCCTCGCCGAAGTCCCGCGTCAGCCGGGCGAGATGGGGCAGGTAGGGATGCTCGGCGTCGGCCAGCGCGTTCTGGCCGCCTCCGTAGACGACGAGGGCGTCGTGGCCCTCGTGGCTCTCGGGCAGGACGCCGCCCTCGTGGCAGGCGACGACGTCGAGCCGCGCCCCCGCCTCGGCGAGGGCGACGCCGACGGTGCCGAGGTTGGTGCGCGGATGGTTGAGGGCGATGAGGACGTGCATGAAGGGAAGATAATTTTCCGAGAGTGAAACTAAAAAAGATCTAGCATTCCCGCCGCTCCGGCGATAGCGGCAGGGCGGGAAAATCGGGTGGTTCCCCGCTCGCCGCGGGACCATCATGCCCCTGGACGGTCGACAGCCGAAGCCCGACCGCCGACCCCCGAAGCCCGCCCCCGCAGGTGCCCCGATGACCCTCGTCTCCCTCGCCGCCTTCGCTCTCGCCCTCGGAGTCGCCGCAGCCATTCCGGGGCCCGGCGTCGCCGCCATCGTCGGGCGGGCGCTCGGGGCCGGCTTTCGCGGCACGTTCCCGATGGTGCTCGGCCTCGTCGTCGGCGACATCGCCTATCTCTCCGCCGCCGTCTTCGGCCTCGCCGCCGTCGCCAAGACCTTCGGCGTCGCCTTCCTGGTGATGAAGTGGGCCGGCGCCGCCTATCTCTGCTGGCTGGCGCTGAGGCTGTGGCGGGCGGCGCCGGGCGCCGGCCTCGACGTCGCCGCCGGAGCGCGCGACACCGCCCTGCGCACATTTTTCGCCGGCCTCCTCGTCACCCTCGGCAACCCGAAGACGATGGTGTTCTACCTCGCCCTCGTGCCCTCGATCGTCGACCTGCCGCACCTCACCGCCCTCGGTTTCGCCGAACTCGTCGCCGCCGTCGTCGCCGTGCTGCTGGTGGTGATCTCGGCTTATGCCTATGCGGCCGACCGGGCCCGTTCGCTCTTCTCGAGCCGCGGCACCGTGCGGCTGATGAACCGCGCCGCCGGCGGCATGATGGCCGGGGCGGCGGTGGCGATCGTCGCGCGCTGAGGGCGGCGATCCATCAGCGCCGTCGATCGGTTCCATTCACGGCGCGCATTGGACGGCAACGGCCGGCACTCCTAAGGTCGGCTTGCCATCTGCCTGCCCGAGGCGCGCGCCGCCCTGCGGCGAAGACGAGAAAGTCCGATCCATGTCCCGAGGCTTCGCCGCGCCAGTCGCTCCGCCCGTTCCGGCCGCGGAGGCGAAGGTCGCCGGCCTCGACGTCGTCCTCTACGCCGTCTCGATCTTCGCCTGGAGCACCAGCTGGATCGCGCTCAAGATGCAGACGACGGCCGGCGTCGCCGCCGAGGTCTCGGTCGCCTGGCGCTTCGCCCTCGCCGCCGTGCTGATGTTCGCGCTGCTGGCCGCCCGGCGCGAGCGGCTCGCCTTCGGCCCCGGCGACCATCTGCGCTTCGCCGGCCTCGGCATCCTGCTGTTCTCGGTGAACTTCTACCTTTTCTACCTCGGCGGCCGCTTCCTCACCTCCGGCCTGCTGTCGGTGGTGTTCTCGCTGGCCTCGATCGGCAACCTGCTGCTCGCCGCCCTCGTGCTCAAGCAGAAGATCACGCCGCGGGTCGGCCTCGGCGCCGGCGTCGGCTTCGTCGGCATCGCCCTGATCTTCTGGCCGGAGATCGCCGCGACCCATCTCGGCGGTGACGCCCTGCTCGGCCTCGGCCTCTGCGTCGCGGGCACCGCCTGCTTCTGCACCGGCAACCTCGTCTCCGGCGCCGCCCAGCGCCGCGGCCTGCCGGTGCTCGCCACCAACGCCTGGGGCATGGCCTACGGCGCAGCGGCCATGGCCCTGCTCGCGCTCGCAAAAGGCGACGATTTCGCGATCCCGCTGGAGCCGGTCTACCTCGGCTCGCTGGTCTGGCTCGCCGTGATCTCCTCGGTGGTCGCCTTCTTCTGCTACCTCACCCTGCTCGGCCGGATCGGCTCGGCCCGGGCCGGCTACGTCACCGTGGTGATCCCGGTGTTCGCGCTGCTGATCTCCACGGTCGCCGAAAGCTACCACTGGACCGGCCCGGCCATCCTCGGCCTCGCCGCCGTCATTGCCGGCAACGTCGTCGTGCTGACGCGGCGCTGAGGAACCGAGGCGGGGGCGGGCCGGCGGCCGGCCGGGCGCCTCACTCCGCCGCTTCGGCGAAGACGGTGGTCTGCAGGTTGCCGAGCGAGGTGCGGATGTGATCCGCCAGCGCGTCGTGGATCGGCTGGTTGGCGTGCTCGGCCCGCATCAGGGCGATGTTGCACATCGAGAGTTCGGGAAAGCCCTCGCGCGGCCCGAGGATGCGCATGTTGGGCCGGATCGAGCTCTCGGGCAGCACCGTGACGGCGAGGCCGGCGAGGATCGCCCCCGACAGAGCCGCCGCCGAGCCGCTGGAATAGGCGAGGCGGAAGCGGCGGCCGAGCTTGTCGAGTTCGCGCACCGCCTCCACGCGCCAGGAGCAGGTCTCGTGGCCGAGCGCCAGCGGCAGCGGATCGATCTCGTGGGCCGGGTGGCTGCGGGCGCCGACCCAGTAGAGCTGTTCGCGCCGGATCACCTCGCCGCGGTCCTGGATGTCGCTCTGGGTGACGATGGCGAGGTCGAGCTTGCCCTCCTTGACGAGGGCCGCCGTGCGGGTGCTGGCCTGGCACTCGACCGCGACCTCGATGCAGGGATTGATGCGCGAAAAGCCGGCCAGCACCGTCGGCAGCAGCCGGTCGGCATAGTCGTCCGGCAGGCCGAGACGGATGGTGCCGGTGACGCCGGGGTCGGCGAAGGCGGTCAGCGTCTCGTCGTTGAGGCGGATCATCCGGCGGGCGTAGTCGAGCAGGCGCCGGCCGTCCTCGGTCAGCCGGCTCTGGCGGCCGTCGCGCACGAAGATCGGCCGCCCGATCCGCTCCTCGAGCCGGCGCATCTGCATGGAGACGGCCGACTGCGTCTTGTGGACGACGTCGGCGGCGGCGGTGAAGCTGCCCATCTCGGCGATGGCGACGAAGGTGCGCAACTGGTCGAGGTCGAGGACGTTCATGGCGGTTCCATCAGCGATGATGATGGATGATATTATAAACATTCGTTGGACTGATCAATAGGTCCGGGCCATCCTGCCCCCATGCCAACACGGCAGCCCGACCGGCCACTTTGATCCGCGGAAGATCCCCTCCCGCGGCAACGGGAGAGCCATATCCGACGGAGAGAGCCATGACCGCCGCGTCCCTTCACACCGACCCCGCCCGCCGGCCCGCCGGCCTTCCCGCCCGTCTCGCGGGCCTCGCCGCCGCCCTCGGCCGCGCCCTGCTGGCGCACTACCTCGCCTTCGAGGACCGCCGGGCGGTGAAGCGCCTCGTCGCCGTCGACGACCGCATGCTCGCCGACATCGGCCTCAGCCGCGGCGACGTCCTCGGCGCGATGACGGCGGTCGGCACCGACCTGCCGAGCCTGCATCTCGCCCGTGCCGCCGCCGAGCGGCGGGCCGGAGAGCGGGCGCAGGCGGCGGAGGCGCGTCGGCGCGCCGTGTCGACCGAAGGCGGCGCCCGTACGGCGCAGGTCGTGTCCCTCTCGGCCATGCGCTGAGGTCCACAGGGCCCGCGCGCCTCCGTTCATAAAGGGTGCTGATCGGTTCCATCAGAAACATTCGTTGGAATTATCGATCGGCATCCCGCACAACCGAACCGTTCCCTTCAACCGCCCAACCCGACCCCCTGCCCGGTGAGGCAGGCTTTCCGTGTCGCACGCCTGGAGACCCGTGCCGCACCATCCGGAGCCCGAGCCATGACCACGATCGTCAAGACCACCGCCCGCCACAGCGCCGCCCCGATCGCCCATCCGGGCGTGATCCTGCGCCTCGCCGGCCTCTTCGTGACGAAATGCTCGCGCTATCTGGAGATGCGGCGCACGCGCCTCGCGCTCTACGATCTGGACGACAGGCTGCTCGACGACATCGGCCTCGACCGCGAGCAACTCGGCCCGCGCGCCCTGGTCCCGCCGCCGAACCACACGGAGTGGAGATGATGGGCCGCCTCGACATCGCCGACTGCATCAACGACGTCTGCCCGGTCAGCGGGCGCCCGGTCTCGGCCGACGCCCTCGCGCTCTACCGCGGCGCGGTCGTCGGCTTCTCGTCCCGGGCGAGCCGCGACGAGTTCCTCGCCGCGATCCTGATGTTCGAATCGGCCCGGATCGTGCCGGCCCATCCGATCCGGCGCCGTCCCGAACGGCCCGCAGAGCGCGCCTTCGCCGGCACCGACTGCCGGCCGATGGGCTGGTGAGGCCGGACGCGGCGGGCCCGCCGTTGTCCTTTCGGAGGAGGGCCGCCGGCGGCGAAGCGCGTGCCGGCGACGTGAAAGCGCCGGATTCGGCGCCCACCGTCGCCGGACGCTGAACGATCCGCCGGGGATGACGAGAACTCCGGCGGCATCGATCCGCCGCAGCGGCTGCGAGCCGTCGTCGTGGTAGAAGCAGATTTCTCGGCTTTCCGGGTGGCGTCGCCGGGGATTTTGCGACAACCTCGGGTGTGGGGAAATCCAGGTCATCGGCCGGCGCGACCGGCCGCTCCGCTCGCCGGCCGTCGATGGCCGCGGCACCTTTCGGCGGCGCACGACCTCGCGCGTCCGCCCCACCGGCCCCGGCCGGTTCCGGGAGATTCGGGTCGGAACTTCCGGCCCGGGGTCAGATCCGGGACCCGGGGGTCCGACCGGACAGAGTTTCGCCGCGGAGCGCATCGTCGCCCCGCGTGCATCGGTTACCGGCCCCCTGCCGGTCGACTTGGGCGGCTCGTCTGACGCGGGCCGCCTCTTTTTTTGCCCGCGGCCGGTCGACGATCGCGGGCGGAAGGCGAGGCGCCTCAGCGCTGCTGGTAGGTCTCGAGGATACGCTCGAAGGCCTTGCGGTTGGTTTCCTGCAGTTCGAGGCCGGCATTGAAGATGTGGCGCAGGGTGGCGAGTCCGTCGGCGGCGGGGTCCGGCGTCGCCGGTTCGGGCGCGGCGGCGGGCGCCGGGGCCGGAGCGGCCGCCGCGGGCTTGCCGTCGGAAAAGCCCTTCATGAAGGCTTCCATCGGTGCGGTGAACGGGTTGAACGGCGTGTCGGGGGCCTTGCCGGGCGAAAGTCCGAAACCCGTCTGCCAGCGCTCCATCAGCCCGGCGAGCGGGCTCTCCTCGATCTCCTTGCCGATGCCGCCGAGCAGCGTCGACGTCATCGCCGGCATCATCTTGTTGACGATGTCGGTGCCGACGCCGGTGATGGTCGCGACCTGGTCGGCGATCGCCTTGGCGGCGTCGCCGGAGCCGAAGATCCGCATCATCGCGTCGCGGCCGGCATCCTGGGCCGAGCCGGACACCGCCGCCTCGAAGCTCTCGTAGGCCTGGCGGAACGGGCCCGCCTTGATCAGGGCGACGACGCCGAAGGGATCGGCCTGCGTCTGCAGGTTCTTCTGCAGGCCCATGGCGTAGACCGGCAACATCGTCGCCATCAGTTTCTCGGTGTCGGACGCCGTGAGGCCGAACTGGCTCGCGAAATTCTCGACCATGCGGCCATGGTGCGCCTGCCGCATCAGATCCGTGAAGGTATACAAGCCGAACTCCCGCGCCGAAGGTCCCAAATCGGTTCGATGATCCTCCGAGACGGGCGGCGCGTCAAATGATCGATCGCGCCCGCTCGCGAAAAGCGTCGACCTGCCGCGTGGTTGGCCGCGCCCGACCGCCCCGGGGACCGCTCCCGGGGGCCCTCGGGAGACCGCCCCGGCGGACGTCGAGGAGGCCGGACGCCGGCGGGCTCAGTAGGCGTAGGCCTCGAAGACCTTGCCGATGTCGCCGCCCCAGGCGCCGTGGAACCGGTCGAGCATCGTCTCCGCCGGGGTCTTGCCGCTCGCCAGCGTCTCCTGCACCGGGTCGAGATACTGGGTCTCGTCGAAGCCGCCGGAGTTGAGCCGCGCCCGCCGCGACAGCCCGCCGCGGGAGATCTTCACCACTTCGCGGGCGATCTCGCGCAGGTTGCCGTCGCGGAAGGGTGTCGACAGCGCGGTGGTCGGCACGGCGTCGCGCAGGGCCTGCATCTCGGTCGTCGTCCAGTCGGCGACCAGCGCACCCGCCGCCGCGAGAGCCTCCTCGTCGTAGAGCAGGCCGACCCAGAAGGCCGGCAGCGCGCAGATCTTGCGCCAGGGCCCGCCGTCGGCGCCGCGCATCTCGAGGAAACGCTTGAGCCGGACCTCGGGAAACAGCGTCGAGAGGTGGTTGTCCCAGTCGCCGATCGACGGCACGACCCCCGGCAGCCGTTTCTCGAAGCCGCCGTCGAGGAACTGGCGGAAGGTGATCTCGGTCGCCTCGTGATAGGTGTCGCCGCGCTTGACGAAATACATCGGCACGTCGAGCGCCCACTCGACGTAGCGGGCGAAGCCGAAGTCGTCGTCGAAGACGAAGGGGATCATGCCGGCGCGGGCGTTGTCGGTGTCGCGCCAGATCTCAGAGCGTTCCGACAAACGCCCGTTCGGCTTGCCCTCGGTAAAGGGCGAATTGGCGAACAGCGCGGTCGCCACCGGCTGCAGGGCGATGCCGACCCGCATCTTCTTCACCATGTCGGCTTCCGACGAGAAGTCGAGGTTCACCTGGATGGTGCAGGTGCGGAACATCATGTCGAGCCCGCGGCTGCCGACCTTCGGCATGTAGGCCTTCATGATGTCGTAGCGCGACTTCGGCATCTGCGGCGTCTCGGAAAGGCTCCACTGCGGGCTCATGCCGAGGCCGAGGAAGCCGATGCCGAGCGGATCGGCGACCTCGCGCACCTGGGCGAGATGGGCGAAGGTTTCCTTGCAGGTCTGGTGCAGCGTCTCGAGCGGCGCGCCGGAAAGCTCGAACTGGCCGCCCGGCTCGAGGCTGATCGCGCCGCCGCCGGTCGGATCGACGAGACCGATGATCCGGCCGCGGTCAAGGATCGGCTCCCAGCCCAGCATCCGCTCCATGCCCTCGAGCAGGGCCTTGACGCCGCGCGGGCCCTCGTAGGGCACCGGCCCGTGATCGGCGAGGTAGAAGCCGAACTTCTCGTGCTCGGTGCCGATGCGCCAGGCCTCCTTCGGCTTCGAGCCCGAGGCCAGCCGCCCGGCGAGGTCTTCGAGCGAACGGATGGGGGTCTCGTCGGAGGTGTCGCGCGCCATGGATCGGCTCCCGCTGTCAAAACGTCGCGCACCCTATCCGTGGCCGGGGCGGCGATCAATCGGCGAGCGGGAAGGGCCGGAATGCGCCGGCGCGCCGGCGCACGCGAGCGGCCGCCGGCGCGAGAAGGAGTGGAATCGCAAGGCAGTAGAGACCCATCGCCCCGAGAATCGCGGGGTAGGGGACACCGGCGTCGATCAGCAGTCCGGCAAGGCCCGGCCCGCCGGCCGCCGCGACCACCATCAGGGCGACGATCACCGAGCGGATCGCGCCGAGATGGCGCCGGCCGTAGACCTCCGGCCACAGCGCGCCGAACAGCGTCAGCGAGATGCCGTCGGTGACGCCGTAGAGCACCAGATAGGCCGGCCCGGCGATCGGCGCGGCGACGAGGCCGAGGACGAGGAGGCCGGCGCCGAAGGGCACGAGATAGAGCGGCAGCAGCCGCAGCGCGCCGAACCGGTCGACCAGCCGTCCGGCGACCAGCGCGGCGGCGACCGTGACGGCGGAGAGCAGGGGAAAGAAGGCGACGAAGGTCTCGAGGTCCCAGCCGCGCAGCTCGACGAGATGGATCTGGTGGAAGAACACCATGTTGGAGATGAAGGCCGGCGGCAGCATGCCGGCGAGCAGCAGGTAGAACATCGGATCGACCAGCACCTCGCGCCGCGTCCAGTCGCGCGCCGGTGTGACGGATCGGGCCGGCGCCGCCCCACCCGTCTCATGTCCCGCCTCCGAAGCCGTCACCGACGGCCGCCCCTCCGGCGGCTCGACCGCCGGCGCGCCCCCCGCTTCACCGATCTCCCGCTCCTCCTCCGCGATCCGCTCGCGGGCGAACAGGCGGCCGGCGAGCGGCATGACCACGACGAGCAGCAGGGCGGCGGCCACGGCCCAGGTCGTCCGCCAGCCGACGGCCTCGATCGCAGCCACCGCCGCGATCGGCGTCACCGCCTGGCCGAGTGTGAAGCCGAGCGTCGCCAGGGCGACGGCGCGGCCGCGGCTCGCGCCGAACCAGCGGCCGAGGCATGTGAAGGCGACGTGCACCAGCATGCCCTGGCCGAACAGCCTGAGCAGAACGAGGGCGAGACCGGTGAGCGCGAGGTCGGTGGCGAGGGCGAGCAGCAGGGCGCCCGCGGCGAGGCCGGCGACGGAGCCGGCGGCGACGCGGCCGGCCGGATGGCGGTCGATCGCCGGACCGGTCAGCGTGAGCAGCCCGGCGGCGAGGAGGGTCGCCGCCATGTAGAGCGTCGCGAAGCCGCCGTCGGTGAGGGCGAGGGCGGCGCGCAGTTCCCCGGCCGACAGGGCGATGAAGAAGGTCTGTCCGAAGGCGGAGGCGAGAAGCAGCAGGAAGGCCGCGCCGAGCCAGCGGGCGTTGTCGCGCAGGAAGGGGAGAAGAGGCATCGCGGCTCGGGGACGGGGCGGCGGGTTCGGCCCATCCTAGCGCCGCTTCGCCGCCGGCGCGACCCGCCGGCTGGCGGGCGCCGGCC
>CALCDT010000345.1 GCA_937900425.1 uncultured Alphaproteobacteria bacterium | reverse complement strand
GCGTAGCGCTCCATGAAGCGCTCGCCCTCGGAATTGACCAGATAGCCGCCCTCGCCGCGGGCGCCCTCGGTGATCAGGCAGCCCGAGCCGTAGATGCCGGTCGGATGGAACTGGACGAATTCCATGTCCTGCAGCGGCAGGCCGGCGCGGGCGACCATGCCGCCGCCGTCGCCGGTGCAGGTGTGGGCCGATGTCGCCGAGAAATAGGCGCGGCCGTAGCCGCCGGTCGCCAGCACCACCATCTTGGCGCGGAAGCGGTGGATGGTGCCGTCGTCGAGGTTCCAGGCCATGACGCCGGTGACGGCACCGTCGTCGGACAGGATCAGGTCGAGGGCGAAATACTCGATGAAGAACTGGGCGTTGTTCTTCAGCGACTGGCCGTAGAGCGTGTGCAGGATGGCGTGGCCGGTGCGGTCGGCGGCGGCGCAGGTGCGCTGCACCGGCGGGCCCTCGCCGTAGTTCTGCATGTGGCCGCCGAAGGGGCGCTGGTAGATGCGGCCGTCCTCGGTGCGCGAGAAGGGCACGCCGTAGTGCTCGAGCTCGTAGACGGCGGCGGGCGCCTCGCGGGCGAGATACTCCATGGCGTCGGTGTCGCCGAGCCAGTCGGAGCCTTTCACCGTGTCGTACATGTGCCACTGCCAGCAGTCGGGCGTCATGTTCTGCAGGCTGGCGGCGATGCCGCCCTGGGCGGCGACGGTGTGCGAGCGGGTCGGGAACACCTTGGTGATGCAGGCGGTTCTGAGGCCCTGCTCGGCCATGCCGAGGGTGGCGCGCAGGCCGGCGCCGCCGGCCCCGACGACGACGACGTCGAAGGCGTGGTCCTCGAAGGGATAGGCGCGTCCGCCGATGGAGAAGCTCTTGGCGCCGGCGCCCGTGCTGGCAGCAGCCATGTCTTTCAGCCTCCGAAGCCGATCTTCAGGATGGCGAACACCGAGGCGAGGCCGACGAAGACCGCGAAGAAGGTGTTGCCCATCATGGCGAGGATCTTGAGACCCTCGGAATGGACGTAGTCCTCGATGATCACCTGCATGCCGATGCGCATGTGGACGGTGGCCGACAGCACGACGAGCAGCATGACGATGGCGTTGAGGGGATGCTGCAACGCCGCGACCACGCCGTCGTAGCCGGCGCCCTGCACCGAGATCACGAAGAGGATGAAATAGGTGATCAGCACCACGTTGGCGACCGCCGTCAGGCGCTGCTGCCAGAAGTGGCCGGTGCCGTCCCTGGCCGAACCGAGACCGCGGACGCGGCCGAGCGGCGTGCGGATGTCCGCCTTCATGGGAGAGCCCTCAACGCACGAGATAGCCGACGATCCAGATCAGGACCGTGACGATGACCGAGCCGGCGATGGTCGCCCGGGCGAGGATTTCGCGCGCCTCGGGCCCGAAGCCGTGGCCGAGGTCCCAGACGAAGTGGCGGATGCCGCCGAGCATGTGGTGGACGAGAGCCCAGGTGTAGCCGAACAGGATCAGCCGGCCGAGGATCGAACCGAAGAAGCCGTCGACGATCGCGAAGGCGGACGGCCCGATCGCGGCGGCGACCAGCCACCAGACGACGAGCAAGGTCCCGACGTAGAGCGCCGAGCCGGTGATGCGGTGGACGATGGACATCATCATCGTCAGCATCGGCCGGTAGATCGACAGATGCGGCGAGAGCGGCCGGGCCCGCCTGTGCGAAAGATCTGCCATGCCTCGTCTTTCCTCCTCGCCCCCGTTCCGCCAGCCCCGCGTACCGCAGAGGTGACGTTTACGTAAGAGTAAAGTAAAGCGCCGTTTCTGCTGTGGTTCTAACCTGTCTTTCGCGGCGCGTCAAAGAGGAAAGCACGGTCTGGCCGGACCACGGGCACACGAAAGCCCGGAAAGCGCAATTTTCGGGCTTCGTCGCCGCATCATGACGTATACGTAACGTAAGTCGCCCGGATCACCGCGGCATCAACACCCAGTAGTCGAGATCGAGCACCACCGAGGGATCGGTACGGCCTTCGGCGTCGACGCCGGGGAAGTCGGCGCAGGGCCGGTTCTTGGTGGCGAAGGTGCGGATGCGCAGGGCGCCGACGTCGGCGCGCCCGGGAATATCCCCGGTCTCGACCACTTCCGACCAGGCATAGACGGTGTCGCCCGCAAAGGTCGGGTTGACGTGACGGCCCCCGTTGATGGCGGCGACGTGGAAGGCGTTGCCGAGGCCGTTGAAGGTCAGCGCCCGGGCGAGCGAGATGACATAGCCGCCGTAGACGATGCGCCGGCCGTTGCGGCCGCGGGCTTCCTCGAACTGGTTGAAGTGGACCTTGGCGGTGTTCTGGTAGAGGCGCGTCGCGATCTGGTGCTCGGCCTCCTCGATGGTCATGCCGTCGACGTGGTCGATCCGCTCGCCCACCGCATAGTCCGCGAAGCGGTGCGGGCTGCCGGCAAGCTCGTTGTCCCATTCGCCGACGTCGAGCAGCGGCACCGCATCGCCGAGGGCATCGGCTGGCAGGGCCTTCGGCAGGGTCGGCACCACGGCCTCGGGCGCAGGGGCGGCCTCGTCGCGCTTTCGCACCATCACCCAGCGGACGTAGTCGACCACCTCGGTGCCGTCGGAGGTGTAGCCTGTGGAGCGGACGTAGACGACGCCGGTCTTGCCGTTGGAATTCTCGCGCAGGCCGATCACCTCGGACACGGTCGAAAGGGTGTCGCCGACGTAGACCGGCGACAGGAAGCGGCAGCCGGCGTAGCCGAGGTTGGCGACGGCGTTGAGCGAGACGTCCGGCACGGTCTTGCCGAAGACGATGTGGAAGGCGAGGAGGTCGTCGACCGGCTGGCGGCCGTAGCCGATCGCCCGGGCGAAGGCCTCCGACGACTGCACGGCGAAGCGCGAGCCGTAAAGGCCCTGGTAGAGCGCGACGTCGCCGGCCGTCACCGTGCGCGGCGTCGCGTGGCGGATCACCTGCCCGATCCGGAAATCCTCGAAGAAATTGCCCGGGTTGGTCTTCGTCATGTCCTCTCCCCCGTCTTTCACGCTTCTACGGGCGCTTCGACCGTCGATTTTTTGCACCTGCGAAGGAGCTTGTCCATTAGAAGCGGACCCGGACGCTGTCACGTGCGCGGATCGTCGCTCTCCCCCGGTCCGGGCCCCGGCGCGATCCTGCTTTGGTCGAAGGGGAGGCCCGCACGCGAACGGGCTTGGGCCGGAGGCACCTGTGCGGGCAGGATGCGCGGGCGATTCGCGATCGGGGCCACCGCGGGAGAGGAAGCATGACCATCGAAACCGTCGTCGTCGTCGGAGCCGGCCACGCCGGCGTCCAGGTCGCCGCCAGCCTGCGCGACGAGGGCTTTGCCGGCCGCATCGTCCTCGTCTCCGGCGAGGCCTCCTATCCCTATCAGCGCCCGCCGCTGTCGAAGGCCTATCTCAAGGGCGAGACCGGGGCGGAGGGCCTGCTGCTGCGCGCCGAGGCCTTCTACACCGCCAAGGACATCGAGCTGAAGCGCGGCACTCGCGTCATCGCCCTCGACCGGCAAGCCCGGACCGTGGCGCTCTCGAACGGCGAGACGATTGGCTACGACCACCTCGTGCTCGCCACCGGCACCGTGCCCCGCCCCTTCGCCGTGCCCGGCCGCGACCTTTCCGGCGTGCTGACGCTCTACACGATCGAGGACGCCTCCCGCCTCAAGGCGGCGATCGAGGCGGCGGGCGACGTCGTCGTGGTCGGCGCCGGCTTCATCGGCCTCGAACTCACCGCCGCCGCGGTGGCCGCCGGCAAGCGGGTGAGCGTGGTCGAACTCGGCCCGCGCCCGCTCGGGCGGGCGGTCTCGTCGGAGATTTCGACCTTCTACGCCGGCGCCCACGGCGCCGCCGGGGCGCGGCTGCTGTTCGGGGCGGGCGTCGAGCGGATCGAGGGCGAGGACGGCCGGGTGCGCGCGGTCGTGCTTTCGGACGGAACACGCCTTGCCGCCGACCTCGTCCTCGTCGGCATCGGCGTGCTGCCGGAAGACGGCCTCGCGCGCGAGGCGGGCCTTTCCTGCGACAACGGCATCGTCGTCGACGAATTCCTTCTCACCTCCGACCCGGCGATCTCGGCGATCGGCGACTGCGCCGCCTTCCCGAGCCCGCATTCGGGCAGCCGCATCCGGCTGGAATCGGTGCAGAACGCGGTCGACCAGGCGCGCTGCGTGGCGAAGCGCCTCACCGGCAAGGCCGAGCCCTATTCGGCACTGCCGTGGTTCTGGAGCGACCAGGGTCCGCTCAAGCTGCAGATCGCGGGCCTTTCCCACGGCTGCGACCGCTGGGCGATGCGCGGCGACCCGCTGGAAAACGCCTTCACCGTCTTCGGCTTCCGCGGCGACCGGCTCGCCGTGGTCGAGACCGTCAACCGCCCGGCCGACCACATGGTCGCCCGCAAGCTGATCGCCGCGGGGATCGCGCTGACGCCGGAGGAGGCCGCCGACCCGGCGGTCGATCTCAAGGCGCTGCTGAAGGCGCGGGGGTGAGGGACGGGCGCGCGGCGGAGGGAGGCGGGCAGGCGGGAGGCGGGGTGGCGGGAGGCGGCGGCCTCTGTCGGGCCCCATACGCCGCCTTGGAGTTCACCTCCGCCCTCTCCTCCCCGTCATCCCGGCCTCCGAGCCGGGATCCAGCCCTCCGCGAGGGGATGGCCGGCGAGGGAACAAGGGCGGCTCCGCGAGGGCCGTCGTGAGCCAATGATCCTTCCCCTGCCGACCGCTGGATCCCGGCTCGGAGGCCGGGATGACGATTGGGGAGAGGGGAGCGGGACTCGCCAACGGCGTGGGTGTTGCTCCTCGTGTCGGGCTTCGGGAACGGCGCCGTGTTCGCTGGGCGCCGCGGACCCCGCCCGGCGAAGGCTCCCAACCCTTCCTCACGCGGTCGCCCTCTCCTCACACCGTCACCCTCTCCTCACACCGTCACCTCCTCCCGCACCGCCTTGCCGAGCGCGACGTGGTCGAGCTTGCCCGAACCCAGCACCGGCAGCTTCTCCAGCACCCGGACCTCGGCCGGCACCATCAGTTCGCTCGCGCCCTTCGCCCTGGCGAGGGCGAGGAAGTCGGCACGGCTCGCGCCCTTGGCGTCGGTGACGAGGACGAGGCGCTCGCCCTTCTTGACGTCCGGCAGCGCGACGACGCCCGAAAGCGCGCCGGGCCAGACCTCGCCGGCGATCGCCTCGACGGCGGCGAGCGAGACCATCTCGCCGGCGATCTTGGCGAAGCGCTTGGCGCGCCCCTTGATGGCGATGAAGCCGTCGGCGTCGATGGTGACGATGTCGCCGGTGTCGTGCCAGCCGTTCTCCGGCGGCTGCAACACGCCGGGCGCGTCGGCCTTGAGATAGCCCATCATCATGTTCGGCCCGCGGACGTGGAGCCGCCCGCCCTCCTCGATGCCGGGCACCGGTTCGAGCCGGGCGTCCATGCCGGGCATGATGCGGCCGACGGTGCCGAAGCGGTTGAACATCGGCGTGTTGATGGCGAGCACCGGCGCCGTCTCGGTGACGCCGTAGCCTTCGAGGATGCGCAGGCCGAATTTCTCCATCCACACCCGCCGCGTCGCCTCTTTCACCGGTTCGGCGCCGGCCAGCACGTAGCGCAGCGACCGGAAGTCGTAGGCGTGGGCGGTGCGGGCGTAGCCGGAGAGGAAGGTGTCGGTGCCGAAGAGGATGGTGGCGTTGGAGGCGTAGATCAGTTCCGGCACGATGCGGTAGTGCAGCGGCGAGGGGTAAAGATAGACCGGCACGCCCGAGACCAGCGGCAGCACGGCACCGACGGTGAGGCCGAAGGAGTGGAACATCGGCAGCACGTTGAAGACCTTGTCCTCGCGGCCGAAGTCGATCCGCGCCGCGGCCTGGGCGGCGTTGGCGAGAAGATTGGTGGAGGAGAGCACCACACCCTTCGGCGTTCCCTCCGAGCCGGAGGTGAAGAGGATCGCCGCCGGCTCGGCGCCGGTCCGGGCGACGAGCGGTGTCTTGCGACGGCGCAGGCCGCGCAGCTTGTCGGCGAGGCCGATGCCCGCGCGGACGTCCTCCAGGAAAACGATCTTCGCGCCCTGCCCGATCTCGGCGATCAGCTTGTCGAGCTTGGCGCGCTCGACGAAGGCCTTCGAGGTGAGGATGGTTTCCACCTTCGCCGCCCGGCAGGCGGAGAGGATGTTGGCGGTGCCGGCGGTGAAGTTGATCATCGCCGGCACCCGGCCGGCCGAATGGACCGCGAGCACGGTGACGACGGCGCCGCCGGCGTTGGGCAGCATCACGCCGATCGCGCCGCCGACCGGGGCGAGCGGGGCGATCTTTTCGGCGAGCACCCGGGCGCCGGTGAGGACGCGCTTGTAGGTGAGCGTGCCGCCGAGCGGGTCTTCCAGCGCGACCCGGTCCTCGCCCTGCGCCTTCGCGGCGTCGACCACGGCGGCGAACACAGACCGGTCGATCGGCGTGGTGCGGAAGACGAGGTCGGACATCACCGAATAGAGCGCGTTGCCGGCGGCCTGGCGGCGGGCCTTGCCGCGAAGCTCCTCGCGTACCTCGAGCTTGACCGGTTCGAGGATGGTGACGGTGACCTTCGGGAACCAGCGCCGGCGGACCTGCTCGCGGGAGAGATAGGAGGCGGGCGAGGCCTCCAGCCCTTCGAGACGGACCGGAACCACCCACGCTCCGGTCTTGTCGGCGATCAGGCCGGCGCCGTCGTAGATCTTCATCAGGCTGCCCGTCACCGAGATCCGCCCCTCGGGAAAGATCACCAGCGTCTCGCCGCCGGCGACCGCCTTGATCAGCGTGCGGGTGGCGAGCGGGCGGGTCGGGTCGAGCGGCATCGCCCGGGTCAGCTTCAGGAAGGGCTTCACCCACCACTTCTTCGCGATGGTGTGGTCGATGGCGAAGACCGGGTCCTCCTCGAGGATGGCGAGGGCGGCCGCGCCGTCGAGCAGGCTGACGTGGTTGAGGGCGATGATGGCGCCGGGGCCGGCCTTGGCGATGTTCTCCCGGCCCCTGACCTCCATGCGGAAGAAGACGCGGAAGAAGACGAAGAGGAAGTCGCCGAACAGGCTGGTCGGCGTCGCCTTCGCGGTCCAGACCGCCGAGGCGGCGGCGGTGGCGGCGAGCATCAGGAAGACGACGGCGATCGAGGCCCCCATCGCCTGGGCGATGCCCATCACCACGGCGCCGCCGACCATGAAACCGGCGTTGAGGATGTTGACGGCGGCGATGACCCGGGCGCGGGACGCCTCCGGGGCCCAGGCCTGCACCGCGGCGAAGGACGGCACGATGAACAGCCCGCCGGCGGCGGCGAGGATGAAGAGGTCGACGCCGACGGTCCAGGCGAGCGGCCGGGCGAAGAAGTCGGCGAGCGGCAGGTCGGCGCCGTCCGGGACGACGCCCCAGAGGCTGACGCCGAGGTGGAGGGCGGCGAGGCCGATGACGAGGGCGGCGAGCGGCACCGGGAACAGCACGATGCGGCCGTTGCAGAGCCAGGAGGCGAGGCCGGAGCCGATGGCGATGCCGACGGCGAAGATCGTCAGATAGGCCGAGATCGCGCTCTCGCCGCCGCCGAGAAGACCGTCGACCATCGGCGGCAGCAGCGCCATCGCCACCGCGCCCATCAGCCAGAACAGCGAGACGGTGATGGCGCCGCGCCAGAGCCGGCGGTCGGTCTTCAGCTCCCGCACGAGCGCCATGGTCGAGCGAGCGATGTTGCGGTCGACGACGAGGCCGGGCGCCTTCTCGCCGGTGCGCGGGATCTGCCGCGCCGCGATCCAGCTGACGAGGGCGAAGACCATCAGCACGCCGGCGATGACGAGGGGCTCGCGGACCTGGAAGGCGATCGAGGCGAGGATGGTGCCGCCGACGATGGCGACGAAGGTGGCGCCCTCGACGAGGGCGTTGCCGGAGGGCAGTTCCTCGGTTTCGAGATGGTCGGGCAGGATGCCGTATTTGATCGGCCCGAACAGCGCCGAGACCGTGCCGAAGGCGAAGAGGGCGACGAACAGCACCGGCACCGACTGCAGCAGGAAGCCGGCGACGGCGAGGCCGGCGGCGCCGATCTCGGCGAATTTCAGCCGCTTGGCGATCACCGCCTTGTCGTAGCGGTCGGCCATCTGGCCGCCGAGGGCGGAGAGGAAGAAGAAGGGGGCGATCAGCACCGCGCCCGACAGCGTCACCAGCACCTCGGCGTTCGACCCGCTCATCTGCAGCAGGATCAGGAAGACGAGGGCGTTCTTGAGGAAATTGTCGCCGAGCGCGGAGAAGAACTGGCACCAGAACAGCGGTGCGAAGCGGCGGCTCGAAATCAGGCGTCCCATCATGGCGAAGGTCCTCGATCGGTCGCGGCCGGTACGTCGGCGGCAGGTCGGGGAAGGATCAGGGCGGGAAGAGCGACAGGGTCCGCGCCGGGTTTCCGGCGCAGGGTAAGGCCGGGTTCTTGCGATTTACAGAACGACGCTCGTCGCCCTCGCGATCCCGGTCGCGCTCCGCCCGGCGGCGCGGGCGCGACGCTCGGTGAGGCGCCGCGA
>CALCDT010000344.1 GCA_937900425.1 uncultured Alphaproteobacteria bacterium | reverse complement strand
TCGAGGGCGCGGGCGTTGGAGCCGGGCATGTAGAGGACGCTGCGGCGGGGGCGGATCATGGCGTGTTCCTCTCGCGCTTGACGTGGCCGAGCGATAGCCGAGTTTGCCGCGCCGCGAAATCGTCCGACCGTCGATGCGGCCGCGACGCCGCGCCGCTTTTCGCCGCCCTTCGGCCGTGCCAGTGTCCGCGCCGCTGAGACGGACGGAGGCGACATGGTCGAGACGGCGGACGTGGTCATCGTGGGCGGCGCCGCCGTCGGGCTGTCGGTGGCGCATTTCATGAAGCGCCACGAGGGCTTTTCCGGCCGCGTCGTCGTCGTCGAGCGCGACTTCGGCTACGCCCGCGCCGCGACTACCCTGTCGGCGGCCTCGATCCGTCAGCAGTTCTCGACGCCGGAGAACATCCGCCTGTCGCAGTTCGGCGTCGGCTTCTTCAAGACGCTGACCGAGCGCTTCGGCGCGGGCGCCGACATCGGCTTCGTCGAGCGCGGCTATCTCGTCCTCGCCTCGCCGGAAGGGCGCGACATTCTCCTCGAGAACCATGCGGTGCAGCGCGCCGAGGGCGCCGACATTTCCTTCATCGACGGCGCCGGGGCGCTCGTCCGCCGCTTTCCCTTCCTCAATGGCGAAGGGCTCGCCGCCGGTGCCTACGGCGAGAGCGGCGAGGGCTGGTTCGACGCGCACATGCTGGTCGATCTCCTGCGTCGCGACGCCCGCGCCGCCGGCGTCGACCTCGTCGCCGGCGAGGTCACGGCGATCGACCGCGACGGCGGCCGCGTCACCGGCGTCCGCCTCACCGACGGCCGTTCCATCGCCTGCGGCGTCGTCGTCAACGCCGCCGGGCCGCAGGCGGGCGACGTCGCCGCCCTCGCCGGCCTCGTCCTGCCGGTCGAGCCGCGCAAGCGCACCGTCTTCGTGCTCCATTGCCGCACGCCGGTCGAGGGGCTGCCGATGCTGATCGACGTCTCCGGCGCCTATGTCCGCCCCGAGGGCGAGTACTACATCGCCGGCATCTCCCCGCCGGAGGAGACCGACGGCCGCGCCGCCCCGGACGACTTCGAGCCGGACTACGACCTCTTCGACGAGGTCGTCTGGCCGGCGCTCGCCACCCGCGTCCCCGTCTTCGAGGCGGTCAAGATGGTGCGCGCCTGGGCCGGCCACTACGACTACAACACCCTCGACCAGAACGCCGTCCTCGGGCCGCACCCGGAGGTCGGCAACTTCCTGTTCGCCAACGGCTTTTCCGGCCATGGCCTGCAGCAGGCGCCGGCCGCCGGCCGCGCCGTCGCCGAGATGATCGTCCGTGGCCGCTCGGTCAGCCTCGACCTCGGCGCGTTCTCCTATGAGCGCATCGCCGCCGGCCGCCCGCTCACCGAACGCAACGTCATCTGACGGGCGGCACGCCCGTTGCCGCCGGCGGCGACGGGGCTTCGTCGCGGGTGACGGTGCGCCGCGCGTCCACACGGGGTTGCGGTCGCGGCAAAGCACACTAGGCTTTCCTCCAACGCAGCCGCCGCGAGCCGCTCCGTGGAGGAATGCCCATGCCGCCGACGACATCGCCGAACCCGGTCTCGCTCCCCGCCGTCCTGCCCTCCCGGCGCGCCGTTCTCGGCGGCGCCGGCCTCGCCAGTCTGGCGCTCGCCGGTGGCGCTTGTGGCCTCTTCGCGTCGAAGGCGAAGGCCGCCGAATTCATCAACGTGCTGACCGGTGGCACCTCGGGCGTCTACTACCCGCTCGGCGTCGCGCTGACGAAGATCTACGCCGAGTCGATCCCCGACGCCCGCCCGACGGCGCAGGCGACGAAAGCCTCGGTCGAGAACCTCAACCTGCTGCAGGCCGGCAAGGGCGAGATCGCCTTCACGCTCGGCGACAGCCTCGCCCTCGCCTGGGCGGGCGACGCCGACGCCGGCTTCAAGGGCAAGCTCGACAAACTGCGCACGGTCGCGGCGATCTATCCGAACTTCATCCAGATCGTCGCCTCGCAGGAGTCGGGCATCAGGACGCTCGCCGACCTCAAGGGCAAGCGCATCTCCGTCGGTGCGCCGAAGTCCGGCACCGAGATCAACGCCCGCGCCATCCTCGGTGCCGCCGGCATCTCCTACGACGACTTCGCCAAGGTCGAGTACCTGCCGTTCGCCGAGTCGGTCGAGCTGATGAAGAACCGCCAGCTCGACGCCACCCTGCAGTCGGCCGGCCTCGGTGTCGCCTCGATCCGCGATCTCGCCAGCTCGGTGCCGATCACCGTCGTCGAGGTACCGGCGGCCATCGTCGAGAAGGTCGGCGCGCCTTACGTTCCCGTCACCATCCCCGCCGGCACCTATTCCGGCCAGGACGCCGACGTCGCTACCGCCGGCGTCGTCAACTTCCTCGTCACCCGCGCGGACCTGTCCGACGACCTCGTCTACGCCATGACGAAGGCGATGTACGAGCACCTGCCCGACCTCGCCGCCGCCCACGCCGCGGCGAAGGCGATCACCGTCGCCGAAGGCCCGAAGGGCTCGCCGGTGCCGCTGCATCCCGGCGCCGAGCGCTACTTCAAGGAAGTCGGGGCCATGTGACGGGCGGCGCCGGCCGCCCCTTCCACCGGACGGGATCGGGAACGCGCCCGCGGGCGCGTCCCGACTTTTCGCTCCCCCGTTGCGCTCCGCCGTCGCCCGCGCGAGAAGCAGGGCGCCGACGGAGGAAGAAGCATGATCGTCAACGTCGAGGATGCCCGGCGCCGCGCCCGCCGCAGGCTGCCGAAGATCTTCTTCGACTATATCGACGGAGGCGCCTTCGCGGAGACGACGCTCGCCGCCTCCACCGCCGATTTCGGCCGCTGGCGGCTCGAGCAGCGGGTCCTCGTCGACGTCGCCGTCCGCGACCTCTCCACCACCTTCGCGGGCCGCCGCCAGCGGCTGCCGTTCATGCTCGGCCCGGTCGGCTTCCTCGGGCTCTATGCCGGACGCGGCGAGATCCAGGCGGCGCAGGCGGCCCACGCCGCCGGCACCGAGCTCTGCCTCTCCTCCTTCTCGATCGCGCCGATCGGCGCGGTGCGCGCCGCGACCGACGGCCCGCTCTCCTTCCAGCTCTACGTGATGAAGGACCGCGGCCTCTCCGACCACTTCCTCGCCCAGGCGGAGGCGGCCGGCGTCGACACGCTGTTCCTCACCGTCGACACCGCCATCACCTCGGTGCGC
>CALCDT010000343.1 GCA_937900425.1 uncultured Alphaproteobacteria bacterium | reverse complement strand
GGTCCTTGATGTCGCAGGTCTTGCAGTGGACGCAGTTCTGCGCGTTGATCACGAAGCGCGGCGCCCCCTCCGCGACGCCGGTCCATTCGTAGACCCCGGCCGGGCAATAGCGTTGCGAGGGGCCGGTGAAGAGGTCGAGTTCGGCCCGCTGCAGCGAAGGATCGAGCAGCCTGAGATGGGAGGGCTGGTCCTCCTCGTGATTGGTGTTCGACAGGAACACCGAGGAGAGCCGGTCGAAGCTGATCTTGCCGTCGGGCTTGGGATAGGCGATCGGCCTCGCGTGGTTCTTGGTGACGGTCGTCTCGTGGTCGGCCCGGCCGTGTTTCAGCGTGCCGAACGGCGAGAAGCCGAACAGCTCGTTCATCCACATGTCGAGCCCGCCGAGCTTGATGCCGAGCAGGGTGCCGAATTTCGACCACAGCGGCTTGACGTTGCGCACCTTCCACAGATCGCGCCCGATCGGGCCGCGGCGCCAGCCGAACTCGTAGGCGGTCAGCTCGTCCTGGGCACGGCCCGCGGCCAGCGCCGCGGCCGCCGCCTCCGCCGCCTCGATGCCCGACAGCACCGCGTTGTGGCTGCCCTTGATCCGCGGCACGTTGACGAAGCCGGCCGAGCAGCCGAGCAGGGCGCCGCCGGGGAATGTCAGCTTCGGCACCGACTGCCATCCGCCCTCGCTGATCGCCCGCGCCCCGTAGGAGATGCGCTTGCCGCCTTCGAAGGTTTCGCGGATCACCGGATGGGTCTTGAACCGCTGGAACTCCTCGAACGGCGAGAGATAAGGGTTCTCGTAGTTGAGGTGGACGACGAAGCCGACGGCGACCTGGTTGTCCTCGAGGTGATAGAGGAAGCTGCCGCCGCCGGTCGACCAGCCGAGCGGCCAGCCGAAGGAATGCTGGACGAGACCGGGCTTGTGCTTCTTCGGATCGATCTGCCAGAGCTCCTTGAGGCCGATGCCGTATTTCTGCGGCTCGCGGCCGCGGGCGAGGTTGAAGCGGGCGATCAGCTCCTTGGCGAGCGAGCCGCGCACGCCCTCGCCGATCAGCACGTATTTGCCGCGCAGCTCCATGCCGCGCTGGAAGTTCGGCCCCGGCGTGCCGTCGCGGTGGACGCCCATGTCGCCGGTGGCGACGCCGACGACCCGGCCGTCGTCGTCGTAGAGCACCTCGGCCGCGGCGAAGCCCGGATAGACCTCGACGCCGAGCGCCTCGGCCCGCGCCGCCAGCCAGCGGCAGACGTTGCCGAGCGAGGCGACGTAGTTGCCGTGGTTCGACATCAGCTTCGGCAGGGCGAAATTCGGCAGCCGCAGCGCCGCGGCCGGGCCGAGCACGAGGAACTGGTCCTCGGTCACCGGCGTCTTCAGCGGCGCGTCGGGATCGTCGCGCCAGTCGGGGATCAGCCGGTCGAGCCCGACCGGATCGATGACGGCGCCGGAAAGGATGTGGGCACCGACCTCCGAGCCCTTCTCGAGCACGACGACCGAGATCTCGGCACCCGTCTCGGCGGCGACCTGCTTGAGGCGGATCGCGGCGGAAAGCCCGGCGGGACCGGCGCCGACGATCACCACGTCGAAGTCCATCGCCTCGCGTTCGGGCAGGGTGTCCGTCATCGGAGTGCTCTCCTCGGCCGTCTGTTTCGCGTGCCGGGCACTTTATCCGCGACGCGCCCTCTGGCAAGGTCGCCAGATGGTCGCAACGGCGAAAAATTGGAACGACTACAGGATGGGCCGGACCGAAGGACCTAAGGACGCGCACCGCCGCCGCCTCGGTCACGAAGGCGGCCCGCGGAAGTCCCTTGCCGCGCCGCACCGCGGCTGATTGGATCGCGCCATGTCCGCCCCGGCCGCCGTCACGCTCTCCTCCGCCGATCTGCGCGCCCTCCTCGAATGGTACGAGGAGGCCGGCGTCGACGCGGCGCTGGTCGACGCCCCGGTCGATCGCTTCGCGGAAAGCCCCTCGCCGGCGCGCCGTCAGCAGCCGGCTGCCGCCGCGACGCAGACCGAGGCGCGGCGCCCCGCGCCGCCGCCTCGACCGACCACCGCGAATAGGCCGGCCGGGGCGACACCGGAGGCGCGGTCTCCCGCCGGTGCCGGCGTGCTCGGTGACGAGGCGGTGCTTGCCGCGCGTGCCGCCGCGGGATCGGCCGAAACGCTGGAAGAGCTGGAATCGCTTCTCGCCGGCTTCGAGGGCTGCGCCCTCAAGCGCACCGCCCGCAATCTCGTCTTCGCCGACGGCAATCCGAAGGCGCGGCTGATGCTGGTCGGCGAGGCGCCGGGACGGGACGAGGACGTCGAGGGCCGGCCCTTCGTCGGCCGCTCCGGCAAGCTGCTCGACCGGATGCTGGCCGCCATCGGCCTCACCCGCGCCGACGTCTACATCGCCAACGTCATCTACTGGCGCCCGCCGGGCAACCGCGACCCCTCCGATCTGGAAGTCGCGACCTGCCGGCCGTTCATCCAGCGCCAGATCGAACTGGTCGGTCCGCAGGTGCTGGTGTTCCTGGGAAATCAGGCCTCGAAGGCCCTCGTCGGCAAGGAGGCGCTCGTTGGAATTCGCCGCTTCCGCGGCCGCTGGCGCGACTTCGACGTCGCCGGCCGGCCGGTGCCGCTGCTGCCCACCTACCACCCGGCCTATCTGCTGCGCAATTCGGCGGAAAAGCGCCTCGCCTGGCAGGATTTTCTCGAAATCAAGGCGCGCCTGCGCTCACTCGGTTGAGCCGGGGCCCCGAAGGGGGCGAGACACGTGGGGGAGCGGGCACGCCGAACGGAGACGCGATACTAAAGGCGACCGTCGGTGCCGCTCCGCCGCCGCCGATCCCGACGTCATTGCTCCTCACCCACGTGCGGGCAAGAGAGACGGCCGAACGCCGGGGACGGTCTCCCCGGCCGACCTCGCGTTACGGACTGATCAGCGGTCGATGGGCCGGTAGCGGCCGGTCGCCGGATCGCGCTCGAGGCGGACGCCCTGGCGGGCCCGCACCGGCACCGGCTGCGGCCTCGGACGCCGGGCGTGGGCGGTGAGGCGCAGGATGAGATAGAGGCCGAGACCCAGAGCGGCGAGAGTGACGATCGGCATTCTTTGTCTTCCCCCTGATTTCGGCGCCGGTCGCAGCCGGCTCCGACGGATCGTTTTCCGCGAGATCCCGTTCGTCGATCATGACACCACAGCGACACCCGGTTCGGCAAGCGCCTCACGGAAGTCTGCTGGTCGGAATTTCGCCCTGTCCCGCTTCAGTTGGTGATCGCCGAAACGCTTTTTCAGATCAGTGAGCCGGAAAATCGTTTCTTTTCACTCAACAGTTCTTGAACGGCGGCCGGCTCCGGTTGTTCCCCGATGGTCAAAGCCCGTAGCGCGACCAAAGGGCGCGTCGCTCCATCACCTCGACGAGTTCCTCCGCCGAGATCACGCCGCGCGGCGGCTGCACGGGGCCGAAGCCGGAGAACTGGCGACGCAGGAAGCCGCGTTCGGCGGAGATGACCTTCGTCGTCGTCTTCGGCCCGAAGCGGCGGCGCAGGTCCGAGCGCATGTCGCCCACCGCGTCGACGAGGCCGAGGGCCCGGCCGGTGAGCCCGCTCCAGAACAGCCCGGAGAACAGGTCCTCGCTGGTCGAGAGCGCCGCGCCGCGTCGCTCGCGCACCAGGTCGATGAAGACCTGATGAACCTCGCGCTGCAGCGCCTTCAGATGTTCGACGTCCTCCGGATTCTCCGGCTGGAACGGGTCGAGCGTCGCCTTGCGGGTACCGGCGGTGTAGACGCGCCGCTCCACCCCGAGCTTCTCGATCGCCTTCTCGAAGCCGAAACCCGCGGAGACGACGCCGATCGAGCCGACGATCGAGGACGGATCGGCGATGATCTCGTCGCCGGCGCAGGCGATCATGTAGCCGCCGGAAGCCGCGACGTCCTCGACGTAGACGAGAACCGTCTTCTCCTTTTCCGCGGCGAGCTGGCGGATGCGCTCGAAGATCTGCCGCGACTGCACCGGCGAGCCGCCGGGCGAGTTGACGACGATCGCAACCGCCGGCGCCTTCTTCATCGCGAAGGCTTTCTCCAGCGGCCCGGCCACGGAGGCGAGGGTGAGGCCGGGGCGGAAGGGTGAGGTGACGCCGATGGCGCCGGAAAGACGCACCACGGGAACGACCGGCCCCTCGCCGCGCATCCGCGCCGGCAGCAGGCTCTTGAAGCTGAAGGACGACACCGGAACGGAACTCCTCGTCGGGAGAGGGGGGATCGGGAGAGGGAACGCCGACCGGATATAGAGCCGGCCGGCGGAATCGCAAGGAAGAGCTCCGGCGAGGGGCGGCGCGACCGGTCTCCCGTCACGGCCTCGCGCCACGCCATGCCGTCGCAACCTCGCGTCACCGTGCCGCTCGTCACCGCCGCCAGCCGGCGGCGAGGGCGGCGCCGCCGCGCAGCACCGCGTCGACCTCGGGCCGGTAGGCGCCGTCGGCGTTGTGGACGACGAGGCCTTGCAGGAGGGCGAGGGGGCCGCGGCTGCCGAGACGCGCGCGGGCGATCAGCCGGTGCGCCGGCGCTCCGGCCCGCGCGTGCAGAGGCAGCAGGTCGATCGCGCCGAAGCGGCGGCCGAGCGCCTCGATCACCGCGGCGATCGCGTCGGCCCGGTGGATCAGCGTCAGCGTACCCGACGGCGCGAGGATCGAGGCGGCGGCGCGTACCCAGGCGTCGAGATCGCCCTCCGCCGCCCGGTGCGCCTCGGCGCGGGCGGCGTCGGGCGAGGGGCGGCCGCGCTCGGCCGGATGGAACGGCGGGTTCATGACGACGTGATCGGCGAGGCCGGCGGTGAGCCCCGCCGCGGCCCGCTCGGCCCCCTTCGCGGTGACGTCGGCGCGGATCGCCGTGAAGCGGCCGCCGATCCCGGCGTTGGCGGCGAGGTTGCGCCGGAGCAGATCGAAGGTCTCGGAATCGCGTTCGACGAAGACGACGTCGACGGCGAGCCGGGCGGCGAGGCAGAGGCCGGCGACGCCGACGCCGGCGCCGAGGTCGGCGACGGTGCCGGTCGCACCCTCCGGCAGGCTCGCCGCCAGCATCACCGCGTCGAAGCCGGCGCGGTGGCCGCGTCGGGCCGGCTGCAGCACCATGACCCGGCCGCCGAGGAAGGCGTCGCGGGTGAGGTCCGGCCCCGGGGCCTCCCCTGCGTCGTTCTCCACGATGGTCACGCGCCGCGCCGCGGGCGCAGTTCCGCGCCGAGGCCGGCGTCGGCGAGCAGCGAGCGGGCTTCGTCGACCGCGTCGCCGTCGACCAGCAGGCGGCGCTGGACGAGACCGAGCGAACCGTTCATCCGGCTCGCCGATTCGTCGGCGACGAAGTGGACGATGCCGGCGTCGGTGAGCAGGGCGGCCGCGAAGGAGAGCGCGACGACGTCGTTGGTGCGCATCAGCTCTTCCATGTCGTCCTCGCCGGTTCCGGGGGGGTGTCTGCGCGAAACGGCTGGCCGCCGTCCCGTTCCATGCTACAGCCTGTCGCCGATCCGGGGGAACCGGTTTCCGGTTTCCCGATTGGACCTCGAGGAACGCCGCCGCGCTCGCAGGTGCGAACCGCCGCGCCGCCGCGAGGTTTGCGCCCGTTGCGGCGAAAGACCCTTCGGCCGGCCGCCTGCTTGTGGCGGGGGAAGCCCGCCGTTATGGTCGTCCCGGCGTGCGGCGGCGTTCGGAACTTGGAAAGGGCGGCTCCCCGGGGCGGGAGGCGCGGGACAGCGCGGAGAATGACGAGCGTGGGCGTGGTCGCATCTGTGGAAAAGAGCAAGCCGGACACCGGCATTTCGCTGCTGATGTCGCTGGTCGACGGCGACATGGCGCGCGTCAACGCCCTGATCCTCGACATGGCCGGCGCCGAGGCGGCGATGATCCCGGAGGTCGCCCGCCATCTCATCGACAGCGGCGGCAAGCGCCTGCGGCCGATGCTCACGCTGGCCGCGGCCGCGCTCTATGGCTATTCCGGCGAGGGCCACGTCAAGCTCGCCGCCTCCGTCGAATTCATGCACACCGCCACCCTGCTCCACGACGACGTCGTCGACGAGAGCGAGATGCGCCGCGGCAAGCTGGCCGCCCGCATGCTGTGGGGCAACCAGGCGAGCGTGCTGGTCGGCGACTATCTGCTCGGCCAGGCCTTCCGCAAGATGGTCGAAGTCGGCTCGCTGGAGGCGCTCGCCGTGTTGTCGCGCGCCGCCTCGGTGATCGCCGAGGGCGAGGTGATGCAGCTCGCCGCCGCCAAGAACCTTGCGACCGACGAGGCCGCCTACGTCCGCGTCATCGACGCCAAGACCGCGGCGCTGTTCTCGGCCGCCTGCGAGGTCGGGCCGATCGTCGCCGGCGCCGGCGACGGCGCCCGCCGGGCCATCGCCGCCTACGGCACCGCCCTCGGCCTCGCCTTCCAGCTGGTCGACGACGCCCTCGACTACGGCGGCTCGGCCGCCGACCTCGGCAAGCGCACCGGCGACGACTTCCGCGAAGGCAAGATCACCCTGCCGGTGATCCTCGCCCACCGCGCCGGCTCGGCCGAGGAGAAGGCCTTCTGGTCGCGCACCGTCGAGAAGGGCGAGATCGTCGACGGCGACCTCGAGCGCGCCGGCGAGCTTCTGCGCCGCCACGGCGCCCTCGCCGCCACCATCGACCGCGCCCGTCACTACGGCGCCGCCGCCCACGCCGCCCTCGACGGCGTCCCCGCCGGCCCGCACCGCCAGGCTCTCGTCGACGTGGTGGATTTCTGCATCAGCCGGGTGCACTAAGGGCGGGGCATCGGGGCGCGTCATCCCGACGTCAAACCGCCGTCGGACCTGTGGCCACCTCTGTCGGCCGTTGCACCCGCCGTCGTAAGCCCCCGCCTGTCATGGCCGCTTCCGCTGGCGCCGCCCGCTTTCCTCTCCGTATCCGTCATCCCCGCGCAGGCGCACACGGCTGTTCAGTTCGGCAAGTTCGGCGGCCCGTCAGGACTCTCTGTCTCTCTCCCGTCAGCACCGGCCTCGAGCCGGTGACCCGATGGCATCGCCCATTGGAACGGTGTGGGAGAGTGGCGATACTTCCATTCAGTCAACACCTTGGATCGGTCTTCGCCGAACGGCCCTTGGGTCGCCGCGTCAAGTCCGGCGATGACGACCGAGAGGAAATTCGTCGGGGGGAGACGGTCGACCGTGCCGAGATGCCGCGCCGGGTCCGCACGAGGCACGCCGGCGACGAAAAACGGCGCGCCCATCCCGGAACGCGCCGTCGTCATGTCGTGCCACCGCCGGCCCGCCGTGACGACGGGCCGGGGATCACGCTCTCTTCCGATCAGGCCGAGTTCTTGAGCCGCGGCTCGAAATAGGCCTTGAGGTTGGCGAGGATGGCGGCCTTGTCGAAGTCGGCGCCCATCTCCAGCATGCCGTCGGCGAACCGGCTGACGATCTCGGTCACCTGCTCCTCGGACAACTGGTTGAGGATGCCGATGCGGACCTGGACCGGCTCCGACAGGGTCGGCCAGATGCCGAAGCCCTTGGCGCGGCAGTTGCCGACCAGTTCCTTCTCGCGGCCGGCCAGCGCGCCCGGCAGGTTGAGCACGACGAGGCTGGTCATGTTCGACGTCACCTCGCAGCCCATCTGCTCGACGGCGCTGCGCAGCGCCTTCTCATAGAAGGCGTAGTCGGCGGCCTTCTGGGCGCGGCCGTGCATCAGCAGGATGCGCAGAGCCTCGTGGAAGGAGGCGACCGCATAGCCCGAATGGGTCTGGTGGTAGGACGGCGCCGGCACGTCCTTGCCGTCGATGATGCCCCAGTGACGGGCGTTGAGGACGGGGTGGTTGACGTAGTTGTAGCAGCCGCGCTTCTTGACGACCTCGATGTATTCGTCGCGGAAGCTGACCGGGGCATAGGTCAGCGGCAGGGCGAGAACGCCCTTCTGCGGACAGGAGGCCCAGCCGACGATCGCCGGATAGTCGTCGATGTTGAAATCGCCGACGCCGAGGCTGGAGACGGCATCGACGAGGCCCATGACGCCGTGCTTGGCGCAGGCGTCGTTGAAGCCCTTGATGTCGTTGATGCGGCCCGAGCCGGTTTCCCAGTGCGCCATGAAGGCCCACATCGGCTTGTGCTCGGCGAGCGCCTCGTCGACCATTTCGCCGGTGACCGACTGGCCGTGCGGCACGTTAACGACGACCACGTTCTCCGGCTGCGGGTTCATCGGATTGGCGGCGAGGTCGGCCGGCGTCGACGCCTTCATGCGGATCGTCAGGCAGTCGATGCCCGAGAAGGTGCCGTTGTTGAAGGCGACGACCTTGTCACCCGGCAGGATGGCGCTATGCAGGCTGTCGAGGCCGGACCAGCCGGTGCCGGCGATGGCGTAGGTGTAGACGTTCTTGGTCCCGAAGACCTCGCGCAGCATCAGCTTGGATTCGATCATGCCGCGCAGCACGTCGGGCTGCATGTGGTCGGCGACGCCGGCGGCGGCGTAGGCCTGCAGCACGCGCGGGTCGGTGTTGCCGGGGCCGGGGCCGGCGGCCAGCGTGTTCGGGATCTTGAGAGAGGGGAAAATCGTCATGTCGCTTCCTCGCTGGCGAAACTCGTCCGAAGTCTTCTGAAGGGATCCGTTGCCGAACCGGCGGTACGCCCGGCCTGGTGTCATCATCCGGCCGGACGCCGCAAAACGCCCTGACGCACGATGCCGCAGACCGGGACGGCCCCGCCGCGGGCGACGCGCGCCGCTCGTCCGGGAGGAAGGAGCCTGCGGCGCCGCGGAACGCGGCCTCCTCGGCCGCCCCGTTCGCCCGTCCCGGACCCGGTGAACTCCCGGCGCGAACGGCTCACGGACGGTGTCGTCCGCGCCGAAGCGAGGCCTGCACGACCTCCATCGAACGCCCGGACTGTCCCCCGCCCGGCAGCGAGCGTCGAGACCGGGTCTTCGACAAAGATTTGTTCCCTTGGATTTATAATCGCCGGAGACTAGATCCTGAGGCGGCATAAAAGCCGGCGAGGAAAGGAAAATGTGCCGCGGTCGCCGCTCAGCCGACCGCCGCGGCGGCGATCCACAGATCCGGCCGCGCGGCGCGCAATATGGTCGCAGCGGCTTCCGCCGCGGCGGCGGTGGCGAACAGCGCGAAGCAGGTCGTCCCCGAGCCCGACATCCGGCAGAGATCGGCGCCGGGCAAGGTGCGGAGGTCGTCGAGCAGGATGCCGATCGCCGGCACCAGCGCGCCCGCCGGCGGCTCGAGGTCGTTGCGGGAGGCCCGGAGGACGGCGAGAAGCGTGTCGTAGTCGGAAAGATCGCCGAGGTGGCCGAGCGGGGAATTGTCGCGGCGCTCGAGCGCGCGAAAGACCGCGGGCGTCGAGAGTGCCACACCCGGATTGGCGAGAAGGATGCCGGCGCGCGGCAGAGACCCGAGCGGTTCGATCGCCTCGCCGATCCCGCGCGCCCTGAGCGGTCGGGAGACGAGGCACATCGGCACGTCGGCGCCGAGGCTGGCGGCGGCGTCCAGCAGGGCCGGCGCCGACGGGTCGAGGCCGTAGAGGCGGGCGGCGAGGCGAAGCGCCGCCGCCGCGTCGGCCGATCCGCCGCCGATCCCGGCCTCGACCGGCAGATGCTTGTCGAGATGGACCGTGAGGCCGTCGGCTTCGAGCGAGCGGCCGGCCGTCCGAGCGGCGAGACGGAAGGCGCGGCAGACGAGATTGTCGGAGGCGGGAAGGGCGGCGAGGGCGGCGGCGCCCGGCCCCGACACCGTCAGGCCGATGCCCGGCTCCGCGCGCGGCACGAGTGTCAGACGGTCGCCGATCGCCGGGAAGACGACGAGCGTGTCGAGCAGGTGGTAGCCGTCGGGCCGGCGGCCGACGACGTGGAGGGCGAGGTTGACCTTGGCCCGGGCCGTTTCGGCGAAGGGGGCGCCGGCCGGTCCTCCTCCCGTTAGCGTCGAACGTCCGGGCGAGGGAACCTCAGCCGCCGGACGGCTTGCCGGCATCGGAGGCCTGTTCCTGGCTCAGCGGCGGCAGCCCGGACTTGAGCTTCTCGAGGATCTTCGGCAACTCCTCGGGCTCGGGGCCGAGGTCGCGGGCGTGGGTCCACTGGAACCGCGCCTCGGTGTAGCGGCCGACCCGCCAGTAGGCGTCGCCGAGGTGGTCGTTGATCGTGGAATCGGCCGGCCGCAGCTCCACCGCCCGCTCCAGCTGCGCGACGGCCTCCTCGAAGCGGCCGAGCTTGTAGAAGACCCAGCCGAGACTGTCGACGATGTAGCCGTCGGTCGGCTCGGCCGCCACCGCCCGCTCGATCATCGCCAGCGCCTCGTCGAAATTCTCGCCCCGATCGACCCAGGAATAGCCGAGATAGTTGAGCACCAGCGGCTGGCCGGGGCTGAGCTCGAGCGCCTTCTTGAAGTCGGCCTCGGCCTTCGGCCACTGCTTGGTGCGTTCGTAGGCGATGCCGCGGTTGTAGTAGATGCGCCAGTTCTCGGGTGCGTCGCCGGGCAGGGCGGCGACAGCCTTGGAGAACACGTCGGCGGCCGGCTCGAACATCTTGCGCGAGCGCAGGATCTCGCCGAGCGCCATGATCGCCTGGATGTCGGAAGGATCGGCGGCGATCGCCGCCTCGAGGTGCTTGCGCGCCTCGTCGACCTTGTCGAGGGCGTTGTAGTCGAAGCCGATCTGGATTTCGGCGGCGCGCTTGAGGCTGGAGGCCGGATCGACGTCCGCGAGCAACACGATCGCCCGCTCGTGGGCGCCGTTGCGGCTGAAGATGTCGGCGAGGGTGACCCGGGCGACATCGGCTTTCGGGTCGAGATGGAGCGCGAGCTGAAGAAGGCCGCTGACGATCTCGGTGCCGTCGTCGTCGCGGGCCAGGGCGTTGCCGAGGCCGGACAGGATCTCGGCGGCACCGACCCGGGCGTCGGAGATGGCCGGCCGCGAGCGGTTCTTCGCGGCGAGCTGGTCGCGGAAGCGTTGCAGCGCCGCCGGCGAGGCGCCGAGCTCGGCGAGCTTGCCGATCACCGCTTCGGCGTCGGCGTTCCGCCCGGCCCGCTGCAGTGCGCCGACGTAGGCCTCGGTGATCTTGACCGAGGACGGGTCGTATTCGCGGGCCTTCGCCAGGTTGTCGATCGCCTCCGCCTTGCGTCCCGCCGCCTCGGCGATCAGGCCGGCGTGATAGGAGCGGAACAGCTGGAACCATTGCGGCCCCTCGAGATCGTCCAGCCGCTGCAGCGCCTTGTCGACGTTGCCGGCGCCGTAGTCGGCCCAGGCGGCGACGACGCTGGAGGCGAGGTCGAAGATCGGATCGGTGCGGGCCTTTTCGGCGCTGACGATGGCGCGCCACCACGAGCCGCGCTTGACCTGCTCCACGGCGACGGCGAGATGGGCGAGGCTGTTGCCGCCGTCGACGTCGATCAGCCGCCGGGCCAGCGACATCGCCGGCTTCATCTCGCCGTCGGCGAGGGTGAGGGCGAAGGTTCGCGTCAGCAGCGCCGCATTTTCGGGATCGGCCAGCAGGGCACGCGAATAGTAGAGCGCGGCGGTGCCGAGATCCTTGTCCCGATCGGCGTGGGTCGCGGCGAGGAAGTTGCCGCTCGCGGTCTCGGCCGTCGGCAGGTCGGTGGTCGGCGCCGCGGCGGCCGGCAGCGCGAGCGCCAGCGAGGCGAGCACGGCGGCGGCGATCCGTCCGCTGGCCGCCGGGGCGCCGAATGCCCGGCCGGTCCTGCGCACGCCTCTGCGAACTGTCATCATGCCTTCTCCGTGGGGCGGGCGGGGGCGCACCGGCTCCATGCCGGTCCGCGCTCCGGCGGTCCGCCTGTCTCGTCGCGGCCTGCCGGCCTTCGCGCCGCCGCACGCCGACCCGCCCGTAGGGGCGCGTCCGCGATCTGCATCTCGGCAGGCGGCAAATCACCGGCGAGGATGGACGCTTTCCCCGCCGGCTTCAAGTGTGCGGGTTTTGCGGCGCGAGAATGGCGATGCAGCCCCGGTCCCGGTCGCGTCCGCGGAGCCGGCGCCGCGCGGCGGGAGCGAAAAGTCGCAACGCCTGATCGCACCCTGCGCGGACGAGCGCCGGGACGGAAGCAAATCAGCAGGTTAAGGGGAGAACCACGGAAATTTCTTGCACTGCATCATTGCCGGATGCAACAACATCGGCTCGGGTATTGTTGGACGTCCCGGGGAGGGGATCGCGCGGGCGGCTCCCCCTCGGACGAAAGCTTCGAACCGGCGACGACGGCGGGGCGGCGGGGCGGGGGCTGACGAGGGGGAACGCGAGGCTCGGCCTCGCGAAGCCGGCCGCAGAGCCGGTCGTGGAGGGACTGATGTCGCGCTGGGTCTACGGCTTTGCGAGCGGTCGCGCCGACGGCGGCGCCGCCATGCGCCCGCTTCTCGGCGGCAAGGGGGCCAATCTCGCCGAGATGGCCCGCCTCGGCCTTCCGGTTCCGCCCGGCTTCACCATCATCACCGAGGTCTGCCGCTGGTACTACGGCAACGGCAAGTCCTATCCCAACGGCCTCATCACCGAGGTTCGCGACGCGCTGGCCGGTATCGAGGCCGCCACCGGCCGCCGCTTCGGCGACGGCGAGCGACCGCTGCTGCTGTCGGTGCGGTCGGGCTCGCGCGCATCGATGCCGGGCATGATGGACACCGTTCTCGACCTCGGCCTCAACGACGCCGCCGCCGAGGCGCTGGCGCGCGAGAGCGGCGACGCCGTCTTCGCGCTCGACAGCTACCGCCGCTTCATCCAGATGTATTCCGACGTGGTGCTCGGCGTCGACCATCACCAGTTCGAGGATCTCTTCGAGATCTTCAAGGAAGACGCGGGCTATCTCTACGACACCGAGATGACCGCGGACGACCTGCGCGACCTCGTCGCCCGCTACAAGACCTTCGTCGTCGAGGAGACCGGGGCGCCCTTTCCGGAAGATCCCCAGTCCCAGCTCTGGGGCGCGATCTCCGCCGTGCTCGATTCGTGGATGAACGAGCGCGCCGTGATCTACCGCCGCCTCCACCGCATTCCCGAAAGCTGGGGCACCGCCGTCACCGTGCAGGCCATGGTCTTCGGCAACATGGGCGAGGGCTCGGCCACCGGCGTCGCCTTCACCCGCGATCCCTCGACCGGCGAGAACATCCTCTTCGGCGAATTCCTGCCCAACGCCCAGGGCGAGGACGTCGTCTCCGGCCTGCGCACCCCGCACTATCTCACCGAGGAGGGGCGCCGCCGCGCCGGCTCGGCCGATCCCTCGCTCGAAGTGCTGATGCCGGAGGCCTTCGCCGAATTCGCCCGCATCGCCCGCGAACTGGAGCGCCACTTCCGCGACGTCCAGGACGTCGAGTTCACGATCGAGCGCGGCCGGCTGTTCATGCTGCAGACCCGCGTCGCCAAGCGCAGCGCCGAGGCGGCGATCCGCATCGCCGTCGAGATGGCGGAGGAGGGGCTGATCACCGCCGAGGAGGCGGTGCTGCGCGTCGATCCGGACCTGCTCGAGCAGCTGCTCCACCCGACGCTCGACGAGCGCGCCCCGCGCGACCTGCTCGGCGCCGGCCTGCCGGCCTCGCCCGGCGCCGCCTCCGGACGCATCGTCTTCTCCGCCGACGAGGCCGAGCGGGTGGCGCTGGAAGGCCACGCCGTCATCCTGGTGCGCACCGAAACGAGCCCGGAGGACGTCCATGGAATGCACGCCGCCAAGGGCGTGCTGACCACCCGCGGCGGCATGACCAGCCACGCCGCCGTGGTCGCCCGCGGCATGGGCAAGCCCTGCGTCTCCGGCGCCGCGAGCTTCAAGGTCGACCTCAAGGAGCGTAGCCTCACCGTTTCCGGCCGGGTACTCCACGCCGGCGACGTGCTGACCATCGACGGCACCACCGGCCAGGTCATGGCCGGCGCGGTGCCGATGCGCGAGCCGGAGATGTCGGAAGCCTTCGTCCGGCTGATGGCCTGGGCCGACGAGTTCCGCCGCATGAAGGTGCGCGTCAACGCCGAGACCCCGTCCGAGGTCCGGGTCGCCCGCGCCTTCGGCGCCGAGGGCGTCGGCCTCTGCCGCACCGAGCACATGTTCTTCGAGGACGGTCGCGTGCTGGCGATGCGCGAGATGATCCTCGCCGACGACGAGGAGGGCCGCCGCGAGGCGCTCGCCAAGCTGCTGCCGATGCAGCGCAAGGACTTCACAGAGATCTTCGAGATCATGAGCGGCCTGCCGGTGACGATCCGCCTGCTCGACCCGCCGTTCCACGAGTTCCTGCCGAAGAACCCGGAGGAGGCCGAGAGCGTCGGCCGCGCGCTCGGCATCGATCCCGACCGCTTCGCCGACCGCCTGCGGGCGTTGCGCGAATACAATCCGATGCTCGGCCACCGCGGCTGCCGGCTGATGATCTCCTATCCCGAGATCGCCGAGATGCAGGCGCGGGCGATCTTCGAGGCGGCGCTGATCGCGGCCCGCGCCACCGGGGCGGCGATCAGCCCCGAGATCATGATCCCGCTGGTCGCCGAGCGCAGCGAACTGGACTTCCTGAAGGAGCGCATCGCCGACACCGCGCGGGCGGTGATGGCCGAATCCGGCCGCCGCTTCTCCTGGCAGGTCGGCACCATGATCGAACTGCCGCGCGCCTGCCTGCTGGCGGGCGAGATCGCCCGCTCCGCCGAGTTCTTCTCCTTCGGCACCAACGACCTGACCCAGACCACCTACGGCATCAGCCGCGACGACGCCGCCGGCTTCCTCGCCGCCTACGAGAGCCGCGGCCTGATCGAAGGCGACCCCTTCACCACCCTCGACGTCAAGGGCGTCGGCGAACTCGTCGCCATCGGCGTCGAGCGCGGCCGCCGCACCCGCCCCGACATGAAGATCGGCATCTGCGGCGAGCAGGGCGGCAACCCGGCCTCGATCGACTTCTGCGAAGGCCTCGGCCTCGACTACGTCTCCTGCTCGCCCTTCCGCGTCCCGATCGCGCGCCTCGCCGCGGCCCAGGCGACGCTGCGGCGGCAGCAGGGGGCGGAGGCGGCGATCGGGGGAGCATGAGAGGGGCTGCAGAAGAGGCGAAGGTACGGTCGCCCGGCGTTCACGCCGATTGAATTCGCGAGTATGATCATTTCGTACCCGTGGTTCTGGAGGAGGCGAGCGTGACCAAGGTCGAGAAGCGGACGTTCAGTCTCGCCCCCGAACAGGCGGCCTATATCGACGAGCTGGTCGCATCCGGGACCTTCGTTTCCGGCAGCGAAGTGGTTCGTGCCGGTCTTCGGGCTCTTCAGGAACGCGACGCGGCGATCGAGCAGTGGCTTCGCGAAGACGTGGCGCTAGCCTATGACGCCCTGAAGGCGGACGGCTCGCGCGCGCGCTCGGCCGACGACGTCGCCGGGCGCCTCCGTCGTCGCCACGCCGAGCGGTCCGCGGGCAAAGCGTGAAGGTTCGCCGCGTCGACTATTCGCCGGAAGCGGAACTGGATTTCCTCCGGCTCTACGACGTGATCGCCGATGCGAGCGGACCGGATCGTGCGGCGTCCTACGTCGGACGCGTCCTGTCCTTCTGCAATCAACTCGAACTGGCCTCGGAACGCGGCCATCGTCGCGACGACGTCAGACCCGGCCTGCGGATCCTGGGTTTCGAACGGCGCATCACCATCGCCTTCTTCGTTGAAAGTGAACGCGTCGTCGTCCTCCGTCTGTTTTATGGCGGCGCCGACTGGGAGCGTGTGTTCTAGGTGCTCACTGCGACGATCGACCCTGTTCGGCGGCGCACCCGGTCTATGCCGCGAGCGGCTCACGCGATGGACAGACGGACGTCCTCGAACGGCCTCTCGCCGAGGACGGCTTCATTTCGACGGGCCGGGGGCTTCGCCAGAGGTGGAGACCGTAGAGCACTTCGCTCAGGGATTCGGCGGCATCGACGCTTCCAAGTTGCAAATCCTTGACCGCAGGCGAAGTGATCGCGCCTGATCGAGGACCGAAACGGGCCTGATGACCACCGGGCGAGCCGGTCTCCAACACCCATGCGTCAATCGGAGGGCTGGCCACGGGCGGCCATCGCCGTTATCGAGCGAACACCTGAGCCTCGTCCAACCCCTTCCGGCCCCGATGACCTCTCCGATCCCCCTCGACCTCGCCTCGATCCGCGCCGGCGGCAAGCCGGCGGTGGCGCGGGCGCTCGCCGCGATCGAGGCGAAGGGAGGGATCGCCCGGCATGCGGAGCTGCTCGACCGGGCGGTGCTGGAAGGCGGCGGCCACGTGCTCGGTCTCACCGGCCCGCCCGGCGTCGGCAAGTCGACGCTGACCAACCAGTTGATCGCGCGCATCCGCGGGGCGGGGGAGAGCCTCGGCATCGTCGCTGTCGATCCCTCGTCGCGGCTGACCGGCGGCGCCCTGCTCGGCGACCGCGCCCGCTTTCGCACCGACCCGGCCGACAAGGCGATCTTCATCCGCTCGATGGCGGCGCGCGACCGCCTCGGCGGCCTCTCCGAACACGCCCTCGCCGCGACCGTGCTGTTCTCGGCGGTGTTCGACCGGGTCGTCGTCGAATCGGTGGGTATCGGTCAATCGGAGGCCGATGTCGCCATGGTCGCCGACACCGTGGTCCTCTGCATCCAGCCGGGCTCCGGCGACAGCCTGCAGTTCATGAAGGCGGGCGTCATGGAACTGCCGGACGTCGTCGTCGTCACCAAGGCCGATCTCGGCCCGCTCGCCCGCCGCGCCGCCG
>CALCDT010000342.1 GCA_937900425.1 uncultured Alphaproteobacteria bacterium | reverse complement strand
GGAGCCTGACCGGCTCGCCGTAGGGCCGCAGGCTCTCGGCGTAGGCGGGATGGCGGTAACCGGTCAGCGGCGTCATCGGGTCATCCCGCACAGGCCGCGTCGATCAGGGCCAGCGCCGCCTCGTCGGACAGGACCTGCATGCCCGAATGCGCCGGCACGTTGACGATGTGCGCGTAGAGACGCTGCGCGACCGGGCAGTCGCCGTCCCCGAGCGGGCGGTAATATTTCCGTAGGACCACGGGCTGCTCGAGCAACGGCTCCGCCGCGACCGGCGCCGGCGCGAGCAGCGCGACGTGGGCGACGATGGCGTCGGGATTGTTGCCCGACAGGAGAGCGAGGCCGCGCGACGCGCCGAGACGGGACAGGCGATGCTGCTGGGCGCGGTAGTAGAACGACCACACCGGCATCCGCTCCAGCCGGTCGATGATCAGCGCCGACGCATAGTCGGAGATCTTGCCGTTCGTCGCGCAGCGCGCCGCCGAGCGCGGCAGGTTGACGCCGAAGTTGAGGAAACCGCGGACGATGTCGGCGTCCTCGCGGGCGATGATGGCGCAGCCGCCCTCGCCGACGCCCCAGGGCTTGGTGTGGTGGAAGGAGATCACCTCGTCGTCGCCGTCCGGCGCCGACCGGTCGACGCCGGCGATGGCGGTGGCACCGTCGACGATCAGCGTCTTGCCGCGGGCGCGGCAGAAGGCGCGGTAGTCGGAGAGATCGGCGCGCAGACCGAACAGGTTGGTGACGAGGACCGCGTCGTAGCTGTCCGGATCGAGCGCGGCGAGCGCCTCGAGGCTCAGCATGCCCTCGGTGTCGCTGTCGACGAGGACGATGTCCGCGAGCGGACCGATGTTCGAGGAGAAGAAGCCGTAGGCGCAGCCGACGACGCGCAGCTTGCGGCCGAGCTTCAGCTCGTGGAGCCCGATGACGGCGTGGAGCGCCGTCGTCGCACTCGAGCACATGACGACGCAGCGCTCCTCCGGCAGGCCGAGGAGGCGGCCGAGGAAACGCTCCAGGGCGGCGGTGACGGGGCCGAAGTTCGTCCAGTGATTGGCCTTCTCGGAGAGCGCCAGGAGTTTCCGGACGCGCGACCAGTCGACCTGCTTGCGCTCGACGAAGGAGGGATGGGGATCGTCGCTCGGCGCGTCGAGGGAAGGCTGGTAGCCGACCCGGCGAGGCAGGCCGTCGCCGTCACCGGCGTCGAGCAACCGCGGAAGCGCGTCGACCAGAACTGCGTCCATTTTCCCCTCCAGAGAGGTGCCCGGCGCCGCACCCGCCGACCGACGGGCGTGGCGATCCGGAGGCTCGGTCGGTCCGACCCCTGCCTACCGCCTGTCCCTCGACCGGCGGACGGGCCGCCGGCAGGGTTCGGAAGACAGTGGCATCGCTAGCTTTCGCCAAGCTGGGCGCGCGCCTCGCCGGTAGTGACGGAGCTGTTTCTTCACCACACCCGCGTATTGCCGGCCGCGTCGATCTGGACGCAGGTCGTCGCGTAGGGAAGCTCGGCCTTCCAGCGCCCGCTGAAGATCGCGGCGGAGCGGTAGAAGCTCTCGTCGAGCACGTAGCTCGACTTCGAATTGTGCAGGCACGGCGCGTCGACGATGACCACCGCCTTGCCCGCCGCTCTGGCCGCGAGGCAGGCGTCGCTGCCGTAGAAGTGGAAGCCGAGTTCCTCGTTCAGCTTCGGCACCTCGCCGTTCGGCCGCGGGAAGACGAGCAGGAGCTCGTCGAGGCTGACGGCGGCCGCCGGCAGCGCGTGCGGGGTCGCCAGCAGGGTCAGCCGATCGACGACCCGGCCGGCGCGTTCGAAGCCGCCATAGGGACCTGCGACCACGCCGAACACGCCGGCGACGCCGACCGGCCCGTGGATCGCCTCGGCGGCCGCGAGGCCGGCGATGAGCCGGTCGTCCCAGCCCTCCGGCAGATAGACGTCCTGGTGGATCTGCACGACGATGTCGTTGCGCTCGGCGGCGCGCTGCATGCACGCGGCGAGCGCCTGGGCGGCGTTGCCGGCCCCGGTGACGCGCACCACCTCGTGCCGGCCCGAGCGGAAGATCGGCGAGGCCATCAGGTTGTCGGCGAGCTGGCGCGAATTGTTGACCGGCACGACGAAGGTGATGCCGCGGGTCGACGCCGGCACGTCGGGCAGCGGCCGGGCCCGGAACACGTACTGCTCCGCCTCGAGCTTGGCGCCGAGCAGATCGGTGTCGAGGCCGAGGGCACGACCGACCGCGGCGAAGGCCCCCTTCAGCGCCGGCGGGCACGGTGTCGTCATGCTGCCGGCGCGCTCGGGCAGGCAGCCCGCGTCGAGGAAGAGCTTCTGGATGTTGGCGGCCGCGTAGAAGCGCATGTGGTCCCGGCTCGGCAGGCCGTCCGCATGGAGCTGGAAGTCGCCGGAGAGGATCGAACTCAGCACCTGATGGTGCTGGATGTTCGGGATCGAGACGAGGAAGAAGCCGTCCGGCTGCAGCAGCGGCTTCAGCAGCGTGACCACCCTGACGGGATCGTAGACGCGCTCGAGCACGTTCTCGAGGACGATGCAGTCGAGGCTCCCCGGCGGGAGCGGCGGGGCCTCGCGCGTCACGTCGCAGTCGAAAACTTCGTCGAGAGCAGCCTGCGCCAGCGGCAGCAGCTCGGCGTTGTGCTCGACGCCGAACACCTCGCGATCGGGCCGCGCCAGCTTGTACCGCTCGCCCAGACGCCCGTCGGCGCAGCCGACGTGGAGGATGCGCCGCGCCGACGGCGGCACCTCCTGGACGAGGGCCGGATTGAGCGAGGCGAAATAGTCGGCCTCGGGGACTCGATCGCCGAAATGGCGGGGAGCTTCTGTCATCTGCGACACGAGCCTTTCGGCAGAGTTGGGGAGCAGCCGACCGAGCGGACCATCCGCTTCGACCGCGGTGCCACCTACTTCATCAGGTCCTTCAGGATGTCCGCCTGCGGGCGCGCGGCGAACGCCTCGTAGCCCCGCCGGCCGATCTCGCGGCGAGCCGCGGGATCGGCGACGAGCGCGACGCAACGCTCGACCAGCGCCGCGTAGGGCGCGACGGCGATGCCTCCCGAGAACGGTGCGAGGTCCGGATCGGCGGGATCGCCCTCGGAGACGACGCTGACGCCGTTCGCGAGGAGGTAGGAGACGCGGACGATCTCGAACACCGCCGCGTCGTAGAAGTGCAGGTTGAGGACGAGCTTGGCACGGGCGATCGCCGCGTCGCGCTCGGCGCCGTAGACGCCGAACAGGTGGACGACGTTGAGCCCCCGTGCCCGCAGCGCGTCCAGGACCCGGCGGCGGCGCTCGTTGAGCGAGCCGTAGAAGAGGACGTCGATGTCCTGCTCGTCGCGCGGCGTGATGCGGGTCAGCGCCGGCGCGTAGCCGATCTCGAGGAGGTCGACGCGCGGCGCCCCCGCGGCGATCAGCGCCTCCCGGTTGCGGGCGGAATAGTCGAGCACCGGGTAGCGCTTGAGCAGCGCGAGATAGCCGCCGTTGAGCCACGCGCTCGACCGGTCGACCTGCTCCAGGTTGACGAGCACCGAGCCCGCCGGCAGCTGGGCGTCGGGCGGCAGCAGGTTGGCGCCGAAGACGATCGGCGTGCGGCCGTTCCAGTCCTGCGGGCGACGCACCAGCGGGGCGGAACCGCCGAGCGCCGAGAAGGCCTCGCTCAGCGTCTCGGCGACCTCGTCGAAGGCGTGGTGGTGCAGATAATCGTCGGGGGAGACGATCCAGACGCAGTGGCTGTCGCGATGTGCCGGCCAGCCGCCGGGGAAGGCGTGGCGGGTACCGGGCGACGCCGCGACGGGGCCGGAAGCGGATCGCGCCGGCGCGTTGCCGACCTCGACATCGACGACGGCGGCGCCGGCCGTCCGGCTGCCCGCGGGCGCCGGGGGGACCTCTTCGCGGGGTGCGGCGGGGGCAGGCTCCGCTTCGGACGCGAGCGCGACCTTGCGCAGCACGACCCGCATCGCCTCGATCGCCCGCGGCGTGCGCACCACCTCGTCGAGCGGGCGGCCGGCCGCGAGGAGCGAACGGCCGAGTTCCGTCGGCAGGTGGCGCAACTCGGCGAGCTCGAAACGCGCCGTGCGCCAGCCGAGGCGGGCATAGCCCTCCGTGTAGGCGACGAACGACCCCTCGTTGAAGGCGCGCACGCAGCAGGGATCCTGCCAAGCACCGAGCGACAGATCGTAGGGGACGACGATCTCCATCAGGCCGCCGTCCCCGAGCAGCGCGAGGCTGTTGGTCATCAGCCGGCGGAGATCGGCGACGCGGCCGAGGATCTGGCCGGCGACGATGCGGTCGAACCGACCGGGCCGCAGCAGGACGCGACCGAAACGCTGCGTGTCGACGGCGAGACCGTCGGCGTCGATGTCGACGGCGGCGAGGTCGACGACCGCGTCGGGCGCCGTCGCCGGGTCGGCGTCGACGTTGAAGGCGCGCGGATCGCTGCCGTCGCTGCAGCCGAGATTGAGGACCGCCGGCAGGGCCGGCGCATCGGGGGACGCCGGGCGGTCGACAGGCTCCGATTCTCTCGCTGGCGGCACCGGGGGGGCCGGTGCGTCCGTCGTCGCAACCGCCGGCGACGCCGCAGCCGGCGCGGCCGTCTCGGCCGGCTT
>CALCDT010000341.1 GCA_937900425.1 uncultured Alphaproteobacteria bacterium | reverse complement strand
CCGCCGTTCTCAGGCGGCGCGCGTCGTCGCGGCCGGCTCGGCGTGGCGGATCTCGGTGCCGAGAACCTTCAGGCACTCCCGCATGAAGGCGGCGAGCGCCGTCCAGCCCTTGGCCGAGACCATCGTACCGTCGACATGCGCCTCGGTCGGCGACAGATCGACGTAGGTGCCGCCGGCGAGCCGCACCTCCGGCTCGCACGCGGCGAGCGCGCCGACCGTCTTGCCGCGCACGACGCCGTCGACGGCGACCAGGATCTGGACCCCGTGGCAGATGGTGAAGATCGGCTTTTCCGCCTCGTGGAAGTGGCGCACCATCGCCTGGATCCGCGGATCGGTGCGGATATATTCCGGGCCTCGCCCGCCCGCACAGTAGACGGCGTCGTATTCCTCCGGCCGCACGTCCGAAAAGCTCTTGTTGATGACGAAGTCGTGGCCGATCTTTTCCGTGTAGGTCTGGTGCCCATCGAAGTCGTGCAGCGACGTCTTGATCACGTCTCCCGTCCTCTTGTCGGGGCAGATGACGTGGACGGTGTGGCCGACGGCCTCCATCGCCTGCTGGAAGACGAAGATCTCGTATTCCTCGGTGAACTCGCCAGTGAGCATGAGGATCTTCTTGCCAGGCATGGTCGCTCCTCCACGTCGTTCTTTCTGATGAACGGACCGCTGGAGAGCCGCTGGTGGCGTCACGCCGTCGGGGCTCAACGCCCGGTGACTGTTCCGCCCGGCGGCCGCCCTGTCGAGCCTTTTCGGGGGTGGGACCGTCCCGACCCGCGTCGACCCGGCGGGCGCCCGCCGCGTCGGCGCGTCCCGGCTGGCGCGGCGACCGGCACTCCACTAACAATCGGCCTCCTCCACACCGACGGACGACCGATGGGGTGTCAGAGAAAGTCCGCGCGCTGGCGTGGGACGGGATCCACGACGGAGTGCGGGCGTTGAACCCGACCGCTCCCTCCCGAGCCGTCGGCGACGGCGCGCTGCAGATCCTCGGGGAGGACGGCGAGCGCATCCTGTGCCGGCGCTGGGGCGAGAGCGACGACGGTCGGGCGACCACGCTCGCGGTCATTTCCGCCTTCGAGCACCCTTCGACGGCCTTTCTCGACCGGATCACCCACGAACTGAGCCTGAAGGCGGATCTCGACGCGGCCTGGGCGGTGCGTCCCCTCGACATCGTCCGCCGGCGCGGCGTCGCGAGCCTCAGGCTCGAGGACCCCGGCGGCGAGCCGCTGCGCTTCCTCCTCGGCGCGCCGATGGAGACGGGCCTGTTCCTGCGCCTCGCCGTCGGCATGGCGGCGGCGCTCGCCGGGCTGCACGGGCGCGGGCTCGTCCACAAGGATCTGACCCCGACCAATTTCCTCGTCGACGGCCCCGACGGCCGGGTCCGCCTCACCGGCTTCGGTGTCGCCTCGCGCCTGCCGCGGGAGCGGCAGTCCCCCGCCCCGCCGGAACTGATCGTCGGCACCTTCGCCTACATGGCGCCCGAGCAGACCGGGCGGATGAACCGGACGATCGACACCCGCAGCGACCTCTACGCGCTCGGCGTCGTCTTCTACGAGATGCTGACCGGCGCGCTGCCGTTCACCGCCGCCGATCCGATGGAATGGATCCACTGCCACGTCGCGCGGCAGCCGGCGCCGCCCGGCGAGGTGGTGCGCTCGATCCCCGCCGTCGTCACCGCGATCGTCGTCAAGCTGCTCGCCAAGGCGGCCGAGGATCGCTACCAGACCGCCGCCGGCCTGCAGGCCGATCTCGAACACTGCCTGACGGCCTGGGAGGCGGAAGGAACCATCGCGCCCTTCTCCCTCGGCGGGCGCGACGCCTCCGGCCAGCTCCTGTTCCGGGAACGGCTCTACGGCCGCGAGGCCGAGGTCGCCCGGCTGACGGCGGCGTTCCGGCGCGTCGCCGCCGAGGGCGCCACCGAACTCGCGCTGGTGTCGGGCTATTCCGGCATCGGCAAGTCCTCGGTGGTGTCGGAGCTGCACCGCTCGCTGGCGAGCTCGCGGGGGCTGTTCGCCGGCGGCAAGTTCGACCAGTACAAGCGCGGCATCCCCTACGCGACGCTGGCGGAAGCGCTGCAGAGCCTCGTCCGGCAGCTGCTCGGCAAGAGCGACGCGGAACTCGCCGTCTGGCGCGAGGCGCTGACCGAGGCGCTCGGCCAGAACGGCCGGCTGATGGTCAACCTGATCCCCGACCTCGTCCACATCGTCGGCGAGCAGCCGGCGGTCGCCGATCTCGCCGCGCCGGACGCGCAGAGCCGCTTCCAGATGGTGTTCCGGCGTTTCCTCGGGGCCTTCGCCCGGCCCGAGCACCCCCTGGTGCTGTTCCTCGACGACCTGCAGTGGGTCGACGCGGCGACGCTCGACCTCCTCGCCGAGCTGCTGGTGCGTCCCGACGTCAACCACCTCTTCGTCGTCGGCGCCTATCGCGACAACGAGGTCGGCCCCGACCATCCGCTGCCCGGACTGGCGGCGACGGTGCGCGCCGCCAGCCGGCCGGTGCGCGACATCCGTCTCGCGGCACTCTCGCTCGGGCACGTCGAGGAGCTCGTCGCCGACGCGCTGCGGGCGACGCTGCGGCCGGTGCGGCCGCTCGCCGAGCTGATCTTCGAGCGGACCGGCGGCAATCCGTTCTTCGCCATCCACTTCGTCACCGAACTCGTCGACGAGGGGCTGCTCGCCTTCGACCGCGACGCGGCGGCGTGGAGCTGGGACCTGTCGGGCATCGTCGCCAAGGGCTTCACCGACAACGTCGCCGACCTGATGGCGGCGAAGCTCGGCCGCCTGCCCGATCCGACGCGGGCGGCGCTGCGGCAGATGGCCTGCCTCGGCAACGCGACGCCGGCGGCGACCCTCGCGCTCGTCCGCGGGACCACCGCCGCGGAGGTCCACGAGGCGCTGTGGCCGGCGATCCGCGCCGACCTCGTGCTCTTCCACGACGGCGACTACCGCTTCCTGCACGACCGCATCCACGAGGCGGCCTATGCCGACCTCCCGGAGGCGGAACGGGCGCCGGCCCACCTCGCGATCGGCCGGCTGCTCGTCGCCCACACGCCGCCCGACGAGCGGGACGGACGCATCTTCGAGATCGTCGACCAGTTCGTCCGCGGCGCGACGCTGATCACCGCGGCGGAGGAACGGCGGGAGGTGGCGGCGCTCAACCTCGCCGCCGGCAGACGCGCCAAGGCCAGCACCGCCTATCTCTCGGCGCTGCGCTACCTCTCGACCGGGCGGGCGCTGCTGCCGGACGAGCCGTGGGACGGCCGCGACCGGCTCGTCTTCGAGCTCGAACTGAACCTCGCCGAGTGCGAGTTCCTGACCGGCGACTTCGCCGCCGCCGAGGAGCGCTTCGCGGCCCTGCTCGCCCGCGCCGTCGACCAGGTCGACCTCGCCGCGGCGACGCGGCTCCTGCTCGACCTCTTCGTCACCATGGGCGACATGGACCGGGCGCTGGAGGTCGGCCTCGACTATCTGCGACGGGCCGATCCGGAATGGCCGGCGGAGGTGACGCTCGACAGCGCCCGGCGCGAATATCGCGCGCTCTCGGCGCGGCTCGCCGAGGTGCCGCTCGAACGGCTCCTCGACCTGCCACCGCTCGACGATCCGGCGCAGCGGGCGACGATGGACGTGCTCACCGCGCTGTCCTCGCCGACGCTGTTCGGCGGTGAGGCGCTGCGCCAGCTCGTCATCTGCCGGATGGCGGCGCTCTGCCTCGACCACGGCAACAGCGACGGGGCGCCGCTCGCCTACGTGCTGCTCGGCAGCATCCAGGGCATGTTCTTCGGCGACTACCGGGGCGGCTTCGAGCTCGCCCGGATCGGCCTCGACCTCGTCGAGCGGCCCGGCTTCGGACGCTTCCGGGCGCGCGTCTACTCGGTCTTCGCCACCCACGTCTCGAACTGGACGCAACCGCTCGGCGTCGCCCGGACCTACCTTCGAAAAGCGTTCGACGCCGCCCAGGAGAGCGGCGACGTCTCCTTCGCCGCGTTCGCCTGCATCGACCTCGTCACCAACCTGCTCGCCAGCGGCACGCCGCTCGCCGAGGTGGAGCGGGAGGCGGTGCGGAACCGCGCGATCGCCAAGGGGCTGCGCTTCGGCATCATCCGCCGCGGCATCGCCGAGCAGCTCGCCACGATCCGGATGCTGCGGGGCGCCGTGCCGGTCGCGGACGCCTACGGCGACGCCGTGCTCGCGGCGGACGAGCACGAGGACATCGACGCCGGCGTCCGCATTCTCGGACGGACCTCCG
>CALCDT010000340.1 GCA_937900425.1 uncultured Alphaproteobacteria bacterium | reverse complement strand
GGGGCGATGACCGAGCAGCTCCCCAGCCTGTTCGACGAGGAAGGCCGGCGGCAGGCGGCGTCGGGGCGGCGCGGCGGACGGCCGGGCCGGTGACGGCCGTCCGGCGTCGGCCGCGGCTCCCGCCCGGGGCGCGACGACCGTGCTCGTGACCAGGGGCCGGGTATCCCTTTTCGGCGCCCTCGCGCTCGCCGCCGTCCATCTTGTCGCCGGCACGGTGATTCCGGCCGCGGCCGCGAGCCGGGTCGCGGTGGGCGCCGAGTTCACCGCCCTGCCGCATTTCGGCATCGCCGGCGGCCTCGTCGGCGGCGGCGAACGGTTCGGTTCGCTCGACTACGCCGGCGGTTTCGAGGTGACCGCATCCGGCGGCCTCGTCGGCGGGCTGTCGTCGCTGGTGGTCGCGCCGGGCGGGGACCGGCTGGTCGCGATCAGCGACGACGGCGTCGCCCTCACGGCGACGATCCTGCGCGACGGCGCCGGCCGGCCGGTCGGCTGGGACACGATCCGCCTGTCAGATCTCGAGATTCTCGGCCAGCGCCAGACCCTCAAGAGCGACACCGACGCCGAGGGCTTCGACGTCGCCTTCGACGAGGCCGGCGGTGCCGTCGCCTACGTCTCCTTCGAAGGTTCGCCGCGGATCGGCTTCGCACCACTCGGCGCGGACGACTCGCTCGGCCCGCTGCGCAAGATGGATCTGCCGCGGGACGTGGGGCGGATCGACGGCAACGCCGGCTTCGAGAGCGTCGCCGTCGCCCCGGCGGGCTCGGCGCTCGCCGGCTCGTTCGTCGCCATCGCCGAGACCGATCCCACCGGCGGGGCCGACGCGCCGGGCTGGATCTTCCGCCGCGGCACCGCCGACCAACGATCGGCGCCGGGCTTCACGGTGGCGCTCTCCGACGGCTACGCCGTCACCGACGCCGCCTTCCTGCCGGACGGCGACCTCCTCGTGCTGGAGCGCCGCTTCGGCTTCACCGTCGGCATCGGCATGCGCATCCGCCGCATCGCCGGCGACACGATCCGTGCGGGCGCGCGGCTCGACGGCGAGGTGCTGATCGAGGCCAACCTCGCCCATCAGATCGACAACATGGAGGGGCTGTCGGTGTGGCGGGACGCGGCCGGCCGGACGCGGCTGTCGCTGGTCTCCGACGACAACCACTCCTTCCTCCAGCGCACGCTCTATCTGGAATTCGTGCTCGCGGAGTAGGGTGGGGCCTCGGCCAAAGGAGAACGCCGATGATCAGCGGACACGTCTTCATCGCAACGAGCCTCGACGGCTTCATCGCACGGGAGGACGACAGCCTCGACTGGCTGCCCGATCCGGCTGACCTTCAGGAAGATCACGGCTTCGACGCCTTCATGGACTCGGTCGACGGCGTGGTGATGGGGCGAGGCAGTTTCGAGGTGGTGCGCGGGATGTCGCCGTGGCTCTATTCCAAGCCGGTGGTCGTGATGAGCGCCACGCTCGCCGACGTACCGGCGGAACTTTCCGGCAAGGCCGAGATCACGCGGCTCGCTCCGCGCGACCTGATGGCGGAGCTCGAAGGCCGGGGCTGGCGCCGGGTCTACGTCGACGGCGGCGCGGTGATCCGCTCGTTTCTCCGGGAGGGCTTGATCATGGATCTGCTGGTGACGAGGGTGCCGGTGCTGATCGGCAGCGGCAAGCCGCTGTTCGGAACGCTGCCGCGCGACGTCCGTCTCGCCCATGTCGAGACGAAGACCTATCCCTCGGGCCTCGTCGGCACGCGCTACCGGGTCCTGTCCGAGTCGTGAGCTTCGCCGGCGCGCCGCGTCCTCAGCCCGCCGCCTGCGCCCGGAACGGCTTCACGAGGTTCATCAGGCTGGCGTAGGGCACGAGGGCGGCCAGCGCCACCAGCATCTTCACGGCGAAGTCGCCGAGGGCCCAGCTGGTCCAGGGCAGGCCGGTGCCGGCGAAGGCGAGGGAGAAGAAGATCGCGGTGTCGAGAGCCGAGCCGAGGGTCGAGGAGACCAGCGGCGCCTTCCACCACGACCCCTGGCGCAGGCGGTTGAAGACGGTGACGTCGACGAGCTGGGCGCAGAGGAAGGCCGAGCCGGAGGCGAAGGCGATCCGCGGGTCCGACAGCCAGACCGACAACACCACCGCGAGGGCGAAGCCGACGTAGATCACCCGCCGCGTCGCCGCCGGCCCGAACCAGCGGTTGGTGAGGTCGGTGACGAGGAAGGCGAAGGGATAGGTGAAGGCGCCCCAGGTCAGGATCTCGGCCATGCCGAACGGCTCGAAGGGATACTGCACCAGGATGTTGGAGGCGACGACGACGACGCACATCGCCGCGATCGAGGGCAGGGTCCGAAGGTCGAAGGCGGAGGTCATGGTCTACACTCGTCGGAAAGCTCGAAGGGACGGGCGCTCGCGGCGACCGGGATCGCGGTCCGGCGTCGCTGCGAAAACACGAAAAGCCCGGCCGGCGTCACCGGTCGGGCGTTCGACGCGAAGAGCCGCGAGGCGCTGGCCGGAAGGGTCAGGCCGCGGCGGCGGCTTCGACGGCCTTCTTGGCGATCTGGCGCTTCAGCAGACGGGCGCGCGGCGACAGTTCGCTGTCGGCGGCCTTCACGAGGAAGGCGTCGAGGCCGCCGCGGTGCTCGACCGAGCGCAGGGCGTTGGCCGAGACGCGCAGGCGCACGCTCTGGCCGAGGGCCTCGCTGATCAGGGTGACCGCGCAGAGATTGGGCAGGAACCGGCGCCGGGACTTGTTGTTGGCGTGGCTCACGTTGTTGCCGGTCATGACGGCTTTGCCCGTCAGTTCGCACCGCCGAGACATCGTGCATTCCTCTAGTCGTTGGGGCTGTCCGCTCCGCCGTCCGCCGCGGCACGGCGTCGCTCGAGGCGGCCGCGCCGATGGCACGAAAAAGGCGGGCCGATCCCTTTCGGGGCAGCCGATCAAAAAGTGGCTGTTCCTATAATGACCGGGGCGGGCGGCGTCAACCGGGAAGGTGAGGCGGGTGGCCGGCGGGTCGCCCCCGGGCCGGCGCCGACCGGCGAGGGCGACAGCCGTTAACGAACCGGTTACCATGTCGGGCGAATGATCGCTCGGACGGGGTGCGGACGGCCGCCGGAGGGCATCGCGCTCCGGGGCGTTGCCGTCGCCGCCGATCCCTATCACAATACGTTCGGGGCCGGGCTGCTTCTGGAGGCCGAAAGCCGTGTTCTCTCGCTATCTCGCCACGACGTCGCCGGGCCGGGCCGCAACGCGCGGCCGCCGGCGCCTTTCGACCGGCGCCATCGGCTTCGCCGCCGCACTCGCCTCGGCCTCGCCGGCCGCGGCGTCCGACATCAAGGCGCTCTACGACGTCAACTTCGCCGGCTTCCGCATCGCCCGCGGCACCCTCGGGGTCAAGGTCAAGGGGGCGTCCTACGCGGCCAAGGTCCAGATCTCGACCTCCGGCCTCGCCCGCATCATCTCCTCCGAGGAGAGCGAGGCCAACGCCCGCGGCCGGATCGCCGCGGCAAGGCCGGCGCCCGCGGCCTACGACCTCTATTCGCGCGGCGACAAGATCACCGAAGTCGACATGGCGATCGCCGGCAACACGGTGCAGAAGGTCAGGGCCTATCCCGAACTGTCGCAGGCCGAGGACCGGGTTCCGGTGACGGCGGCGAGCAAGCGCGACGTGCTCGATCCGCTGAGCGCCGCGCTGATGCCGGTCGCCTCCAAGGCCGACATGTCGGGCAAGGCCGCCTGCGACCGGGTGCTGCCGATCTTCGACGGCTGGACGCGCTACGACATCAAGCTCGCCTACAAGAAGACCGAGACCGTGCAGACCGATGGCTACGCCGGCAAGGCGGTGGTCTGTTCGGCACGCTGGGTCCCGGTCTCCGGCCACCGGGCCAACAAGGAATCCACGACCTTCATGCGCGACAACAAGGATCTCGAGGTCTGGCTGGTACCGGCCGCCGACGCGCTGCTGATGGTGCCCTACAAGATCTCGGTCCGGACCATGCGCGGCACCCTCGTCGTGCAGGCCGCCAAGCTCGAAGGCACCGCCCAGGTCGCCGAACAGTAGGCGGCCCCCGCCCGTCCATCCCGATCCTGCAAAGCCCGGCCCCGTGCCGGGCTTTTTTCGTTTCCCCGCCCGGCGGGTCCTTCACGCCGGGAGGAGGCGACCGTCCCGATCCGGGACAGCGACGTTAACGATGTCGCCATTCCTCGGCCCTAGCGTGGCCGGGATCGCCGCCCGATTCGGTTGTCCGCCCACCGGGACCACTAGATCTGGCGGTGATCGGAACGGGAACATCGGCGTTTCGATGATTCGTGCCTGCAACGTTCTTCTTTTCTTCGGAAAGGTCGAAATAGTTAACGGCGCGAGTCGTTCCGTCGCCGTCCCAAGACATGAAATCGCAACGATTCATCCTTGCGAGTCTTGCGACTGCGCTTCGACTCGGTTACGGAGTCCAGCGACTCCGACCGCCGACTGATCGACTCTACATCCTGTGGCGATTGCTTTGCCTGACCCTATCGATTGAGCGAACAAAGCAAGAATTCTTTACGGTCAGCGATTCGATCCGGCTTCGTTCCGATTTCGTTCGTTCGGCTCGCCCGGGACGGGTGAACAGGAGTGGACGGCGAGGCCGCGGCCGGCGGTCTCCGTTCCGCGCTCGAGGCGGTGGCGGCGGGAATCGGGAGGATGCGGGCGGGTGGTGAAAAAGCCGAGCGCCGCCGGCGGCGGCATGCTAGGAGGGAACCATCCGCGAAGGCCGCCCCCGGCGCCGCCGGCCGGCGTCGTCGATGTCGCCGTCGCCCCGCGAGACGAAGTCGCGACGGCCGTCGCGGCCAGGGCGCCGCCGCCGGCCCCGCCCGGACGGCCGACGAGGGCCGGATGCGTGGCGAGAGCCCGACGCGTGACACAGGACAGACGCTTCCGCCGATGACCTTCGCCCCGAAAATGCCCGCGCCGCCCACGGCCCGCGCCCGCAACGTCACCGCCGTCCTCGGCCCGACCAACACCGGCAAGACCCATCTCGCCATCGAGCGGCTGCTCGGCCACGACAGCGGCGCCATCGGCCTGCCGCTGCGCCTGCTCGCCCGCGAGGTCTACGGCCGGGTCGCCGCGAGGGCGGGCGTCGGCAAGGTCGCCCTCGTCACCGGCGAGGAGAAGATCGTGCCGGCCGGCGCGCGCTACTGGATCTCCACCGTCGAGGCGATGCCGCGCGACCTCGACCTCTCCTTCGTCGCCATCGACGAGGTCCAGCTCGCCGGCGACTTCGACCGCGGCCACGTCTTCACCGACCGCATCCTGCACATGCGCGGGCGCGGCGAGACGCTGCTGCTCGGCTCGGCGACGGCGCGGCCGCTGATCGAAAAGCTCTTGCCCGGCGTTTCGGTGATCGCCCGGCCGCGGATGTCGAAGCTGACCTACGCCGGGCCGAAGAAGATCACCCGGCTGCCGCGGCGCTCGGCGATCGTCGCCTTCTCCGCCGACGAGGTCTACGCCATCGCCGAGCTGATCCGGCGCCAGCGCGGTGGCGCGGCGGTGGTGCTCGGCTCGCTCAGCCCGCGCACCCGCAACGCCCAGGTCGAGCTGTTCCAGTCCGGCGACGTCGAGTTCCTCGTCGCCACCGACGCCATCGGCATGGGTCTCAACCTCGACGTCGAGCACGTTGCCTTCGCCCAGAACCGCAAGTTCGACGGCTTCCAGTATCGCAACCTGACCCCGGCCGAGCTCGGCCAGATCGCCGGGCGCGCCGGCCGCCATCTCGCCGACGGCAGCTTCGGCGAGAGCGGCCAGGTGCCGCCCTTCGACGACGAGCTGATCCGCGCGCTCGAATCCCACGATTTCGCGCCGGTCCGGATGTTCCAGTGGCGCAACTCGGCGCTCGACGTCTCCACCGTCGACCGGCTCCGGGAGAGCCTCGACGTGACGCCGAAGATGGAGGGGCTGACCCGCGCCCCGCCGGGCGAGGACCGCGAGGTGCTCGACTTCGCGCTGCGCGACCCGGAGATCGCGGAACTCGCCGTCGGCCGCGAGCGGGTCGCCCTGCTGTGGGAGGTCTGCCAGCTTCCCGATTTCCGGCGGATCTCCCCGGCCCAGCACGGCGATCTCATCGTCGCGATCTATGGCCATCTCGCCCGCCGCGGCACGGTGCCCGAAGACTGGTTCGCCCGACAATTGGCCTATGCCGACCGGACCGATGGCGATATAGACACTCTCTCCGCCCGCATCGCCCAGGTGAGGACCTGGACCTATGCGGCGAACCGCCAGGGCTGGCTCGACGATCCGTTGCACTGGCAGGGGCGGACCCGGGAAATCGAGGACCGGCTGTCGGACGCGCTGCACGAGAGGCTGACGCAGCGCTTCGTCGACCGCCGGACTTCCGTGCTGATGAAACGCTTGAGAGAAAACGCCATGCTTGAAGCCGAGGTCAACGAGAGCGGCGCGGTTCACGTGGAGGGCCAGCACGTCGGCGAACTTCACGGGTTCCGCTTCGTGCCTGACCACGCGGCGGAGGGGCCCGACGGCAAGGCGGTGCGCGCCGCGGCGGCCAAGGCGCTGGCGAGCGAATTCGAGAAGCGCGCCGAACGGCTGTCTCGGGCGCCGAACGAGGACGTCGTCCTCGCCTCCGACGCGACGCTGCGCTGGCTCGGCCAGCCGGTGGCCCGCCTCGTCGCCGGCGAGACGCCGCTGAAGCCGCAGATCGTTCTGCTCGCCGACGAGCAGCTGACCGGCCCGGCGCTGCAATCGGTGACGACGCGGCTCGAAACCTGGCTCGCCAACCACGTCGGCACGCTGCTGAAGCCGCTGGTCGACCTGCGCGACGCCTCCGACCTCGAGGGCATCGCCCGCGGCGTCGCCTTCCGCATGGTCGAGGCGCTCGGCACGCTGGAGCGGCAGTCGGTCTCGGAGGACGTCAAGGCGCTCGACCAGGGCGCGCGGGCGGCGATGCGCAAATACGGCGTCCGTTTCGGTGCCTATCACATCTACGTGCCGGCCCTGCTGAAGCCGGCGCCGGCGAGCCTCGTCGCCCTGCTGTGGGCGATCAGGGAAGGCCGGCTCGACATGCCGGGCCTCGCCGAACTGCCGTCCCTGTCGGCCTCGGGCCGGACCTCGATCGCGGTGGACCCGAGCTTCGAGAAGGTGCTCTACCGGCTGGTCGGCTTCCGCGTCGCCGGCACCCGGGCGGTGCGTCTCGACATTCTGGAACGGCTCGCCGACATCATCCGGCCGCTGGTCGCCTGGAAGCCGACCGACGGCGCGAGCCCGCCCGAGGGCGGTGTTCCGCGCGGCGGCGGCTTCACGGTGACGGTGGCGATGACGTCGCTGCTCGGCTGCGCCGGCGAGGACTTCGCCTCGGTGCTGCGCGGGCTCGGCTACCGGGCCGAGAAGACGACGGTGAAGACCATGGAGCCCAAGCCCGCCGACCCGGCGAGCGAGGGGGCGACGGCCGAGGCCGATGCGAAGGCCGAGACGGCCGAGACGATGGTCGCGGACGCTCCGGCTGCCGAGCCGGCTGCCGACACCGGCGATGCCGGGGCGGACGAGACGGCGGCGGCGTCCGACGAGGCCGTCTCCGCGCCCGCCGACAGCGAAGAGGCCCGGGCGGAAGCGCCGGCTGCGGACGCGGTGACGGCCGACGAGGCCGCGAGCGGTCCGGGCGCCGAGGACGCGGTGGCCGAGGATGCCGCCGGCGAGGACGCGGTGGTCGGCGACGCCGTCGCCGAGGCCGGTGACGAGCCCGGCGAGACTCCGGCGCCTGCCGAGGCGGTGGCCGCGCCCGAAGCGACGACGCCGCCCGTCGAGATGGTCGAGGTCGAGCGCGAGATCCAGATCTGGCGGCCCGGCCGCTTCGATC
>CALCDT010000339.1 GCA_937900425.1 uncultured Alphaproteobacteria bacterium | reverse complement strand
CCGACGTCGCCGTCGACGGTGACGGCGCCGCCGGTCATGCCGCGGCCGACGTTGTCGAACCGCTCCGACCCGCCGGCGAAGCGGATGTCGGAGGCGTCGTCACCGGCGACGGCGAAGACGTCGCCAACGGTGAGGCGGGCGCGGGTGGTGCCGACGACGAGGGCCGCGATTTCGGCCGCGGACCGGCCGGCGAGCCGGTCCGGCGTCAGGGCGCGAAGATCGAGCCGTTCGGGCACGTCGCCCTTGAGGGTGAAGGTCAGCGCCGCCATCAGAGCAGGTCCTTCAGATGGAAATGGTGGCGGCCGAGGTTGCCGCCGTAGTTGCCGGCGGAGATGCGCTGGATGCCCTTGCCGGGGCCGAAGGAGGCCGCCGCGTGCATCGCCGCCTTCATCGAAGCGGCGATCGCCTCGAAGGAGAGGCCGTCCATCACGAGTTCCAGCACGCATTCGGTTTCGGCCGAAAGCTGGCTGCCGGGGTCGCCGCGCAGCACCGGGCAGAAGGCGTTGTTGGTCGAGGCGATCAGCCCCTGATACTTGGAGCCGACCTTGGAGCCGGAGCGGACGATGCCGCCCGGGAAGGGCAGGATCACGCCCTTGACCGCACTCGCCGCCTCGACCGCCGCCTCTGCCGCGACCAGAACCTCCTCGAAGCTGCGCCCGAGGATCAGGATGTTGCCGCCGCCGATGACATCGCCCTCGCGCACGCCGGTGTCGTGCTCGACGAGGAACTCGCCGTCCATCACCGGCACCCGCCAGTAGCGCGTCCGCCCGAGTTTCTTGGCGATCTGGTTGCCGTCGCCGAAGAAGCGCAAGTTGGCACCGAGCTTCAGCTTCTTCTTCGCGTCCATGCCCGAGAAGCAGGCCGAACCGGGGCTCGTCAGCACGCACTGGCCGATGCGATTGGTGATCTGCGTCTGCAGGCCGGCGGCGTCGAAGCCGAAGATCAGGATGCGATAACCGGGGCGCCCGTCGGGGCTTTCCTCCGGCGGCACGAAGTGGTCGATCGCCGCCTCGCAGCCGCAGGCGATGACCGAGGTGGCGAAGCCGGTGGCGGTGCGGGCGGAGATCTCCGCCCACTTCGCCGTCGGCGCCGTGATGATGACGCCGGTGGCCGACATGTCGAAGGCCTCGGCGAAGGTGTCGTCGATGACGACGCCGTTCAGGGTGAGTTCGCTCTTCACTTCAGACATGGCTCGACCTTGAACGGCTGCGGACCGGCGAAGGCGGCCTCGGGCACGGCGAAGGCCGCGGGCCCGACGCCGAAGCGCGCGTCGAGATAGGAGGCGATGCGCCGGCGCATCGCCGGATCGGTCTCCGGGGCGAGATGGTGGGTGGTCCCGGAGAACCAGCCGAGCGCCCGTCCGCCGCGCACCACTTCGCGCCCGCCCTTGAGGACGAGGGCGGCCGAGGAGAACATCGCGGTGCGGTCCGCGAGATCGTCGTAGACCGAGACGTCCGCCGTCGCGCCCGGCGCGAGGTGGCCGCGGTCGCCGAGCCCGAGCACCTTGGCCGGGGCCGCGCGGGTCATGATCGCGATCTCCTCGATCGTGTATTCGCGCTCGATCTCGGCGATGCCGGTGCGGTCGCGCGCCGCCTGCGGCATGGCCTCGACCCAGGCCCGGCGCTCCTCGCGGTCCATCAGCAGATGCATGATCTTCGGATAGGTGGTGAAGGAGCCGCCGTTCGGGTGGTCGGTGGTCAGCAGCATGCGCCAGGGGTCGGGCGAGAGCAGGAACAGCTCCATGCCGATCGCCCATTGCAGTTGGTTGACCCAGTTCTTGCGCTTGTAGGCGAGCGGCACGATGCCGCCGCCCTCGGCGTCGCCGTCCTGCAGCATCCACTTCTTCGGGCTGGCGTAGCCGCGTCCGCCCCACTGCTTCATGAGGTCGAGCGAGATCGTCACGGTGTCGCCGAACATCACCTGGCCGACGTCCATGGTGATGTTGGGCGCCTCGGCGAAGGCGCGCACCACCTCTTCGGCGCCCGACACCATCCCGCCCTCGGCATCCTTGCCGTAGGAATAGAACTGGATGTGGGCGAAGTGCAGCGGCCGCCCCTCGGCGGCGGCGATGGTGTCGACGATGGTCTTCGTCGCGCCGGGGACGCCGAGATTGTTGGCGTGGATGTGCAGCGGATGCGGGATGCCGATGTCGGCGGCCGTATCCAGCAGCGCCGTCACGATCTGCCGGGAGGTGGCGCCGTAATGCGGCACCTCGTCGTCGAGGTCGAAGGTCCTCAGGCCCGAATGGAAGGCCGCCGGTCCGCCGGCGTTGATCACCTTGATGCCGATGCCGCGGGAGGCGGCGAGATGGTAGGCGACGTGGTCGCGCAGCGCCGCCGGCCCTTCTCCCTCGCGCAGCAGAGCGAGGAAATGGTCGTCGTTGCCGACGACGGCGAGCGCGCCCCGGTCGATCATCGGGATGTCGGCGAGTTCCTGGTGGGTCTGCATCGCCTGGGTCGGCGCCAGCGCCGGCTCGATCACCGTCGTGAAGCCCATCTCGGCGTAGAGCCGCCCGGTCTCCCAGGTCGACCAGCGTGCCGTGCCGAAGGGCATGCCTTCGGATGCAGGATCCTCGCTGACGTGGAGATCGGGCAGCAGCAGACGCGACATCGTCACGTTGCCGCCGGCAATGTGGGAGTGGACGTCGATGGCGCCGGCCATGACGATCTTGCCCGTGACGTCGTGGACGACGTCCGGCGTCTCGCCCTCGGCCGGGCCGGCGACGATGCGGCCGTCGCGGATCCAGAGGTCGCGGACGGCGGTCGGCCCGTTCGCCGGATCGACGACGCGGCCGCCTTTCAGAAGCGTGAGCATCATTCCCCTCCGGACCGGGATGCGAGGGCGTCGGCGATCCGCGCGATGACGGCGTCGACCCGCGGCGCCGACGACGGCGCGCTCGCCTCGACGAAGGAGAGGCCGTCGCGGACGACGTCGGTCATCACCGCGTCGTGGTCGACGCCGGGAACGCCGACCTCGATGACGACGTCGGCTTTGGTCGAAGTGCCGGCCGGCACCAGCGCGACGGTCGCGAGATCGGCGGCCCAGTCCGGCAGGTCCGGGCCGAGGGCGCCGATCCAGACCAGCGCGTCGACCTCGCCGGACCTCGCCAGCCGCTCGGCGTCGAAACGCCAGTCGTCCTGCTCGGGATAGCCGCGGCCGAAGCCGACCCGCAGCCGGGCGCCCGTGGTCCAGGCGGAGACGAGATTGGCGCCGCGGCCGTGGTGGGGAGCCGGCAAGGTCAGCGTCGAAAAGCGCGTCGTCTCGTTGAGTTCCTTGACGAGGGCGTGGAGCAGTTCCAAGCCGAAGCGGTCGAAGTCCTCGGGGTCGGCGACGACGACGCCGAATTTCGCGGCCTTGAGCATCGCCGCAGCCGCCTCGATCGCGGCGTCGGCCGCGGCCGGGCGCCCGCCGGCCCGCGCCTTGAGCCGGCGCAGGATCGAACGGACGTCGCCCTCGATCGCCAGGGTCTCCGCGGTGGCGGAGATCGCCCGCGGGATCTCGCAGCCGATCGCCAGTACCTGCCGCTCGCCGCGCCAGGAATAGGGCGTCTCGGCGACGGTGAAGAGGCCGGAGCGTTCGACGAAAGCCGCCGCTCCCGGGCCGGCGATCACCAGCAGGTCGGCGCGGTTGCGCGCCTCCGCGGCCGTGGTCGTCATGTTGCCCGCGTCGGCGGCGACGCGAAGGTCCACCGCGACGTGAGCCGCGGCGGCGTGATCGACGGCACCGCCGACGGCATGGGCGAGCCGCAAGGCCGCGCGCACGCCGTCGACGTCCGTTCCAAGTCCAGCGATCAGAGGCAGTCTCGCCTTGGCGAGTAGGCCGACGGCACGGGATACCGCATCGTCGAGGCCGGCCATTTCCTTATGAGTGTCGGCCGACACGTTTCTCTCCCGAAGTCCCGGTCATCATTTCAGACCGGGTTCATGGCAGCAATACGAGTTTCCGGGCGGCGAGGGGCCCGCGGATGGAGACGTCGAGAGGTTCGAGGTCCCGGCCGCGCCGGTACGCGGAGGGGACTCGGTTCCCCATCCCTAGCACCCCCGGCGCCCTCGACCAAAGCACGGGATGGCCGCCTGCGACCGATCGCCTCAATTTCAATCGCCGGACCGGCACCCGCGCCGCCCACCGGGATCGCTTCACGCCCGAGGAGAGGCGCCGGCGGCGACGCGCCTGCCGGCGTACGGACGTCCGCCCGGCTCCTCCTTCCTCAGTCGGCGCCGTCGTATTTGACGTAGGAGAAGCGCAGGTCGCCCTGCGGCGTCCCTTCGAGGCCCTTGCCCTCCTTGCCGGGCTGCCACTGCACCACCTCCTCGATCTTGGCGGCGAGGGCGAAGTCCTTGTCGGTGATCCCCTTGGCGTGGTGGTTCCTGAGGCGCACCTCGACCCAGGCGTAGGAGGCGGTGATGTCGGGATGATGCCAGGCCGCCTCGGCGAGATGCCCGACGGTGTTGATGACCATCAGGGTTCCCTTCCAACTCGAGGTCTTGTAGGTGCGACGGATCCAGCCGTCCTCGAGACGCCACGTCGGCAGCTCGGCATCGAGGCGGGCGGTGATCTCGTCGTCGGCGTAGGTCTTCTCGGTCATGGTTGCGCTCTCCTGCTCAAGGCGGGCACTCTCGTTCCCGGGCGGCGCCCATCGCTCGCGAGGCGGGACACGCTCCGGCCCGCCGACGGGCCCTGGACGACGAGGTCAGGCGAGAGTCGTGATGAACGAGGTCGATTTCAAGTCGCGGGACGAGACCGGCGCCACGGGCGGCGCCAGCCAGGGCGTGCGCGTCGTCGCACCGGCGCGGCTGCATCTCGGCCTGCTCGATCTCGCCGGCGACCTCGGCCGCCGCTTCGGCTCGATCGGCCTCTCGGTGGAACGGCCGCTGCTCGACCTCACGGTTCGTCACGCCGGGCAGTTCTCCGTGCGCGGCGGCGATCCGGAGCGAATCGCCCGTTACGTGGGCCTCGCCGCCGACCTGCTCGGCGTCGATCCGGCGCTCAAGAACGAGGTCGCCATCGTGGTCGACGAGGCGATGCCGTCCCACGCCGGCTTCGGCTCGGGCACCCAGCTCGCCCTCTCGCTCGCCGCAGCCCTCGCCCGCATCGGCGGCGTCCGCTTCGACGCCGCGCGAATCGCCTCCGGCCTCGACCGCGGCGCCCGCTCCGGCATCGGCCTCACCGCCTTCCTCAAGGGCGGCTTCGTCGTCGACGGCGGACGGGGCGCGAACAGCCTCGTCCCGCCGACGATCGCGCGGCTGACGTTTCCGCGGCGCTGGCGGGTGATCCTGATCCTCGACCACAGCATCGTCGGCGTCCACGGGCCGGAGGAGATCGAGGCGTTCCGCGCGCTGCCGCCGCTGCCCTCGGCCACCGCCGCCTGGCTCTGCCGCCTCGCCATGATGAAGATGCTGCCGGCGCTGATCGAGGAGGACATCGCCGACTTCGGTGGCGCCGTCACCGAGATCCAGGAGCGGCTCGGCGACTATTTCGCGCCCGCCCAGGGCGGCCGGCGCTTCGTCAGCCCGGCGGTGAGCGAGGCGATGGCGGTGCTGCGCGCCGCCGGCTCGCCCGGTGTCGGCCAGAGCTCGTGGGGGCCGACCGGCTTCGCCCTCGCCGCCGACGAAGCCGAAGCCAAGCGTCTGGTGAACCACGTTGTGATGAACTGTCACACGGCTTCGGGCTTGCAGTTCCTCATCACTCGGGGCAGAAACCGCGGAGCATTGATCACGCCGGCTTCGAGCGGGGACACGGGCGCGTTGGCGTCCGGCGCCACCTGACCTGCCGCGTCGGCGTCTCTCGCTTCGGCCGCCGCCGCGGACGGCGCCGAAGGGCTCGGGGACGCGAGCGGATCTCACCGCACCGGCCGCTCGGCCGTCCTGCATTCCAGCGAAAGGCTCGCGGCCGGGGCTCGCCTCGATCGCTTTCTTTGCTTTACGAGGGACATGCCGACCCGGCCGTCGCCCGCGGCCGCGTCGCGCCAGACGAGGATTGAAGATGTCGAAGAACATCCTGCACATGCTGACGCCGCTCAAGCACATGAGCCCCTTCGACGTGAACATGGCCGCCGACGCCGGGTTCGACGTCCTCGCCACCTATTCCTCGGTCAATCCGGAGGAAGTGCGCGGCCTCGTCCAGGACGCCATCTTCTCCCGCTCGCCCTCGGACGCGGTGCGCACCGGCATCTTCTTCGCCGGCAAGAACGCCATCCAGGCGCTCGACATGATGAAGGCCGCGCAGGAGTCCTTCGTTCCGCCCTTCGAGATCAACCTTTTCGCCGATCCCGCCGGCTCCTTCACCACCGCCGCCGGCATGATGGCCTGCGTCGAGAAGCTGCTGAAGGACCGGTTCTCCACGACGATGGACGGCAAGATCGTCACCGTCTACGGCGGCACCGGCGTCGTCGCCTTCTCGGCCGCCGTCATCGCCGCCTCGGAAGGCGCCAAGGTCCGCCTCGTCGGCTATGACGGCACCCGGCGCGTCGCCGGCATCGCCGCCGACATGAAGGCCCGCTTCGGCGTCGACGTCGAGCCGACCGACGGCTCCAGCGCCGAGGCCCGCAGCGCCGCCGCCGAAGGTGCAGAGATCATCCTCTCCGCCGGCCCGGCCGGCCAGGAGATCCTGGGCGAGGACCAGATCCGCGCCGTCTCGGGCCTGCTCGTCGCCGCCGACGTCAACGCCGTTCCGCCGGCCGGCCTCGCCGGCGTCGGCGTCCACGACGACGGCGAACCGCTCGGCTTCGGCAAGGCCCTCGGCCTCGGCGCGCTCGCCATCGGCAACGTCAAGTACCAGGCCCAGCACCTCCTCTTCAAGCGCATGATCGCCACCGACGCGCCCGTCGCGCTCGACTTCCGCGACGCCTTCGAGGAGGCGCGCGCCTTCATCAAGTGAGCGGGACATCGCAGCGGAGCGGTTCGGGGCAGGGCGGATCGGCCGGCCGGGCGGTGCTGATCGCCGCGCAGTCGGGCCGGGCGCTGGCCGCGGCGGCCCGGCGGGCCGGTTACCGGCCGCGCGTCGCCGACCTCTTCGCCGACGACGACACGAGACGGATCGCCGAGCGCGTCGTCCGCATCGAGACGGGACCGGCTTGCGCGATCGGACGGCGCCCGCTGCTCGCCGCCCTCGAAGCCCTCGAGGACGACGGCGACCGCGCCGTCGGCGTCGTCGTCGGATCGGGGTTCGAGGACCGCCCGAAGCTGCTCGGCGCGCTCGAGGTCCATCATCTCCTGCTCGGCACCGGCGGCGAGGCGGTCGCCCGCGTCAAGGATCCGGCGATTTTCGCCGCGGCCTGCGCCGCCGCCGCCATTCCCCATCCGGCACTCGGCCCGCTCGCCCCGGGTGCGGAGGACGTTCCGTCCGACGAGCGATGCGATGACCGGGCACGCTGGCTGGTGAAGCGACGCGGCGGGGCGGGGGGAGATCATGTCCACCCCTTCCGGCCGGAAAGGCGTCTGCCGGCGCGGGGCTACCTGCAGCGGCTCGTGCCCGGCACGCCCTTCTCGGCGACCTTCGTCGGCACCGGCCGCGACGCCGGTCTCGTCGGCTTCGCCGAGCAGGTGACGGCGCCGACCGCAGGGGCCCCCTATCGCTTCGGCGGGCTGGTCGGGCCTGCGGACGTCGAGGCGACCATCGCCGCGGCGGTGGTTCGGGCGGGCAGAGAACTTGCGACGGCCTTCGGCGTTCGGGGTCTCTTCAGCGTCGACTTTCTCGTCGACGGGATGGCCTGGTGGTGCCTCGAACTCAATCCGCGGCCCGGCGCCAGCCTCGAGGTGTTCGACCGTTCGCAGGTGCCGCTGTTCGCCGCCCACGTCGCCGGATGTGCCGGCGGCGGCATCGAGGGGCTGGACCGGCCGCCTGCGACAAGATGCGCCAGCTTGACCATTTTCGCCGAGGCGGCCATTCCGGTGCTGCCCGCGATAGAGTGGCCGGACTGGATCCGGGACCGCCCGACGGCGGGCGAAGCGATCGGCGAGGGACGGCCGGTCGCGACCGTCGTCGCAGAGGCGGCGACGGCGGAGGGGGCACTCGCGCTCGCCCGGAGACGGGTGGACGACATCAGAAGACGGATCGGGGAGAACAATCATGAGTGAGACGCGCCGCGGACCCAGCATCGGACGGCTGACGGAGCCTCTCGTCGAGGCGCTGGTCGCCGAGGCCCGCGAGCTTCGCCTCGCCGTCACCACGGGTCCGCTCGGCTGCCGCCTCGTCGACGCCGGCGCCTCGGCGCGCGGCTCGATCGAGGCCGGACGGCGTATCACCGAGATCTGCCTCGGCGGCCTCGGCAAGGTGTCGATCGGCGCGGGCGTCACCACCAGCCGGTGGCCCTTCGCCATCACCGTCGGCTCGCTCGACCCGGTGCTCGCCTGCCTCGGCAGCCAGTATGCCGGCTGGAGCCTCGCCGGGGGCGAGGACGACGGCGGCTGGTTCGCGCTCGGCTCCGGCCCGGCCCGCGCCACCTTCGCCGGCGAGGATCTCTACGGCGAACTCGGCTACCGCGACGACGCCGACACCGCGACGCTGGTGCTCGAAGCCGCCGCCCCGCCACCGGAGAGCGTCGTGCGCCAGGTCGCCGCGGCGACCGGCTGCCGCCCCGGCGCCCTGACCTTCATCTACGCCCCGACCCAGAGCCTCGCCGGCGCGACCCAGGTGGTCGGCCGCGTGCTCGAGGTGGCGCTACACAAGGTCCACACCCTGCACTTCCCGCTGGAGCGGGTCGTCGACGGCATGGGCACCGCGCCGCTCAGCCCGCCTTCGCCGGACTTCATGACCGCGATGGGCCGCACCAATGACGCCATCATCTACGGCGGCCGCGTCCATCTCTACGTCGAAGGCCCGGAGGACGAGGCCCGCGACCTCGCCGAGAAGCTGCCCTCGGCCGGCTCGCGCGACTACGGCTCCCCCTTCGCCGAGGTCTTCGCCCGCTTCAACGGCGATTTCTACGCCATCGATCCGATGCTGTTCTCGCCGGCCGAGGTCGTCGTCACGGCGGTGGAGAGTGGCCGGAGCTTCCGCGGCGGTGCCGTCAACGCGGATCTCGTCGATGCCTCCTTCTCCTGACGGAGACGGCGGGGGAGCGGGTTCGGGAGCGGGCGACGTCGTCCTCTTCACCGACGCGCGCGACTGGCATCTGAAGCGCCTGAAGCGGGCCTTCGCCGTCTTCGGGGTCGAGCCGGTCGTCGCGTCGCTGCGCGACGTCACCTTCGCGATCGGCTCCCC
>CALCDT010000338.1 GCA_937900425.1 uncultured Alphaproteobacteria bacterium | reverse complement strand
GTCGCGGCCGACGAAGTGGCGATCTGCCGGACGCCGAGCCTCTCCGACCTCGACGTCCGCCTCGCCACTCTCTACGAGGCCGTTCTCAAGCTCGTCGGCATGGGCGTGCGCGGCGACCTGCAGGACCAGCAGGCCGCGTTTCTGAAAGCGCGGGCGACCTGCGGCTCCGACGTCGGCTGCATCGCCGCCCTCTACGACCAGCGCATCGCCAGTCTCGAGAAGGTCCTCGACGACATCGCCGCACGGGGGCCGTATTGACCGCGCTGCCCCGACCCTGGCGCGACCGCAACGGGCGCCTGTCGGGGCTCCGCGTCGTCACCCTGATCGTCCTCGTGCTGCCGGGCCTCGTCGCCGCGGCGACGCTGATGACCGCCGAGCCGCCGCCGGTCGTCGGCGGGCTCGCCGCGGCCGACGCGCGGCCGATCACCGACGCCATCCACACCACCGGCGACTGGGCCGTCCGCTTCCTGCTCCTGTCGCTGTCGGTGACACCGGCGATGCGACTGTTCCGCCGTCCGCGCCTCGTCGGCGTCCGTCGGATGATCGGTGTCGCCGCCTTCGCGTACGCGTTGGCGCACATTTGTCTCTACGTCGCCGACCAGAGCTTCGACCTCGTGAAAGTCGCGACCGAGATCGCCCTGCGGATCTATCTCACCATCGGTTTCGTCGCCCTCGTCGGCCTGTCGACCCTCGCCGCCACCTCGACCGACGCGATGGTCCGCCGGCTCGGTCCGAACTGGCAGCGGCTGCACCGGCTGACCTATCCGATCGCCGCCCTGGCGTTGCTGCACTTCTTCATCCAGTCCAAGATAGATGTCTCGCAACCAGTTCTGATGACGGGATTTTTCCTCTACCTTCTCGGTGCGCGTCTGTGGACGGCCCGCGGGTGGACGGGCGCCGTCGGTCTGGTCGCACTGGCGCTCGCCGCCGGCCTCGCAACCGCACTCGTCGAGTCGGCTTGGTACGCGGTGGCGACGGGCGTCGACCCGCGCCTCGTCTTCGCCGCCAATCTCGGCTTCGCCCTCGGTCCGCGGCCGGCCGTCTGGGTCGCGATCGCCGGCTTCGCCGTCGCCGTCGCCGTGCTGGCGGTACGCCGGTTCGGAGCGCGTCCCGATGCCCGCCGCAGCACGGCGGCGCCGTGAGGATCCCCGGCCGGGTCGCCTCCGGTCGCTGCAATGACGCCTTAGAAGGCCGATGCAAGCCTTTGAACTAAAAGGCGATAGAGTGCGTCCCAGAGCGCTTTCCGACCGGATGGAATCATCTGATCGACAGGCGCTCCAGATACAAAAGCTCGATCCTATTCTTGTCGCTCGCATCGTTTCGATCTGAGCGGAATATGCTCTGGCGTTGGTCGTCCCGGCAGCCTGACCCGCTCGAAGCGTCCACGGGCGACGCTCAGAGCAGGTTCACCTTGCCGGTTGCGATGTCGTAGACGGCGCCGACGATCTTCGCCTTCCCCGCGGCCACCTTCTCGCTGACGATCGGCTTCGCCTCCTTCAGCACGGTGACGTTGTGATGGACGTTCTCCGCCGTCGCCACGGCGAGCAACTCGTCCGCCGGAGGCTTCCTGGCGATGGCAGCCTCGACGCCCGGCTTGAGCGCGTCGACCAGCTCAGGCAGGTGGCCGGGCAGCTCGATATTGTCCTTCACCACCTTGATCGCCGCGTCCACGGCTCCGCAGCCTGAGTGGCCAAGCACCATCACCAACGGCACCCCGAGGAAGCGCAGGCCGTACTCGATGCTGGCGAGACCGTCGTCGTTGACGAAGTTGCCGGCTACCCGGACGACGAACAGCTCGCCCGGCCCCTGGTCGAAGGCGAGTTCCGGCCCGATGCGCGCGTCGGCGCAGCTGAGGATCGCCGCGATCGGAAACTGGGCCTGCGCCCTGGCCGCGCGCCCGGCGGAAAAAGCCTTCATCTCCGGCGTGTTGGCGACATAGCGGGCGTTGCCGGCCATGATCCGCTCGAGCGCCTCGTCGGGCGAGATGGCGTTCGGCGCATCCTCGGCGAACGCCCGTGCGGCGGGCGTCAGTGTGGCCCAGGCGGCGATCCCGGCGAGGGCGGCACCTCCGGCGAGCACCCGGCGGCGCGACGGGTGCATCCCGCCGGCTTGGCAATCCTGACACATCGTGAGGGTCCTCCAGCCTCGATCGCGGCCGGGCACGATGCTCGCCGCGGACCGATCATGCGCCTCCGGGCGACGTCCCACACGCTCCGTCGTCGCCTGCCGCAGACAATTCTCCCGGTTGTGTCCTCGTTGTCGCAACAGCCGTCGCGAGCGGCCGCGAAATCCGGTTCTGACGGAGCGTGCCGACCGGACCGCCCGCACCCCGATGCGGGGGCGTGATCCCCCGTTCGTACGTGGCCGGGGGAGCCTCGGCGAAGGGGGCACGCTATAAGACACCATCGGGCGCCGCAGGCCGGGACGCCCGGTGCGCGTGAACTGCCGAGGAATCGCAATGCATTCGTCTTCCGTCCGTACCGAGATCCTCGCGACCGCTCCCTTTCCCTCGCGCACCGCCCTCGACGAGCGTTTTGCCGTCCACCGCCTGTACGAGGCCGCCGACGCCGACGCCTTCCTGCGGGCGGTCGGCCCGCGCGTCCGCGGCGTCGCCTTCGGCGGCAGGCTCCGCGTCGACGACGCCTTCATGGACCGGCTGCCGGCGCTGGAGATCGTCGCCAATTTCGGCGTCGGCTACGATCGTGTCGACGCGGCCGCCGCCGCCCGCCGCGGCGTCATGGTCACCAACACCCCGGACGTGCTCACCGAGGAGGTCGCCGATCTCACCATCGGCCTGCTCGTCGCCACCGTCCGACGGCTGCCCGAGGCCGATCGCTTCGTCCGCGCCGGGCTGTGGGAGAAGGGGCCGTTCCCGCTCACCGGCTCGCTGCGCGGCCGCACCGTCGGCATCGTCGGCCTCGGCCGCATCGGCCGCGCCGTCGCC
>CALCDT010000337.1 GCA_937900425.1 uncultured Alphaproteobacteria bacterium | reverse complement strand
CGCGGTTCAAGCCGAAGGGCACGAACTTCCTGATGTTCCTGCTCCTGTCGATTCGGATGCTGCCTGGGCCAGCCGTCATCCTGCCGGTGTACCTGATGTATTCGGCGTTCGGCTGGAAGGACAGCCACCTCTGGCTGATCCTGTTCTACGCGATGTTCTCGATCCCGTTTTCGGTGTGGATCCTGAAGGGTTTCATCGACGGCGTTTCCGTGCGCTTCGACGAGACCGGCCGGGCGAACGGCGGCTCGTGGTTCCACGTCATCTTCAAGGTGGTGCTGCCGCAGGTTCGTCCCGGCCTGATCGCCGCGTTCATCTTCAACATGATCTTCGTCTGGAACGAATATCTGTTCAATTTCATCATCGGTGGCGTCACAACCCAGAACATTCCCTATGCGTTGATGGTGGGCATGTATGCCGACGGCGGTCTCAACTGGACATTCGTGGCGGCGATGACCTCGCTCTACGTGGTGCCGCCGGTGGTGATGATCTACCTGTTCCAGAAGTACCTGCTCGTCGGCATGACCTTCGGTACGGTCAGAGGTGAGGTGTGATGGGCAAGTCGCGGTCGTTTCCGGAGCGCGCCGAAATCGCGCTGCTCTCGGCCATGCTCGTCGGCATCGTCATGATCGCCCAGCGCTTCGATCTCGACGTCTTCCGCTGGGGGCTCCGGCTGCTCGTCGCCGCGACGATCCTGCAGATCGCCGTCGGCAACCTGCCCAAGGACGCGTCTTTCGTCCGCAGCCTGGTGCTGATCGTCGCGATCCTGTGCCTTGTCGCGCTCGTCTTCCTCGCCGGCATCGGCCTCGTGCCGTTCCTCTCCGGGCTCGGTCGCTGATGTCCATCGCCTTCCGCGGCATCACCAAGCGCTACGGCGCGACGACGTTGTTCGACGGGCTCGACCTCGCGATCGAGCCGGAGACGCTGACCGTCTTCTGCGGTCCCCCGAAGTCCGGCAAGTCGGTGCTGTTCCGCCTCGTCGTCGGGCTCGAGGCGCCGGACGCCGGTCGCATCGAACTCGCTGGCGAGGACGTTACCGACCTGCCGCCGGCTCGCCGCCGGGTCGGCTACGTGCCGCAGAGCTTCGCGCTCTATCCGCACCTGACTGTCGCCGCCAACATCGGCTATCCGATGAGCCTCGCCGGCGCGGACAAGCAGGAGACGGCGCGGCGGGTCGACCGGGCCGCCGGGATCCTGTCGATCACGCATCTGCTCAAGAAGACGCCGGACCAGCTCTCGGGTGGCGAGAAGCAGCGCGTTGCGCTCGCCCGCGGCCTGCTCAAGGACGCCTCGGTGTTCATCCTCGACGACCCGCTCGTTGGGCTCGACTACAAGCTGCGCGAGCAGCTGATGGACGACCTCAAGGCCCTGCGTGCCGAGCTGCGCGCCACCTTCCTCTACGGCACCTCCGACAGCCTGGAGGCGCTGACGATGGCCGACCGGCTGGTGGTCCTCGACGACGGCCGGGTCGTTCAGCACGACGCCGTCGAGGCGGTCTACGACGAGCCGGTTCACGCGCGCTCGATGGCGCTCGTCGGCTTCCCGCAGGCGAACCTGATCGAGGGCACGCTGGCGAACGGCGTGGTGGAGGCGGGGCCTTTCCGCTTCCGCGTCGCTGCGAACGGACCGACCCGCGGCATCGTCGCCGGCATCCGGCCTGAAAGCATCCGGCTCGGTGGGTCGGAGGGTATCGGCGGCTCCGGCCGCGTTCGCCTCGTCGAGGACCTCGGCGGCGAATATGTCGTCTATGTCGACTGCGGGGCGCTGACCCTGACCACCGCGCAGCCGGTGCGCGGCCCGGCACCCGCCTACGCCTCGACGACCGCCTTCGCCATCGATCCGGCCGAGATCGTCGTCTTCGACGCGCAGACGGGTGACCGGCTCGGACGGGGAGAGCGCTGATGGCCGAGATCGTCATCGACCACGTCACCAAGCGCTTCGGCGGCTTCACCGCCGTCGACGACCTCGACATCCGCTTCGGCGACGGCGAGGTGACCTGCCTGCTCGGCCCGTCGGGCTGCGGCAAGACCACACTGATGCGGATGATCGCCGGGCTCGAGACGCCGACGACCGGGCGCATCCTCTTCGGCAACCGCGACGTCACCGGGCTGGCGCCGAGCGTCCGCAATGTCGGCATGGTCTTCCAGTACCCGGTGATGTACCCGACGCTGACCGTCGCCGAGAACATCGCGCTGCCGCTGAAGAGCGACCGCGGCGTCTCATCGGCCGAGGCACAGCGCCGCGTCGACGAGGTACTCGACGTGCTCGGCATGCGCGGCTTCGCCGGCGCCTACATCGAGGATCTCGACGCCGGCAACCGCCAGAAGGTGGCCGTCGGCCGCGCCGTCGCCCGCCACTCCGAGATCGTCCTGTTCGACGAGCCGACGACCAACGTCGAGGTCTACTCGAAGTTGCAGCTGATCCGCGCCTTCAAGGAGGTGACGACGCGGCTGAAGCAGACGATCGTCTACGTCACCCACGACCAGACCGAGGCGATGACGCTCGCAGACCGGATCGCGCTGATGCAGGCGGGCCGCATCGTCCAGTGCGATCCGCCGCGGTTGCTCTACAACGACCCGACGACGGCGTTCGGCGGCTGGTTCCTCGGCAATCCCGGCATGAACTTCGTGCCGGCGACACTCGCCGACGGGCGCATATCGGCGCCGATCCTGATCGAGCCGCTGCCGGCGCCGGCGGGGACATCGGGCGACAAGCTGACCGTCGGCATCCGCCCGGAGCAGGTGATGATGACCGGCGCGCCGACGCCGGGCAGCATCGCCGGCGTCCTCGTCGACCAGGCGGTCGGCATCGCCGGGCGCTTCCTCACCAAGGTCCGGGTCGGGGACATCGTCGTCAAGGTCAAGACCGACGGCCGGCCGCCGGCGCGGCGCGGCGAGACCGTGCATCTCGCCTTCCCGCGCGAGCGGGTGATGCTGTTCGCCGACGGCCGCCGCATCGGCTGAGGTCAGCGACGGCGGCCCGCGGCCGCCGCAGGGAGAGAGCCATGGCAGAGTTCAAGGCCCGCAAGATCGTCCTCGGCGCCGATCATCTGGGTCTGAGGCTGAAGAATGCGCTCGTCGAGCATCTGAGGGCACGGGGCCACGAGGTCACCGATCTCGGCGTCGAGTCCGATGCCCCGGTCGACTATCCGGACGTCGGCGAGCGGGTCGCCGAGGCCGTCGCACGGGGAGAGTTCGAGCGCGGCATCCTCGTCTGCGGCACCGGCGCCGGCATGGCGATCACCGCCAACAAGGTGCCGGGCGTGCGCGCCGTCAGCGTCACCGACCCCTATACGGCGGAGCGGGCGATCGCCTCCAACAACGCCCAGATCATCACCTTCGGCGAGCTGATCGTCGGCACCTCGGTCGCCAAGATGCTGGCCGACATCTTCCTCGCCAACGATTTCCAGGGCGGCCGTTCCGCCCCGAAGGTCGCCAAGATGGACGCCATCGACCGGAAGCACCGCGGCGGCTGACGCGGCGCGGCTTCCATCTCCACGGCGCCCGGTCGCGGCGCCGCAACATCGTGAAACGGGCCACACTCGCGGAGCCGCCATGCGCTACGACGTCTCTGTCATCGGTCTCTACATCCTCGACATTCTCGGCCGGCCGGTCACGCGCATCCCCGAGCGCGGCAACGTCGAGTTCATCGAGGAGATCCGCCTGACCGTCGCCGGCACCGCCGGCGGCACCGTCGTCGACGTCGCCAAGCTCGGCCTGAAGGCGCTGGCGGTGGGCGCGGTCGGCGACGACGAGAAGGCGGACTGGGTTCTCGACCGGATGGGCCGTTTCGGCATCGACACCTCGGCGATGCAACGGATCCCGGGCGTGCCGACCTCGGCGACGATCCTCAACGTGCGGCCGAACGGCGACCGGCCGGCGCTGCACGTGCGCGGCGCCTCCGACCACTTCGACGTGCCGGCGGACGCCTACGACACGGTGTTCGACGCGCCGATCGTCCATCTCGGCGGCACCGGGCTTCTGAAGAAGCTCGACGGCGAGCCGAGCCGGGTGCTGCTGCATGAGGCGAAGCGGCGCGGCCGCACCGTGACCTTCGACCTGATCGCCGCGAGCGCCGAGACGCTGCCGATCGTCGAGCCGCTGCTGCCCTACATCGATTACTTCATGCCGTCGATCGAGGAGGCGCGCGACATGTCGGGCCGCCACGACGTCGCCGACTGCGCGTCGTTCTATCTCGACAAGGGGGCGACGGCCTGCGTCTTCACGCTCGGCGGCGACGGCGCCTACTACGCCCACCGGGACGGCACCCGCCTCGCCGTGCCGGCCTTCGACATCGACGTGGTCGACACGACGGGTTGCGGCGACGCCTTCGACGCGGGATTCATCGCCGCGCTCCACCACCGCTTCGATCCGGAGAAGGCGGTGCGCTTCGCCCAGGCGACGGCCGGTCTCGTCGCCGGTGGCCTCGGCTCCGACGCCGGCGTGCGGTCGTTCGAGCACACCCTCGAGATGATGAACACCTGGCGGACGAAGGGCTGACGCCCGTCGCCTCCGTCCGTTCACGAGTACCGCCCCGGCCTCTGGGCCAGGGCGGTGGGGGCCGCCGGAGATCGCCGGCGGCGCGTGGCGACGCTGACGAAGGGCAGAGCGGCCCGGCAGCACCGTCCGCGGCCTCACGTACTCGGTGCGCGGTGTCGGCCTGAGGGCCGTCAGGCGGCGTCCGCCTCGGCGGGCTGGGCGAACGCCGGGTCCATCCAGAAGATCTCCCAGACGTGGCCGTCGGGATCCTCGACGGTCCGGTTGTACATGAAGCCGAGATCCTGGACGGGATTGGGGTCGGCGCGGCCGCCGGCGTCGGCGCCGCGACCGACGATCGCGTCCGCCTCGGCGCGGCTGTCGACGTTGAGGGCGATCATCACCTCGCACGTCTGGCGGGCGTCGGGGATCGCCTTGGACGTGAACTGGCGGAACTTGGCGTGTGTGAGCAGCATCGCGTGGATGGTGTCGGAGAACACCATGCAGGCGGCCGTGGCGTCGGAGAAGCGCGGGTTCTTCACCGCCCCGATCGCCTCGTAGAAGGCGACCGCCCGGTCGAGATCGGCGACGGGCAGGTTGACGAAGATCATCTTTGCCATGGGGACCTCCTTTCGTTGCTGCGCTTCGGGGGATCCCGGGTACCGTCCGGTCGATCGGGATCGTCCCGAGTTCGCAAGCTCGGGCACCCCCTGCGGATCGCGTCGATCCGCGGGGATGCACCTAGGACGACGCCGGCGGGGCGGAGCCGACAACGGCAGCGAAAGTTCGGTGCCGGAGGGGCCTCCGCTCACGGACGGCCGGCCGTTGCGGACCCGGGACCTCATACCAAAGTCTGAAATCCTCACGTCGATGGAGGAGGCGGCGATACACGCAGCGGTATTACGCGGTGCTCGCAACGGGTGCACATCTCACGCAGAGGCCGCGCCTCCCGTCCCCCCGCTGACCGCCGCCATTACGACTGCGGGTCCGTACGTGAGGCAGGCACCCTCGACGAGCGGGCTTCCCGTCATCGCCGAGCCGCGCAACCGCCGCGACCGACACGCCGGCGGAGCATCTGGGTGTCGTCATGCTCACGACCACAACCGCCACCGGAGCAACCGGAGCGCCCCGTTTCGCGGCACACCGCCGGCGTCCCGGCGGAAGCCGGGCGGGACTGATTTCCCTGGAGACGGCCACCCCGCCCCACACGATCGCACAGGCCGATGCGGCCTCGGTCATGCACCACATCTTCGCCGACATCTTCGCCCGCTCCGAGACGATGTCGGGTGTCTTCGCCAGCACCGGGATCCGGCAACGCCACACGGCCCGCCCGCTGGAATGGTATCTGGAGCCGCGCGACTGGCCCCAGCGCACTGCCGCCTATGTCGAGGCGGGCGGCGATCTCTTCGTCGAGGTGGCCGGCAAGGCGCTGGCGGCG
>CALCDT010000336.1 GCA_937900425.1 uncultured Alphaproteobacteria bacterium | reverse complement strand
GAGGAGGTCGACTGGAACTTCCCGGTGCTGGTCGAGGACGTCGTCATGATGGGCCGCTACGGCCACATGAACTTCCTGCGGCTGCCGAAGGCGGCGGACCGCGAGGCGGTGGCCTCGGCGCTCGCCCGCGTCGGCATGACGGATTTCGCGAAGCGCCAGATCGGAGAGTTGTCCGGCGGGCAGAAGAAGCGCGTCTTCCTCGCCCGCGCGCTCGCCCAGGACGGCCGGGTCATCCTGCTCGACGAGCCCTTCACCGGCGTCGACGTCAAGACCGAGGAGGCGATCGTCAGCCTGCTCGCGGCGCTGCGCGACGAGGGGAGGGTGATGCTGGTGTCGACCCACAACCTCGGCTCCGTGCCCGAGTTCTGCGACCGCACCGTGCTGGTCAAGAACACCGTGCTCGCCTACGGGCCGACCGCCGAGATCTTCACGCAGGCGAACCTCGAGCGCACCTTCGGCGGCGTGCTGCGCCACTTCGTGCTCGGCCGGCCGGCGAGCGGGGCGCGGCATCCGGTCGGCGTCTTCACCGACGACGAGCGGCCCTTCGTGCTCTACGGCGAGGCCGGGGCGAGCGGAGCGGATGGCGAGCCGCGTGTCCCGGAGCGGGCCGAATGAGCCTCCTGCTCGAACCCTTCGGCTACGGCTACATGGTCAACGCCATGTGGGTGTCGGCCCTCGTCGGTGCGGTCTGCGCCTTCCTGTCGGCCTATCTGATGCTCAAGGGCTGGTCGCTGATCGGTGACGCGCTGTCCCATTCGATCGTGCCGGGAGTGGCCGGGGCCTACATGCTGGGCCTGCCCTTCTCGATCGGCGCGTTTTTCTCCGGCGCCCTGGCGGCGGGGGCGATGCTGTTCCTCAACCAGCGCACCCGGCTCAAGGAGGACACGATCATCGGCCTGATCTTCACTTCCTTCTTCGGCCTCGGCCTGTTCATGGTGTCGCTGTCGCCGACCTCGGTGAACATCCAGACCATCGTCCTCGGCAACATCCTCGCCATCACGCCGGCCGACACGCTGCAGCTCGCCGTGATCGGCTTCGTCTCGCTCGCCGTGCTGACGGTCAAATGGCGCGACCTGATGGTGACCTTCTTCGACGAGAGCCACGCCCGCACGATCGGCCTCAACCCCGGACTGCTCAAGCTCGTCTTCTTCACGCTGCTGTCGGCCTCGACGGTGGCGGCGCTGCAGACCGTCGGCGCCTTCCTCGTCGTCGCCATGGTGGTGACGCCGGGGGCGACGGCCTACCTGCTGACCGACCGCTTTCCCCGGCTGATCGTCATCAGCGTCGCGATCGGGGCGGCGACCAGCCTCGTCGGCGCCTACGCCAGCTATTTCCTCGACGGGGCGACCGGCGGCGTCATCGTCGTGCTGCAGACCGCGATCTTCCTCGCCGCCTTCGTCCTCGCGCCCAAGCACGGCCTGCTGGCGGCGCGGCGGCGGGCGGCGGCGGCGCTGAAGGCGGGGGCCGTCGGCCTGGCCATGGCCGACAGGTCCATGGTCGAAAGGACCACGGCCGGCCCGAGCTCGGCGGTCGCCGGCAAGGGCGGGGAGGCGGGCCGATGAGCCTCGACCTCGCCCTGATGCCGCTCCGCTTCGAGTTCATGCAGCTGGCGCTGCTGATCGCCGTGCTCGTCGCGGTGCCGGCCGCCGCGCTGTCCTGCTTTCTCGTGCTCAAGGGCTGGTCGCTGATGGGCGACGCGGTCTCCCACGCCGTGCTGCCGGGCGTGGTGCTCGCCTACATCGTCGGCGTCCCGCTCGGCATCGGCGCCTTCGCCGCCGGCATGACCTGCGCCCTCGCCACCGGCTATCTCGGCGCCAACAGCCGGATCAAGCAGGACACGGTGATGGGTGTCGTCTTCTCGGGCATGTTCGCCCTCGGTATCGTGCTCTACACCAAGATCGAGACCGACGTTCACCTCGACCACATCCTGTTCGGCGACATCCTCGGCGTCGGCTGGGCCGACGTCGCCGAAACCGGGATCATCGCCGTCGCCGTGACGGCGGTGCTCGCGGTCAAATGGCGCGACCTTCTGCTCCACGCCTTCGATCCGGTGCAGGCGCGTGCCGTGGGACTGCCGGTGAGGCTGCTGCACTACGGGCTGCTTGTGCTGCTGTCGGCGACCATCGTCGCGGCGCTGAAGGCGGTCGGCATCATCCTCGCCATCGCCATGCTGATCGCGCCCGGCGCCATCGCCTTCCTGCTGACCCGCAGCTTCGCGAGAATGCTGCTCGTCGCCGTCGCCGTCGCCGTCGCAGCGTCCTTCCTCGGCGTCTACGCCAGCTTCTTCATCGACAGCGCGCCGGCGCCGACCATCGTCATGCTGATGACCATCGCCTTCCTCGCGGCCTTCGCCTGGTCCAGCTGGCAGGCGCGGCGGGTCGGGGCGGGGTAGGCCGCCCCGCTCAGCGCCCCTCGCGCCGGGCCATGAAAGCGAGGCGCTCGAAGAGGTGGACGTCCTGTTCGTTCTTGAGCAGGGCGCCGTGCAGCGGCGGGATGATCGATTTCGCGTCCTTCGCCCGGATCGCTTCCGGGGCGATGTCCTCGTTCACGAGCAGACGGATCCAGTCGAGTAGTTCCGAGGTCGAGGGCCGTTTCCTGAGGCCCGGGGTCTCGCGAATCTCGAAGAAGGCGGCCAGCGCCTCGGCCAGCAGCCGCTTCTTGAGGCCGGGATGGTGGACCTCGACGATGGCGGTGAGGGTGTCCGGATCGGGAAAGCGGATGTAGTGGAAGAAGCAGCGGCGCAGGAAGGCGTCCGGCAGTTCCTTCTCGTTGTTGGACGTGATGATCACCACCGGCCGCCGCTCGGCCCGCACCGTTTCGCCGGTCTCGTAGACGTGGAACTCCATGCGGTCGAGTTCCAGCAGCAGATCGTTGGGAAACTCGATGTCGGCCTTGTCGATCTCGTCGATCAGCAGCACCGGCCGCACCGGCGCCGTGAAGGCCTCCCAGAGCTTGCCCTTGCGGATGTAGTTGGCGACGTCCGCCACCCTCGGATCGCCGAGCTGGCTGTCACGCAGGCGCGAGATCGCGTCGTATTCGTAGAGCCCCTGGTGGGCCTTGGTCGTCGATTTCACGTGCCATTCGATCAGCGGCGCGCCGAGGGCCGAGGCGACCTCGCGGGCGAGCACGCTCTTGCCGGTTCCCGGCTCGCCCTTGACGAGGAGCGGACGCTCCAGGGTGACGGCGGCGTTGACCGCGACGACGAGGTCGTCGGGAGCGACGTAGGTCGAGGTTCCGCGAAAACGCAAGGGCGAGGTCCTTTCGGGGGAGGGCGGGACGAGAGGCGAGGGGAGCACGCCTTTCACGGAGCGGCGGGAAGAAATTGCCGGCTTCGGATGTTCTTGCCGGGTCCGGTGCTGCGGTCGCTTGGGACGAACTTCAGCTATCTCATTGTTTTATCGTCACAAACAGAATGGAAGACTAGTGGCACGACGCTTGCGGTGTCAATGGCGAGCGCAGGTGGTCCGCCTGCCCGACCCTGTGAAACGAAGAGGTCCTGCCGTGGGTGTTCTCAGTGCCATCACCAAATCCGTGGGCGGTCTGAACGCCCAGTCCTTCGCCCTCGAAAACATCTCGGGCAACATCGCCAACAGCCAGACCACCGGCTACAAGCGCGTCGACACCAGCTTCCAGTCGCTGGTCGCGAGCGAGGGCGGGCGGGTCGAGAGCCAGTCGGCCGGCAACGTCCGGGCGACGGCGCGGGCGACCAACGACATCGGCGGCGCGATCAACTCCGACGCCAACGAGACGTCGATGGCGATCCAGGGCGACGGCTATTTCGTCATCCGCCAGAAGACCGGCGAGATCGACGGCATTTCGACCTTCAGCACCGAGAACGTCTACTCCCGCCGCGGCGACTTCACCCTCAACAACGAGGGCTACATGGTCAACGGCTCCGGCTACTATCTCGCCGGCCTCGCCCTCGACCCGACCACCGGCAATCCGATCGGCGACGCCGTCGAACTGATCAACATCGACAACAAGGGTGTCGCGGCCGAGAAGACCGGCCGGATCGACTACACGCTCAACCTGCCGAAGTCGCCGATCACGCCTTACGTCAGTTCCGGCGGCGAGACCGACACCTGGGGCGGCATCGGCGGCGACGTCAACACCGACGTCACCTACGGCGACGTCGACGATTTCCTGCAGAATTCGATCTCGGGCAGCGCGCTGACGGTCTACGATTCCACCGGCACGCCGGTGAACGTCCAGTTCCGCTGGGCCAAGACCGCCGACCAGACCTGGAGCCTGTTCTACCAGTCCGACGCCGCGACGACGACCGACACCGACACGGTGTGGAGCTACGTCGGCGAGTATACCTTCACGACCGACGGCAAGCTCGACACACTGGCGCCGGCCGGCGGCGTCGCCGATGCGACCGCGACCTCGATCACGATTCCCGACCTCACGGTCAACGGCAGCCTCGTCGGCGACATCAAGCTGGAGCACGGCGCGACCCGCGGCGTGACCCAGTATTACAACGCCAACGGCACCACCACGATCCGCAACCTGACCCAGGACGGCCTGCCGGCCGGCGACTTCGTCGACCTCTCGATTTCCGACCAGGGCCACGTCGTCGCCAACTACTCGAACGGCAAGGCCGTGCCGATCTATGCGATCCCGCTGGTCTCCTTCGCCGGCGACAGCGCCCTGCGCCGTCTCGACGGCGAAGCCTTCGCCGCCACCAAGGAATCCGGGCCGGCGATCTCGGGAGCGTCAGGCTCGATCATCGGCGCCTCGCTGGAAGCCTCCAACGTCGACCTCGGCGACGAGTTCACCAAGCTGATCGTCACCCAGCAGGCCTTCTCGGCCAACTCGCGGGCGATCTCCACGGCCAACGACATGCTGTCGGAGGTTCTCAACATCGTCCGCTGACGCATCGGCGCGTCGCCGCGGCATCGTCCCGGGTTCGGGGCGGCGTCGCGGCGAGGCGGCCATCCGCCGGGGCGGCAGCGGCCGGCCGGCGGGGCCGCGGGCGGTGACCGGCCGATCCGGTCGGTACGTCGAAGGGGTGCGAGGCGCAGATGAGCTTAACGAATGCCCTCAGGACGTCGCTGAGCGGGCTCAACGTCAATCAGCGCGAGCTCGAACTCGTCGCCAACAACATCGCCAACGCCAGCACCGTCGGCTACACCCGCAAGAGCGTCACCACCACGGCGCGGGTGGCGGGCGACGTCACGATCGGCGTCTCGATCGCCTCGGTCAACCGCGCGCTCGACGAGCAGGTCCAGAAGCAGTGGCGGACGGCAACCGGCGCCAACGAATACACCGGCGTGCGCTCCGACATGATGACGCGGCTCGACGCGCTGTTCGGCCAGCCCGGCAGCGACGCGTCGGTCGCGACCATCTTCTCGCAGTTCACCTCGGCGCTCGAGGCGCTGACGACGACCCCCGAAAGCGGCACGACGCGGGCGACGACGGTCGCCTCGGCGGCGACGCTGGCCTCGATCCTCAATTCGCTGACCGACCAGGTGCAGACGCTGCGCCAGGAGGCGGAGACCGCGCTGAAGGATCTGACCGGCGCGGCCAACGACCTGCTCCAGCAGATCGCCCTGCTCGACAAGAAGATCGTCGCCGCCAACAACGATTCGATCGCTCCGGTCGACCTGCTCGACCAGCGCGACGCGGCGATCGACAAACTGTCCCAGCTGATGGACGTCCGCGTCACCGAGGTCGGCAACGGCAAGATCACCCTCGCCACCGGCGGCGGCGCGCTGCTCTACGACGCCGAACCGGTGCGGCTCGAGTTCGATGCCCGCGGCGTCGTCAGCGCGGAATCGGCGTGGAGTTCCGATCCGTCGAAGTCGACGCTCGGCACGCTGAAGGCGGTGTCGGCCGGCGGCCATTCGATCGACCTCTTCGCCACCAACGCCATCACGTCCGGCGCCATCGCCGGCTACCGCTCGATGCGCGACGACGTGCTGGTCAAGGCGCAGGCGCAGCTCGACGAGTTCGCCAGCCAGATGGCACTGGCGCTGTCGAACCGCACCGAGGCCGGTGAAGCCGTGGCCGTCGGCGCGGAGGAGGGATTCGATCTCGACACCGCCGACCTGCTCGAAGGCAACACGCTGACGCTGACCTACAAGGAAGGCGGCGTCGAGCGCACCGTCACCTTCGTGGCGACCGACGGCACCGCAAGCCTCGACGACGACTACACCGCCCGGGCCGGCGACACCGTGGTCGGCATCGACATCACCGGCGGCGCCGCTTCGATCGCCACGCAGATCGCGGCGGCGCTCGGCTCGTCCTTCTCGGTCTCCAATCCGTCGGGGGACGTGATCCGCATCCTCGACGACGGCGCGGCGGGAACGATCGACATCACCGCCTTCGACGCATCGGTGGCGGTGACCGACGCCAAGGGCGGCCACACCGCCCTCGCGCTCTTCGTCGACAGCGCCTCGAGCGATGGCGTCTACACCGGGCTGATCGACGGCAAGAATCAGAAGACGGGCCTTGCCGGCCGCATCGTCGTCAATCCGGACGTCGCCGCCGATCCCTCGCTCCTCGTCGACTTCACCGGCTCGACCGCCGGCGCCGATCCGACCCGGCCGAAGGCGCTGATCGAGGCGCTGACGCAGACCACCGTCGCCTTCTCGGCCAAGACCGGCATCGGCTCGATCAAGGCGCCGTTCTCCGGTTCCGTCGACGATTTCCTGACCCAGATCATCTCGACCCAGGGCGCCCAGGCGTCGCAGGCGCAGAGCGTGGCCGCCGGCCAGCAGATCGTCACCACCAATCTTCAGGAACGCTACGACGACTCCACCGGCGTCAACGTCGACATCGAAATGGCCCGCCTCATCGAACTGCAGACCGCCTATCAGGCCAACGCCCGGGTGATGCAGGCGGTCCAGGACATGATCGACACCCTGTTCAGCATCTGAAGGAGGCCCTCATGGGCGTCTCGGCTCTCTCCTCGACGACCGTCGTCTCCCAGATCAGCGCCATGCGCGCCAGGATGGAGGACCTCCAGGTCCAGCTCACGACGCAGAAGAAGTCGACGACCTATGCCGGCCTCGGCGCCCAGCGCGGCCTCTCGGTCAGCTTCCGCCAGCAGATGTCGACCCTCGACGCCTTCTCCTCGTCGATCGACCTCGTCTCGACCCGGCTCGAGCTGATGGACACGGCGCTGACGCGAATGGGCAAGATCCCGGCGGAGGTGAAATCGTCGATCGACCCCAACAGCTTCGTCGTGCTCTCGGATGGCAAGACCGGGGCGCAGAAGACCGCCCAGGTGGCGCTGCAGGAGATGATCGGCCTCTTCAACACCGACGCCGCCGGCCGCTACCTCTTCGCCGGCAACGAGACCGCGGGCAAGCCGGTCGTCGACTACGACACGCTGATGAACGGGACCGACGCGCTCGCGGGCTTCTCCGACTACGTCGCCGAGCGCAAGATGGCGGACCTCGGAGCCGACGGCCTCGGCCGCCTCGCGGTGGACAGCTTCGGCGGGACGGTGACGCTCGGCAAGGCGGCGCCGGCGACCTCGGTGTTCGGCTTTACGGTGACGAGCACCTCGGGCGACCTCTCCAACGTCGCCGCCTCGGTGTCGGGCGATCCGGCCGAACTCGTCGTCGACTTCACCGGTCAGCCCAACACCGGCGAATCCATGGCGATCACGCTGACCAACCCGGACGGGTCGACCTCGACCATCACCATGAAGGCGGTGGCCGGGCCGGATGCGGCGAGCGGGGAGTTCGTGGTCGGGGCGACGGAGGCCGAGACGGCGGACAACTTCGCCGCGGCATTGACGGCGGCGCTGGCGAAGACCGCAGCGAGCGACCTCGCCGCCGCCTCGGCGATGGCCGCCGCGGACAACTTCTTCGACACCGCCGGCGGCGCCCTGCCCAGGCGTGTCGACACCGGGGGCGGTTCGGCCTACGACGCGACCGATCTCGTCGACGCCGATCCGGCGACGTCGGTGATCTGGTACACCGGCCAGAACGACGCCTCGCCGGCGCGCGAGGGCGTCACCGCGCGGATCGACACCTCGATCACCGTCTCCTACGGCGCCCGGGCCAACGAGGAGAGCCTCGCCAATCTCGTCAAGTCGCTGGCGGCGCTGGCGGTGGAGAGTTTCGACGAGAGCGTCTCCACCGACGAGGCGCGCTACGCCGCGCTGGCCGAGCGCGTCGACAGCGCCCTCGGCTTCCCGAACGGCAAGGCCAGCCCGCAGGACCTTCACACCGAGATCGCCATCGCCGCCCAGACGACGACCGCTGCTGAAAAGCGCCACGTCACCACGAAAGCCGCCCTCGTCGACATGGTCTCGGGCATCGAGAACGCCGACACCTACGAGGTCAGCGCACAGCTGCTTCAACTGCAGACCCAGCTTCAGGCGAGCTACCAGACGACCTCGATCATGTACCAGCTGTCTCTGGTCAACTATCTCTGAGGACCGAGGTGAAAGCGCCTCACGCCGCCGAGGGTCGCTTCGCCGCGGCCGATCTCCCTGTGGGCCGGCCTGCGCAGGACCACTTGGCGAGGCGCCGACGCCGCTCTCCAGCTCCGGGACAGGGCCGTCGCAAGGCGCCGACACCTCAGATGGCGAGCCAGGCCCGCGTCGGCATCCAGATCGCCATCCCGATCATCATCAGGTTCTCGGTCAGCGACACGAAGCCAAGCGGAACGGAGCTCGCACCGCCGACGCAGGCGCATTTCAGCTCGCGCTTTTCGACGTAGACCGCCCGGAACACCGAGACGGCGCCGATGGTCCCGATGACGAGAGCCAGAGGCGCGGCCAGCCACAGCGCGGCGCCGGCGAGCATGAGAACGCCGGCGAGGAATTCCGCGAAGGGGTAGAGATAGGCGTAACGCACCCAGCGCCGGGCGAGCAGATCGTAGTTGAGAAACATCGTCGAGAAGCTCTCGACGTCGACGAGCTTCTGGATCGCGAGCAGGCACATCGCCATGGCGACGAACCGTTCCGCGAGATCGAGGGGGAGCAGGTCCGCGCCGGCGAGCCAGGTCACGGCCGCCGCCATGGCCAGGGCAGTGGCGAAGATCGCCACGACAGGTCGGTAGCTGGTCTCGCCGGGCGCGGCGACGTGATGGCCGAAATGTCTCCGCAAGGCGTCCCATCCACCGACGCGACGTCCGTCGATGAAGGTCTGCGGCGTCGTGTCGACGCCGTGCTCGCGCTTGAACGCGTCGGTCTCCTCGCGGCTGGTCAGCCAGTGGTCGTCGACGGCGAAGCCTTCCCGCTCGAGCAGATCCTTGCTCTTCATGCCGTAAGGGCAGACGTGAGCGGGCATCACCATCCGGTAGAGGCTGGCCTTGCGGGCGGTGGAGCCGGCGGGGTGAGGCGGTGCCGCGACCTGATCCGACATCGTGTCCATCTCCTGATCGCCCCGGATCGCCGATCGCGCCCGATACCGCTTCGAGGAGCCGGGCACAGGGACCTCGCGCGCACGGTCGGCGAGGTCGAGGATCCGAGGTGGGTTCAGGAGGTCGAAGATCGGAAGGGACGCGGAAGTTCCCTCGCCGTCGACGTCGTCGCGGCGGCGATCGCGTCTTCAGTGGCGCTCATGCAGGGGGAAGCGGGACGATCCATCGCCCGAAACCGCGCGTCCGGACCCGACGGAGCCCCCGTCATGGAGGGGCGGCCGCGAACGCGTCGTCGCCTCCGACCGCCTCAGGCGGCGGGGGAGGTGGCCGAGCCGCGCAGGCCGGCGGCGATCTGGCGGTTGACGTTGATCAGCACGTCGAGACGCGCCGCCTCGGGCCGGATCAGCAGGCGCATGGTGTGATTGAGGATGAAGATCCCGAGATTGCCGATGTTCTGCTTGAGATCGACGGGCAGGGGGTTCTCTTCCTTGGTCGCCGATGTGACGAGGATCGTCCACAGCCTGCGATTGTAGGTGAGGGCCTCGTCAAGTGCCGCGGAACGGGCCTTTTCCTCGGTCTCGTCCCACTCGTCCCTGACGGATTGCAGCTTGGCGGCCGCCTTGATCAGGAGAAGGGCTTCGAGTTCACGCGGACTGGCCGTCGCCTGGTTCGTCCGCTGGTACGCCTGCGCTACCTGAGAGTACATGGCCGATCAGCTTCTTCTCATGTTCGATGAGATTGCGGGCTTCCTTCAAAGCCTTGTAGAGGGAATTATTTAATATATGGTTACTGATCTGGGTCAGAAAGGGAAGCGTGCTGGGTGCCGCATCGATTATATCCCGAACCAGGGTAAAGTAATCTTCCTGAAACTTATTGACTTCTTTAGATAGATACATGACCTGGACGGCCAGATAGATCCGCTTCGCCGGCGAATTGGCGGTCTCCGGCGTCAGAATGTCCTTTTCCCTCAGGATCGGAGCATCGCCCTCGATGTAGAGGCGGGTGCGCTGGCTGTCGTTCGTGATGAGCGACTCGCCGATGATGATGCGCTCACCCGGTTTCAGTTCGACCTTCAGCGCCATCTACAGCCCTTCCCCGAAAAGTACTCCGGGCGCTTCCCGACGATTACCAGCCTGCCGATCATAGGCCAAGCCCTTGGCCTTGGCTAGGAATTGATCATGCACAAAACAGATACAAGTATCTTTCGGTTAAGGCGGGAACTCAAGTCCCGTGCCGGGATTTTCGGAGGATGAACCGGGTGGGAAGGCAAGTGTGCCTTATCGTGAAGACGGGATCCGCCGCTGGCCGAGCAGCCGTTTCCGCGCTCTCGTTCTGGCACCGACAGGCGCGCGGGGAAGAAATCGTCGATCGACGGGGACGCCCGACCGATCGCTCGGAGCGGTCCCGGTGACGTGACGCCGACCGGTGAGGGCGAAGGGGCGGGACGCGGGAGGGCAGCCGACCGCCGATCCGTCGGCGACGCCGAAGCAGCGGTCCGTGCCAGCCATCGCCGGCGGCATGCCGGTCGCGCGGCCCGCTGCCGTCTCTCCGTTCAAACGGATGATGGCGACGGTCGCAGGACCGATCACGAGGACCACCTTCCCGCAGCGGCGGCCGCGGCGCTCAGAACAGCTGCAGCACGCCCTGTTCGGCCTGGCTGGCGAAGGAGAGGGCGGTGGTGGAGAGCTGCTGGCGGGTCTGCAGGGCGAGCAGGTTCGCACCCTCCTCGTTCATGTTGGCGACCACGAGCTTGTCGGCGCCGGCCTTGAGCGTCTCTGCGAAATTCTTGGTGAAGGATTCGCGGTTCTCCAGCATCGTCAGGTTGGTGCCGAATGTGGAGGCCTGCAGGCGGACCGTCTCGTTGGCGGTCTGGACCTTGGTCAGGGCGTCGTTGATGCCCGATTCCGACAACCATTCGAGTTCGGTCGTCGGCGCGAGGGCGATGTCGGCCATGCTGCCCGAGGCGCTGGCGGCGAGGCCGATTGTCGTCTCGGCGGCCGCCTCGAATGTCAGCACGCCGGCCTTGAAGCTGGCGCGGACGGTGTCGAGGTTGCGGTTCACCTCGGTGACGAGGTCGGCGACCGTCATGTCGGCGGTGATCTCGATCGACCAGATCTCGTCGCCGTTGGCGTCGGTGAACTGCAGCACGTCGCCGGCGGCATAGGCGCTCGACGCCGTCAGCAGGCTGGTGTTCTTGAGCGCGGCACCGCCGGCTTCGAGGTCGAGCGTGTCGCTCGACGTCTCGCCGACCTCGATCCGCGGCAGGCCGAGCACGGTCTCGGTCTTGGTGTAGTCGACCGCGGTGATGGTCAGGCGGTTGGAGTTGTCCTCGTTGAAATAGACGGTGAGGTCGTTCTCGCCGCCGCCGAGGAGGTTCTTGCCCTTGTAGCTGGCGTCCGCCGCGATGCCTTCGATCTGGTCGAGGAGGTCGTTGTATTCCTGGGCGTACTGTCGGCGCTCGAAAGCGTCGGTCGTCTGGACCGCCTGGTTGGCCTTGGCCTTGGCCGCCGAGATCAGCTTGGAGATCGACGTGATGCCCTGGTCCGCCGCACGCAGCGTCTGGATGCTCTGCCCCATGTCGTCGAGCAGGTTGGTCAGGTCGGTCGCGCGGTTGTTGAGGCCCTGCGACGTGAAATAGGAATTCGGATTGTCGAGCGCCGAATTGACCTTCTTGCCCGTCGCGAGGCGGCCCTGGGTCGTCCCCATCAGGTCCGCCGTCTGCGTCAGGGACAGAAGGCTGGCGCGGGACGCATTCGAAAGAACGATGTCGCTCATGTCAGCACCGCATGGTTGACGTTGCCCGTTGATCGCAAGCTTTTGCGGTCAAATTAAGAGCAGGTTAACCGTGTTCGGCCGGTGCGTGCAACGCCGGCGCCGTCGCGGCGCCGCGAAGCGTCCGGTTTCCCCCGTGTTTTCAGCGATCTTGCCGGGCTGTGCGGTGGATCGCCTGACCCCGACGCCGCCGCGGAAACGAAAACGGCGGAGCCCCGGGGCCCCGCCGTCGATTCGTGCGATGATTCGTGGGTCTGCCAGGCGTCCGTCAGAACAGCCGGAGCACCGCCTGATCGGCCTGGCTGGCGAAGGACAGCGAGGTCGTGGAGAGCTGCTGGCGGGTCTGCAGGGCCAGCAGGTTGGCGCCTTCCTCGTTGGTGTCGGCGAGGGTCAGCTTGCCGGCGCCTTCGGTCAGGGTGTTGATCAGGTTCTTGGTGAAGTCCTGACGGATTTCCACGGTCGACAGGTTGGTGCCGAAGGTGGAGGCCTGGGTGCGGAGCGTGGAGAGCGCGCCGTTCAGGTTGTTGAGGATCGCGTCGATCGACTTGTCGTCGGCGAAACCGCTGTCGAGGGCGTCGAGCGAGACCGCGTCGGCGGATCCGGCGAAGGCGGTGAAGCCGGAGACGTTGAAATCCTTGTTGTCGGAGTTGATCGCCAGATCGACCGCCGACTGGATGGTGACGGTACCCGTCGTCGAATCGAAGCTCGCCTCGACGCCGTCGATGTCGTTCAGCTTGTTGATCAGATCGTTGACGGTGGTGTCGCCGTCGATCTCCAGCGAGCCGAGCTGGTAGCCGTTGCCGTCGGTGAAGGTCAGCGTGTCGCCATCCTGGAAACCCGCCGAGGTGACGAGCGAGGTGGTTCCGGCCGAGAAGGCCGCCGCGGCGGCGCTGGCGAGCGTCGCGGCGTTGGCGCTGTCACCCGAGCCGTCGTTGGCGACGACGAAGGTGTCGTTGGAGATCACCGTCAGCGTGCCGGTGCTCTCGTTGAACGAGGCGTTGGCGCCGGCGACCTGGTCGATGGTGTCGACGAGGTCCTTCACCGTCGTGGTGGCGGTGATCGTGAGGGTCGCGACCGGGGAGGCCGAGGTGCCGTCGCCGAAGGTCAGCACGTCGCCGACGGCGTAGCCGCTGGCGGCGTTGACGAGGGCTTCGCTGGACACCAGCGGGCCGCCGTCGGAGCCGGCGAGGGTGAGGGAGGACGTGGTGCCGCTCAGAACGAAGGAGGTGGCGCCGTTGGCGCCCTCGTCGAGCGCGGCGAGGCCGAGGCCGCCTTCGACGTCGGTGTAGTCGATGGCGCTGATCTTGAGCTTGGAGGTGTTGTCCTCGTTGAAGCTCACGGTCAGGTCGTTGGCACCGCCGGCGAGCAGGTTCTTGCCCTTGTAGCCGGAGTCCTTCGCGAGATCGGAGATCTGGGTCAGGATCTCGTTGTACTGGGCGGCGAACTGCTTGCGCTGGTACTGGCTGGAGGTCGAGGCGGCCTGGGTCGCCTTGGCCTTGGCCGACTGCACCAGCTTGGTGATCGCGGTGATGCCCTGGTCGGCGGCCTTCAGGGTCTGGATGCCCTGACCCATGTCGTCGAGCAGGTTGCCGAGGTCGCCGGCGCGGGCGTTGAGGCCCGAAGCGGTGAAGAAGGAATTCGGATTGTCGAGGGCGGAATTGACCTTGTTGCCGGTCGAGAGGCGGTTCTGGACCGTGGACATCAGGTCCGCGGTGCTCTGCAGCGTCAGCAGGTTCTGCCGCACACCGGCAGAAAGCGTGATGTCGTTCATCGAATGACCCCTATCCTGGGATTAGACCGCTCATCCTGAGTGGCATGGAGAAAGACTGCCGGGTTAACCCTAAAGATTGGTTAACAGTCGCAGACCGCGACGAAAGAGCGTGCAGAATGCGAGTTCAGGACCGCCGCCGGGGTCGTCGTCTTGAGATCGGGGTCATCGTCGGGAGATCGGAGATGCACGCGCCGCGGCCGTGCCCGCGTCGGGGGAGGCGGGCGGCGGGCGCACGAAAAAGGGCGGGGATCGCTCCCCGCCCTCATCGATCGATCGTTCCCGAAGCCGTCAGAGCAGACGCAGCACCTGCTGGTCGGCCTGGCTGGCGAAGGACAGGGAGGTCGAGGCGAGCGACTGGCGGGTGTTGAGGGCCAGCAGGTTCGCGCCTTCCTCGTTGGTGTCGGCGAGGGTGAGCTTGCCGGCGCCTTCCTTGAGGGTGTTGATCATGTTCTTCGTGAAGTCCTGGCGGATTTCCACGGTCGACAGGCTCGAACCGAAGGACGAGGCCTGGGTCCGGAGCGAGGTCAGCGCCGAGGTCACGTCCTTGACCACGTCGTCGATGTTGCCTTCGAGGGCGAAGCCCGAGTCGGTGGCATCGAGCGAGACCGCGTCGGTGCCGTCGGCGATCGCCGTGAAGTCCGAGACGTTGAAGTCGGAGTTGGTCGAGTTGACCGCCAGATCGACGTCCGACGTGATGGTCATCTTGCCGGTGGCGTCGTCGAAGGCCGCGGTGACGCCGTCGATGTCGTTGAGGGACTTGACGAGATCGTCGACGGTGGTCTCGTCGTCGATCTCCAGCGAACCCACCTCGTAGCCGTTGCCGTCCGTGAAGGTGAGCTTGTCGCCCTTCTGGAAACCGGCCGACCCGACGAGGGTCGCCGTCGAGGCCGAGAAGTCCGCGGCGGCGGCGCTGGCGAGCGTCGCGGCGTTGGCCGAGTCGCCCGAGCCGTCGTTGGCGACGACGAAGGTGTCGTTCGAGACGATCGACAGTTCACCCGAGGTCTCGTCGAAGGACGCGTTGACGCCGGCGATGCCGTCGATGGTGTCGACCAGCGACTTCACCGTGGTGGTGGCGGTGATCGTGAGGGTGACGACCGGGGAGGCGGAGGTGCCGTCGCCGAAGGTCAGCACGTCACCGACCGCGAAGCCGCTGGGGGCGCTGGCGAGCGTGTCGCTGGAGGTCAGGCCGCCGAGGTCGATGGTGTCCGTGGCGCCCTTGAGCGTGAAGGACGTCGTGCCGGCCTTGCCTTCGTCGATCGCGCCGAGGCCGAGGCCGCCCTCGACGTCGGTGTAGTCCACGGCCGTGACGTCGAGCTTGGAGCTGCCGTTCTCGTTGAACTTGATCGACAGGTCGTTGCCGGTGCCGCCGAGCAGGTTCTTGCCGTTGTAGCCGCTGTCGCGGGCAACGTCGCCGATCTGGGTCAGGATCTCGTTGTACTGGGACGCGTACTGCTTGCGCTCGTACTGGCTCGAGGTCGAGGCCGCCTGGTTGGCCTTCGCCTTGGCCGACTGCACCAGTTTGGTGATCGAGGTGATGCCCTGGTCGGCGGCCTTGAGCACCTGCACGGCCTGACCCATGTCGTCCTGGAGGGACGAGAGGTCGCCGGCGCGGGCGTTGAGGCTCGAAGCGGTGAAGTAGGAGCTCGGATTGTCGAGGGCCGAGTTGACCTTGTTGCCCGTGGCGAGACGGTTCTGGACCTTGCCCAGCATGTCGGCGGTGGACTGCAGGGTCGAGAGGTTCTGGCGAACGCCTGCGGAGAGCGTGATGTCACTCATTGTTACTTCCTTCCTGGCTACGCATGCGCGCCCATTCTTGGACGCATCGGCGGTTCTGCCGACCGGATCACTCTCTCCGACAAAGTATTACGAGACGTAAAGTGATGTAGTTAATCGGAGTTAAGGCATACGACTGCTTAATCGGTAAAATGAATATTTTATTTACGATGCATTTTGCGAAAAGTGTTGCAAAATGCGACGCATCAGGAATTTCGTAACTTCGAATCGGTCGTTTCGGCTCTCGTCGTGGGTGATGGTGGGGGAGATCGGGCGGCGTGCGGCCGGTCGAGCCGGGCGAGGGCGGGCTGCCCCGCTGCCCCGGGCCCGCCGCTTCGGGCGGGCCGGTCGGTCCGCGTTCGCAAAATGCGATGGTCTCCGAAGGCCGATCGCAGACATGGGCGATCGGCCGGCCGGGACGGGCCGGGTCGGCGAAAGGGCAGGGGCGAGGCACCCGCCGGGGCGGCGGGCCTCAGGCCGTCAGGTCGTAGGCGGCATTGCGGGCCGGCATCGGGGCTTCGCCCCAGGAGGCCATGATCGCCCGCATGCGCAGGAGCGATTCCTCGGGGATCTGCTGGACGATGTCGCCGGTCTGGAGATCGATCTTCTTGTAGACCAGCGTGTCGCTGCGCTCGTCCTCGACGATGGTGCGTTCGAAGGAGGTGTCGGAGGCGGTCGTCCGCGCCCCCCGGTCGCGTTGTCCGGCCTCGCCGGATTGCACCGGTCGCCGCCGCTCGTCGATCGAGGCCGCGGGATCCATCTTTTCGACCGGCGTCACGACTTCCCGGGCACTCAGTTCCGTGGCGACCGCGCCGCGGTCGATGTCCGCTCGGGGAGCCGGCACGGTCACGCCGGCGATCACCGGTCTGACACTGCCGAGTTCCATTGTCGTCGTCCTCTGTCCTGGAGCTTCGATCCGGCAATTACTCTTTGCCGACGATCACGGTAAGCCCCGGAAATGAAGGACGGGTTCCGAAAATGGGTAAAAGTTTAATGAATCGACTTCGATAAAAGTTTAATTTTCGCGCGTCGAGTCGCCGGGAAGATGTCGCGTTGCGGCATGAATCGCTCCCTCCAGTGACCGGCCCCAGTCGATCGAAGAGAAGGCGGCGACTTCCTGACCGCCTTCCGAGGCCAATACGTTTCCATTTTTGGAGCCGTGAACACGAAACCGTGATCGCGGGTCGATCGCGAGGATCTGGACGCTCTGCGGAGAAGGGAGAACACCACGGGCGACACGGACAGGGCGTCGGACGGCGTTCTTTGGCGTCTCGCCCCGGTGCCGGTTCGTCCGGTGGACCTGCGCCCCTCCTCCGGTCCTTCAGAAGCTCCGGTCGACGGCGATGCCGCGGGCGGTGGTGCTCGGCTGCGGGCGGGCGAAGGGGGAGCCGTAGAGCTGCGGCGTGCGCTGGGCCTCGACCTCGGCGGCGGCCCGGCGCATCAGGTCCTCGGCGACGTGATGGGCGGTTTCCAGCACGGCCATGTTGATCTGGAGATCGGCCTTGAGCAGGTGGTGACGCTTGCGCAGGCGGAACATCTCGGCCGGGGCGAAGCGCGACAGCGTCTCGGCCGCGGCCTTGGCCTCCAGCATCAGGGCGACATAGGCGTCGGCCTTCTCCTGCTTGCGCGGGCCGATGGCGGCGGCGCTCTTCAGCTTGCCCTCGGCGATCAGCGCGGCCTCCTCGTCGAGAACGACGACGAGATCCTCGATCGCGGCGGTGAAAGCCTCGATCAGGCGCCTGGCCTCGGCCGGATTGGTGATCGCGGCGCGGGGGGAAGCCGCCGGCTGGTTCTGGGTCACGGATCGATCTCCTGGAGTTTCAGCAACTGGTGGGCGATCGGCTCGGCGAGGCCGATGCCGCCGCGGGCGGCGTAGCTCTTGCCGTATTCGTCGATCAGCAGTTCCTTCCAGTTGTCCGAGCCGGTGCCGCCGGCGAGGGTCGGATCGTCGCCGACGCCGTCCCACATCGTCTTGAGATAGGACGAGAGGAAGACGGCCTCGAACTCGCGGGCCTGCTCCATCACCTTCTCCTTGACCGCCTCGGGCGAGGCGGCGCGGTCGCGGCGGGCGGCGGCGAGGGTCTCGGCGGCGACGAAGGGGGTGTAGGTGGCGCCTGCGATCATCACATCACCTCGATGTCGGCCTGGAGGGCGCCGGCGGCCTTGATCGCCTGCAGGATCGAGATCAGGTCGCGCGGGCCGAGGCCGAGGGCGTTGAGGCCGTCGACCAGTTCGCGCAGCGTGATGCCGCCGCGGATCATGGCGAGGCGCTGCTGTCCGCCCTCGTCGACCTGGACCTGGCTGCGCGGCACCACGGTGGTCTCGCCGTCGCTGAAGGGCGCCGGCTGCGACACCTGCGGATCCTCGGTGACGAGGACGGTGAGGTTGCCCTGGGCCACGGCGACGGTGGAGACGCGCACCTCCTGGCCCATGACGATGATGCCGGTCGATTCGTCGATCACCACCTTCGCCGGCAGGTCGGGCTCGACGTAGAGCTGCTCGATGTCGGTGACGAGGTCGACGATGTTGCCGTTGAAGCGCTGCGGCAGCACGAGGCGCACCGTCGAGGGATCGGTCGGCTCGGCGACCGGCGAGCCGATCAGGTCGTTGACCGCGAGGGCGATGCGCCGGGCCGTGGTGAAGTCGGGATTGCGCAGCGACAGGCGCAGGGTGCCCATGGTGGCGAGCTTGAACTCGACCTCGCGCTCGATGGTCGCCCCGCTGGCGATGCGCCCGGTGGTCGGCACGCCGCGCGTCACACTGGCGGCGTCGCCCTGGGCGGAGAAGCCGCCGATCGCCAGCGACCCCTGGGCGATGGCGTAGACCTCGCCGTCGGCACCGAGCAGCGGCGTCACCAGCAGGGTGCCGCCCTGCAGGCTCTTGGCGTCGCCGAGGGCGCTGACCGAGACGTCGATCTGGCTGCCCTGGGTGGCGAAGGGCGGCAGCTTGGCCGTGACCATCACCGCGGCGGTGTTGGCGGTGCGCATCGAGGCGTCGCGGACGTTGACGCCGAGGCGCTCCAGCATCGCCTGCAGGCTCTGGCGGGTGAAGGGCGCGTTGTTGAGGCTGTCGCCGGTGCCCTGGAGGCCGACGACGAGGCCGTAGCCGATCAGCTGGTTCTCGCGCACACCCTCGATGTCGACGATGTCCTTGATGCGCGAGGCGGCGCCGGCCGTGGCGACCGGCGACAGCGCGGCGGCGATCGCGATCAGCAGCATCAGGACGTGGCGCATTGCGGTTTCCCCATGGAACGGCGTGTTCCCGCGGCAGACGTCGCAAGGAACGGGCCAGCCGGAGCGCCCAGGATGAAGGGATGAAGAATCAACGGGATACGTACGGTCGTCCGCGGCGCGGGTGCTGTGGCGGCGCGTATCCTCCGGCAAGTCCTCCCCCTCCGCCGGCAGAATTTGCCGGCTTCGTTAAGGCCCTGTTAACCGTTTGCGACCAGAGGATGGGGCGTCCCCGAGAAGGCGCCGCGCTGGCGGCCTTCCGGGACGAGACCGTGGATCATCGACCGACGCCATGCGCATCACCGGACCGACACGCCCCAACGCCCCGACCTCGACGTCGGCCGCTCGCGGCCCGGGATCGGGCGCCGCCTTCACGCCGTTCACGGCGGAAGAGCCGGCGGCGGCGGCCGGGCGCAGCCCCATGCAGCCGCTCGCCAGCCTCGACGCGCTGATCGCGCTGCAGGCCTTCGATCCGCAGCGGCCCGACCGGCGCAAGGCGATCCGCCGCGGCCACGACCTGCTCGACACCCTCGACGCGATGCGGCTCGCCCTGCTCGACGGCGAACCGTCCGCCGAATCGCTAGACCGGCTGGCCAGCCTCGTCGCCGAGCGCGGCCCGCGCGACGACGAGGAATCGGGTCTCGAGAGCCTGCTCGACGACATCGACCTCAGGGCCCGTGTCGAGCTGGCCAAGCGCGGTCGCTTTCTCGAGTGAACGGCGCCGACGCTCTCCCGCCGACCGTCGGCGCCCTGTCACAAAGATTTGCGAAATATCGGCTTTCCCTCGTTCCAGCCGAATCCCGGGGATGAGGCGCAGGCGGTTGGCACGCGGTTTGATAGGGGCATTGTGATGTGTCGGCCGCCTGAGTATAGTCCGGCCGCACTCGGAGCCATGGAGAGACAGTCGGATGTTGATCGAGCTTTCCCGTGAGTATCACCCCTCCGAAGACGAGCCGTTCATGAACGAGCGGCAGCGTGAGTATTTCAAGCGCAAGCTCCTGGACTGGAAGGAAGAAATCCTCAAGGAGAGCCGGGAGACCCTGCAGCACCTGCAGGACGAGAGCACCAATCTCCCCGACATGGCCGACCGGGCTTCCTCCGAGACCGACCGCGCCATCGAACTGCGCGCCCGCGACCGCCAGCGCAAGCTGATCTCCAAGATCGACGCCGCCCTGAAGCGGATCGAGGACGGCAGCTACGGCTACTGCGAGGACACCGGCGAACCGATCTCCCTCAAGCGCCTCGACGCCCGCCCGATCGCGACGCTGTCGATCGAGGCCCAGGAGCGTCACGAGCGCCGCGAGCGGGTCTATCGCGACGACTGAGCGGCGGACCGGTTTCGCCCGGCTGGCCAGGGTTCACGGCGTTCCGTTTCGGGACGCCGTTTTTTTGTGCCCGGTGCCGATGGAACCGGATCCCGGCCCGTGCGGGACGAGGCGTCGTGGCAGCGGGCCCGGCCCTCTCCGCGAATGGGGGAGAGGAGAGAGCCGGGCCCGTGCTTCGAAGAGGTCCGCCACGAATGGGGAGTGCGGCGGACCCCTCGGGGCGACGACCCGCGCGCCGGAATGGGGAGAGGCGCGCGAGCCGTCGGGGGAGGGGGATGGACTGCGGGGCGGCGGGGCCGCCGCCGGCGGTCGCGCTCAGAACGGCAGCAGGATGTCCATGACCTGCTGGCCGTAGCGCGGCTGCTGCATGTCGGTGATCTGGCCGCGGCCGCCGTAGCCGATACGGGCCTCGGCGATCTTGGAGCTGTCGATGGTGTTGTCGGCGGCGATGTCCTCGGGCCGCACCACGCCGGCGACGACCAGCTGGCGGATTTCGAAGTTGACCCGGACCTCCTGGCGACCCTCGATCACGAGGTTGCCGTTGGGCAGCAGCTGGGTGACGACCGCCGCGACGACGGTGGTCACCGCCTCGGAGCGGTTGATCGTTCCGGCGCCGGTCGAGGCGGAGGTCGATTCGTTGCCGATCACGGCGTCGAGCGAGGTGCCTTCGGGCAGGTTGTCCAGCACCGCGTTGCCGATGGCGCCGTTGAGCGAGAGGTCGTCGCTGCCCGAACGGCTGCGCGCCGTCGAGTTGGCGAGCTTGGCGTTGTCGGTGATCCGGACCTTGACGGTGAGCAGGTCGCCGATGTTGCGGGCGCGCTGGTCCTTGAAGAAGGTGCGCGAGCCCGACTGCCACAGCGAGTTGGCGGCGTAGCGGACCGGCTGGACCTCGGGCATCGGCATCTGCACCGGCCGGTAACCGGGCTGGGTCACCGGGTTCTCGATGGCCGAGAGCTTCGGCTCGTCGCCGACGGTCTTGAGGCGGTCGATGGTCGATCCGCAGGCGGTGAGGCCGGTGAGGGCGACGCCGAGGCAGAGGCGGGCGAGGCGGCGGCTCATCGGACGGATCCTCCGGAGGTGTCGCCGGCGAGGGCGACTGTGGTGACGGGCGCGGCGGCGACCTCGACCTCGCCGCGGGCGACGACGACGGCGTGGATCACCCGGCGGGACTGCTCGTTGAGGACGCCGACGACGTCGCCGCGGGCGCCGTCGTCGAGGGCGCGGCCGCGGATCGACAGGGTCAGGCCCTTCTGGCGCAGGAAGATGGTGACGAGGCCGTTGCGCTCGACGAGACGGGGCTGTTCGAAGTCCGCGGCGTTGAGCGGGTCGCCGGGGCGCTGGGCGCGGCGGGCGGCGAGGCCGACGAGGCGGGCAGGCTCGGCCACCGCCCCGCGCGGGG
>CALCDT010000335.1 GCA_937900425.1 uncultured Alphaproteobacteria bacterium | reverse complement strand
CCTTCTTGATCGTCTCCGACTTCGTCGCGCCCATGGCGTAGGAGCCGTCGCGCAGCGACTGCGGCACGGCGTTGATGATGTCGTCGGAGAGCGACGAGACGAAGGGGATGATCATGATGCCCATGACGAGGCCGGCGGCGAGCGCGCTTTCGGAGGCGACGTCGAGGCCGAGCGTGATGCCGAGCGAGCGGATCGCCGGCGCGACCGTCAGCGCTGCGAAGAAGCCGAACACCACGGTCGGCACGCCGGCGAGGATCTCGAGCACCGGCTTCGCGAGGCCGCGGACGCGGGGCGAGGCGTATTCGGCCATGTAGATCGCCGAGAAGAGGCCGACCGGACCGGCGATCAGCATGGCGATCACCATGATGAGCGACGTGCCGACAAAGAGCGGCACCGCGCCGAAGGCGCCGGACTGGCCGACCTGGTCCTCACGGATCGCCGTCTGCGGGCTCCACTGGAGGCCGGTCAGGAAGTCGAGCCAGGGATATTTGCCGAAGAAGCGGATGGTCTCGAAGAGCACCGAGAAGACGATGCCGACCGTCGTCAGGATCGCGACGAAGGCGCAGGCGATCAGAATGCCCGTCACCACCTTCTCGAAGCGGTTGCGGGCGCGGAAATCGGCATGGATGCCGCGGATCACCCAGAAGGCGCCGAAGCCGCCCAGCACCACGCCGACGACCATCAGCACCCAGCCCGCCACGGTGCGGGCGGCGGAATAGCGCTCCGCCGCGGCGGCGACCTCCGGCGTCACACCTGCCGGATTAGCGGCGGCATTGGCGATCTCGCGAAGGCGCGTCGCGCGCGCCAGATCGTCGGCCGGCTGCAGATCAGCGGGGAGCACCGACATCGCCTGGGATTCGGCGAAGATCGGCGCGGCCGGTCCGTAGACCGCGAGCACGAGGAGCATCGGCAGCACCACCGCGGAGGCGGCGAGCAGGCCGTGATAGGTGGGAAGCGAATGAAGACGGCCCGATACGGCGATGGCGGAAGCCCGGCCACGGGCCGCGACGAAGGCCGCGACCGTCAGGATGGCGAGGGCGATCAGGTAGAAGCTTGTCATCTCAGCCCCGGTTCGGCGACGGTTCGGCGTCGCGCCTCCGCTCGCTGGCATAGCCGCCAGCCGGCTTTACGGCATATCTTCGGACCCTTGGCCCGGATCGGGATCGCGGCCCGGAAGCCGCGATCCCGGAACTCGGCGGAGCCTGTCGATTACGACGCCGGGGCGTCGATCGTCGTCAGGTTCTTGGCGGCGTCCTCGGCCTTGGCGGCTTCCTCGGCCGGCAGCGGGACGAGGCCCTTGCTGGCGAGATAGCCGTCCTCGCCCATCGCCTTGTCGGAAGCGTATTCGGCGATGAACTCCTGGAGGCCCGGGACGACGCCGACATGCTGCTTCTTGAAGTAGACGAAGAGCGGACGCGAAGCCGGGTAGGAGCCGTCGGCGATCGCCTCGAAGCTCGGAGCGGTGCCGTCGACCGAGGCGCCCTTGATCTTCGAGGAATTCTCCTCGAGGAAGGAGTAGCCGAAGATGCCGACCGCGGCCGGGTTGGCCTCGAGCTTCTGGACGATCAGGTTGTCGTTCTCGCCGGCATCGATATAGGCGCCGTCCTCACGGATCGACTTCCAGACGGTCTCGAACGCCTTGGCGTCTTCCTTCTTGAGCGCCTTGAGCGGCTCGAAGGTGCTGGCGCCGACTTCCATCACGAGCTCGAGGAAGGCGTCGCGCGTGCCGGAGGTCGGCGGCGGGCCGAGGACTTCGATCTTCTCGGCCGGAAGCGACGGGTCGATGTCGCTCCAGTTGACATAGGGGTTGTCGACGAGCTTGCCGTCGGCGCCCGGAACCTGCTTGGCGAGCGCCAGGAAGAGCTGGGCGCGGGTGACGTTCAGAGCCGGGCCGGACGTCGCGTTGGCGATCACGATGCCGTCGAAGCCGACCTTCAGCTCGACGATGCCGTCGACGCCGTTCTTGGCGCAGTCGTCGAACTCGCTCTTCTTGATCGCGCGCGAGGCGTTCGAGGCATCCGGATGATCGACGCCGACGCCGGCGCAGAACAGTTTGAAGCCGCCGCCCGTGCCGGTCGACTCGACGACCGGAGTCTTGAACTGGCCACCCTTGCCGAACTGCTCGGCGACGGCGGTGGTGAACGGATAAACGGTGGACGAGCCGACGATGCGGATGGTGTCGCGCGACTGCGCCGACGCGACAGCGGTGAGGGCGGCGGTCGCAATGGCGATCGCAGCGACGCCCGTAAGAGCCTTGGAAATCACGTGATCTCTCCCTTTGGAGGGTTGGAGCGGGTCAGGTGTCCTGCACGTCACCTGGTTGCGTTCCGGACCGTAGGGCCCTTGCACGATGGTTCTATGACGCCATCGACACAGTTTTATGACAGTCTAAGCGGCTGTCAAACCTGCGCTTTCTTCTCTTCTGCCAAGGACGGCGCAGAACGAGCCGCAGGGAGATGGACGGTGAAGCGAGCCCCTTCGCCAAGCCGGCTTTCGATCGAAAGACGGCCCCGGTGACGGGCGAGAATGTGCTTCACGATGGCGAGGCCGAGGCCGGTTCCGCGCGAGGCCCGGCTCGCCGCGACGTCGATCCGGTAGAACCGTTCGGTGAGGCGCGGCAGGTGCTCCTCGGGTATGCCCGGACCGAAATCGCGGACCGAGACCATCCCCTCGTTGCGCTCGCCGGAGGGACCCCGCGCCTCGACGACAACGCGTCCGCCGGACTGGCCGTATTTGCAGGCGTTCTCGACGAGATTCTCGAACACCTGCACCAGCTCGTCGCGGTCGCCCGGCACCATGACCCCCTCGACCGCGAGCTCCTTCTCGATTTTGACGCCGTTCTCGCGGGCGAGCGGCTCGAGCGCGTCGACGACATGGCTGAGCACGGCGGCGAGATCGACCGGAGCCTCGGGCCGCATATGCGCCTTCATCTCGATCCGGGAGAGCGACAGCAGGTCGTTGATGAGGCGGCTCATCCGGCTCGCCTGGTCGTGCATGATGGCGAGGAAGCGGCGGCGCGCCTCCGGATCGTCGCGCGCCGGTCCCTGCAGAGTCTCGATGAAGCCGGAGAGCGAGGCGAGCGGCGTTCTGAGCTCATGGCTCGCATTGGCGACGAAATCGGCGCGGACGCGGTCGAGCCGCCTCTGCTCGGTCAGGTCGTGGAAGAGCAGCACGACGAAGGCCGGCAGTCCGTTCACCCGCGGATCGATGCCGGAGAACCAGGCGTCGTACCAGCGCTCGGTCGGCACCCGCTCGGTGAAGGTCACGTGCTCCGCCGGCCCGCCCGCCGCCACCCGCTCGAAGGCCGCGACGAGCTCCGGGGCGCGCAGCCGGAAGCTCAAGGGATCGCCCGGCCGGATCGGGAAGGCGGCCTGGGCGAGCGCGTTCGCATAGCGGACGACGCCGCGCCGATCGAGCACGAAGCAGGGGTCCGGCAGGGCGTCGGCGACGCTCTTGACGCCGAGCTCCGGCCAGACCGAGGCGGCCGCCGGCCGCGGCAGCCGCTCGTCCCGCTCCTGCGGAGCCGAGACGAGGGCGAGGAAGAACACCCCGATCGCACAGAAGAGCAGGACCGCCGGCAGAATGCGGAGCTCGCCGATCACCACGAAGGCCACGAGCAGCACGAAGACGAAGACGAGCGGAGACCGCGCCCAGCGCAGCCGGGCGGAAAAGCCGTCGGTCTTCCGGCTCTCTTCACTCATTCGGCGCCATGCCCATTTTCGGCTCCCTTCAATCCTGCCTTGCTGCGGTCCGAATCGGCGCCATCATCGCATGGTGTCGAGTGGCCCTGACAAAGATGACAGGGAGACGACGGCCGGAGGGGGATGCATGGCGCGAAACCGCGACAAGGCAAAGAAAAAGGATAAGGAGCAGGAGCGCTTGCCGAAAGAGCTGGCCCCCGAGGCCGATGCGCCGGCGATCCACACGAAGAAGGGAACCTTCGATCTCGACGATCCGGTCCTGCCGGACTGGGTCGAGAAGAAGG
>CALCDT010000334.1 GCA_937900425.1 uncultured Alphaproteobacteria bacterium | reverse complement strand
TTATCGGAAGGCCCGGCGGCGGCGACGCCGCCGGTGCGGCCGCCGGCGACCGGCTCAGTCGATGACCTCGCCGGGATAGACGCCCCACAGCTTGTCCTGCGGCACCCAGCCGTCGAAGTCCTTGCCCTCGATCCGGCACCACGAGCCGTCGCAGGCGCGCACCCCGGCGACGACGTTCGGCGCCAGCGTCGCCACCACCGCCGCGTCCTCCGCCGCCCGCGCCCGCACCTCCACCGGATCGGCGCCGTCCCACGGCGCCACCAGCGCGGTTCGCCGGCCGGACAGCAGGGCGTGGTAGACCCAGCCCTCGGCCCCCGCCGAATCGCGGATCCGCCGCCAGTTCTCGAATTCCTGGACGATCTCCACCGGCAGCCCGGCGCGTACGAAGATCCACTTCACGGCGTGGCCGTTCGACGGGCCGATGCGCACGTTGACGCGGCTCGCCTTGAGACTGACGAAGCGGGGCAGCGGCAGCCCGGTGCCTTGCGCCTCGGCGGCGGGCGGCGGGGCGACGGCGAAGACGAGCAGGGCGACGGCGAGAATGCGCGACAGGGGATGCTTCTTCATCGCGGTCCGTTGAGCGGCGGCACGGCCGGGCGCGAGTTGAGTTTCCGGACCCGTCTGGTACAGAGGGCCGAGACGTCGGGCGACCCGTCCCGATGCCGCACAGCATGGCCCCGACACGGTTAACGCCGGCTGAATCGGGGTTCCGGAGGACTGCTCTTCGAGGCGCCAATGGCAAGGAAGAAGCCGCTCGTCGTGGTCACCCGCAAGCTTCCCGACGTCATCGAGACGCGGATGCGGGAGCTGTTCGATGCGCGCCTCAACGACGACGACCATCCGATGAGCCAGGCCGAGCTGGTCGAGGCGGTGAAGGTCGCCGACGTGCTCGTGCCGACCATCACCGACCGCATCGACGCCGCCGTGCTGTCGCAGGCGGGCGAGTCGCTGAAGCTGATCGCCACCTTCGGCACCGGCGTCGACAACATCGACGTCGGCACCGCCAGCGCCCGCGGCATCACCGTCACCAACACCCCCGGCGTCCTCACCGAGGACACCGCCGACATGACGATGGCGCTGATCCTCGCGGTGCCGCGGCGGCTCACCGACGGCGTCCGCGTCATGACCGACGGTTCCTGGCCGGGCTGGTCGCCGACCTGGATGCTCGGCCACCGCATCTCCGGCAAGCGCCTCGGCATCGTCGGCATGGGCCGCATCGGCCAGGCCGTGGCGCGCCGGGCCAAGGCGTTCGGCATGTCGATCCACTACCACAACCGGCGGCGGGTGCCGGCGGCGGTGGAGGACGGCCTCGAGGCGACCTACTGGGAGAGCCTCGACCAGATGCTGGCGCGGATGGACGTCGTCTCGGTGCACTGCCCGCACACCCCGGCGACGTTCCACCTCCTTTCGGCGCGGCGGCTGAAGCTGATGCGGCCGGGCTCCTACATCGTCAACACCGCCCGCGGCGAGATCATCGACGAGGCGGCGCTGATCCGCCAGCTGGAGAGCGGCGCCATCGCCGGCGCCGGCCTCGACGTGTTCGAGCACGAGCCGGCGGTGAACCCGAAATTCGTGAAGCTCGCCGCCGAGGGGCGCGTGGTGCTGCTGCCGCATATGGGCTCGGCCACCATCGAGGGCCGCATCGACATGGGCGAGAAGGTGATCATCAACATCCGCACCTTCGCCGACGGCCACCGGCCGCCGGACCGCGTGCTGCCCTCGATGCTGTGACGCGCAGGGCTCAGCCGCGCGCGTAGCCGATCGTCTCGAAGCGCATCGACAACAGGTCGACCAACAGCAGCCGGCCGATCAGCGGTTCGCCGACGCCGGTGACGAGCTTCACCACCTCGGCCGTCTGCAGCGCCCCGAGCACGCCCGGCACGACGCCGAGCACGCCCGCCTCGGCGCAGGCCGGCACCGTCCCCGCCGGCGGCGGCGCCGGGAACAGGTCGCGGTAGCGCGGGTTCGGCCGGCCGTCCCGGTCCGTCCCGTAGGGCGCCAGCACCGTCAGCGAGCCGTCGAAGCGGCCGATCGCCGCCGGCACCATGGGC
>CALCDT010000333.1 GCA_937900425.1 uncultured Alphaproteobacteria bacterium | reverse complement strand
CGGCGAGGCCGACGGCGACGAGCGGCAGGCCGACATAGTAGGGGACGCGCTGGGTCAGGCAGAGCGCGCACGGCGCGTAGCCGCCGATCAGCTGGAAGCCCCACGCGCCGGCGATCGCCGCCGCCGCGACGAGGAAGGCGAGGCCGGCGGCGAGGCGGCGCTGGGCGATCGTCAGGCGCATGGATCGGGTCCTGTCGCGGGTCCTGCCGGAAGAGCGCTCCGGGCGGAACATGCTCTAGCCGAGGAAATAGGCGACCGCGACTCCGGCGGCGACGAGCGCTAGGAACAGGGAGAAAAGAAGGCCGAGGTGGCGCTCGACGAAGGGCTGGAAGGTCGGCCAGGCGAGATAGAGCGCGCCGGCGACGGCGTAGAAGCGCAGGCCCCGCGAAACGAAGCTCGCCAGCACGAACACCGGCAGGCCGAGCCCCATCGCGCCGCTGGCGATCGCCACCACCTTGTAGGGAAAGCGGGTGAAGGCGGCGATCAGGATGATCCACAGGCCCCAGTGGTGGAAGGCGGCGGAGAAGGCGTTGAAGCGGCCGCTGTAGCCGTGGAGCTGCAGGATCGGCTGGGCCACCTGCTCGAAGAACAGCGCGCCGGCGAGGAAGGCGACGATGCCGCCGGCGACCGAGGTGAGCATGGCGAGCGAGGCGTACCAGAGCCAGCTCTTGCGGTCGGCGACCGTCATCGGGATCAGCAGCGCGTCCGGCGGGATCGGCAGGACGATGCTGTGCAGGAAGGCGACGACGCCGAGCACCGGCGAGGCGGCGGGACTCGCGGCGATGGCCATGACCCAGTCGTAGAGGCGGCGCAGCATGGGCGTCTCCGGCCGAGGCGGCGCCTCACGGGGAACGGGCGAAGGCGACGGAGGACTTGGTAGACGACGCCGGCCGAGGATGTCCATGCGGACGCCTCGCGCGCTGCAAGCGTCGCGACAGCGTCGCGCCGCCTCCGCTCCCTCCGCCGGCCGTCGCCGGCCTCAGCGCGGGGCGCGCTTGGCGAGGATGCGCTGCAGGGTGCGGCGGTGCATGTTGAGCCGGCGCGCCGTCTCCGAGACGTTGCGGTCGCACAGCTCGTAGACCCGCTGGATGTGCTCCCAGCGCACCCGGTCGGCCGACATCGGGTTGTCCGGCGGCACCGCCTTGTCGTGCGGGTCTCGGTTCAGCGCGGCGATGATCTCGTCGACGTCCGCCGGCTTCGCCAGATAGTCGACGGCGCCGAGCTTCACCGCCGTCACCGCGGTGGCGATGTTGCCGTAGCCGGTGAGGATCACCGCCTTGGCGTCGGGGCGCCGCTCGCGCAGGATCTCGATGACGTCGAGGCCGTTGCCGTCGCCGAGGCGCATGTCGACGACGGCGTAGGCCGGCGGCGACGCCTCGACCATGGCGATCGCGTCGGCGACCGACTCCGCCACCTCGGTGACGTAGCCGCGCTTCTCCATCGCCCGGGCGAGCCGCTGCGCGAACGACTTGTCGTCGTCGACGATCAGCAGGCGCTCGTTGCCACCGCCGGAGGTCGTGTCTGCGGGGGTGGGGGCGGGATCCATGGCCAGACCTCGGCTCTTCTTCGTCGGTTGCAGCCCGGACTTATAGGGTTTCGGGGCGCGCGTGGAAAGCCGCGGCGCGTTCGGGGCGGCGTCCGTCGCCCGCATCGCCCCGTCCGAGGTCGATCGCGACGCGCGGCCACACCGCCGAAACGATGGCGCCGCGCGCCGGCGCCGGCCGGTTGGCGAGGGAGAGACGGGCGCCGGTGCGCTCGAGCAGCGTCTTGGCGATGAAGAAGCCGAGGCCGAGGCCGCCGGCCTCCGACGGGCGCTCGGCGTCGGCCGCCGCCGCGCCGCGCCCGCGCGTCGTCACGTAGGGCTCGCCGAGCCGCTCGATGATCTCCACGGCGAAGCCGGGGCCGTCGTCGGTGACGGTGACGGTGACGGTCTGCTCGCCCCACTCGGCGCGGATGTCGACGGCGGTGGTGGCGTAGTCGACGGCGTTCTCGACGATGTTGCCGAGGCCGTAGAGGATCGCCGGGTTGCGGGCGATCACCGGCTCGGTCGACGGGGTGCCGGCCGAGGCGAGCCGGATCGCCACGCCGAAGTCGCGGTGCGGCGAGGCGATCTCCTCGATCAGCTGCGACACCGGCATGCGGTCGAGCGGGCTCTCCGGGTCGCTGCCGAGGGAGGTGAGCTTGCGCAGGATCTCGCGGCAGCGCTCCGACTGCGCCGCGAGGAGGCGGATGTCCTCGGCGTGCGGATCGGCGTCGGTGACCTCGCGCTCGAGCTCGCGGGCGACGAGCGAGATGGTGGCGAGCGGCGTGCCGAGCTCGTGGGCGGCGGCGGCGGCGAGGCCGTCGAGGGCGTTGAGGTGCTGCTCGCGGGCGAGGACGAGCTCGGTGGCGCTCAGCGCGTCGGCGAGCTGGCGCGCCTCCTCGGCGACGCGGAAGGCGTAGACGCTCATGAAGACGAGGCTCGAGACGAGCGCGATCCACACCCCGGCGACGTAGAGGAACGGCAGCGCCAGCGCCTCGTCGGCGTACCAGGGCAGCGGCCGGTAGTAGAAGACGAGGACGGTCGCGACCGCGACGACGAGGGCGCCGAGGGCGAGCGTCTTCGGCGGCGGCAGCGCCGCGGCCGAGATCATCGCCGGGGCGATGAGCAGGAAGGCGAACGGGTTCTGCAGGCCGCCGGTGAGGTAGAGCAGGCCGGCGAGCTGCAGGATGTCGTAGCCGAGCAGCACCGCCGTCGCCTGCGCCGTGAACCGGCGGGTCGAGGGATAGCGCAGCCGCAGGATCAGGTTGACCCAGGCCGACAGCGCGATGAGCGCGAGGCACGAGCCGGCCGGCAGCGCGAAGCCGAACCAGTAGGCGACGGCGAGGACCGCCGCGGTCTGGCCGCCGACGGCGAGCCAGCGCAGCCGCACCAGCGTGTCGAGGCGGACGCTGCGTCGGCCGAACTGGGGGAGGCGGTCGAGGGCGAGGGTCATCGGCAGGCTCCGCGGCCGCCCGTCGGGCGCCGGCGACGAGAATTATCGCACGCCGGCGGCGGCGCTGTCGCCTCGCCCGCGGGCGTCGTTTCGCCGGGGCTTCCGCGTGCCACCTTCGCGCAAGGATTCGGTGCGACGCTCTTTTCGCGCAACGAGAGGCGGTGTAATGGGCTTCGACGGGGGCCGCGGATGCGGCTTTCCGCGCTGCAGCGGGCGCGGAACCGGCCGTCGGTCGCCACGTTGCGCTTGCCGGGGCCCGGGAAGCGGACCATCTTTGTTGCGGTGCAATAGCGCCTGGCCGGGCGCGGACCGCCCGGCGAGCGAGGTGGACCGGTGTATTATCAGCTCTACGAGATGAACCATGCCGCCGTCGGCCCCCTGCGGGCCGCCGCCGACGCGACGCGGCTCTATTTCAGGAACCCGCTGAACCCGCTCGCCCACACCGCGATGGGCCGCGGCGTCGCCGCCGCCTGCGAGCTGTTCGAGCGATCGACGCGGCGCTACGGCAAGCCGGAATTCGGCCTCACCTCGACGGTGGTCGGCGGCACCCGCGTACCGGTCGAGGAGCGGGTGGTCTGGTCGCGGCCGTTCTGCAAGCTGAAACACTTCGCCCGCCGCCTCGGCGACGACCGCCGCCGCGACCCGCGCCTGCTCATCGTCGCGCCGATGTCCGGCCATTACGCGACGCTGCTGCGCGGCACCGTCGAGGCGATGCTGCCGCGCCACGAGGTCTACATCACCGACTGGGAAGACGCCCGGATGGTGCCGCTGACCGAGGGCCGCTTCGACCTCGACGACTACATCGACTACCTCATTTCGATGTTCCATTTCCTCGGCCCCGACACCCACGTGATGGCGGTGTGCCAGCCCGCCGTGCCGGTGTTCGCGGCGGTGGCGCTGATGGAGGAGATGAACGACCCCTACACGCCGTCGTCGATGACGCTGATGGGCGGGCCGATCGACACCCGGCAGAACCCGACCGAGGTCAACCGCCACGCCGGCGACCGCGGC
>CALCDT010000332.1 GCA_937900425.1 uncultured Alphaproteobacteria bacterium | reverse complement strand
GGCCCATCATGACGACGTCCTCGACCAGCACCGGGAAGTTCCAGTCGACCTCCTCGGCTTGCGGCACGTAGGCGACGAGATTGGCCTTGAGCGCCGCGTCGACCGGGCGTCCGAGGATCGAGATCGAGCCCTTGGCCGCCCGCACGAAGCCCATGATCGCCTTGAACAGCGTCGACTTCCCCGAGCCGTTGACGCCGACGAGGGCGGTGATGGTGCCGGTCGGGATCTCGAAGGAGGCGTCCCGCAGGGCGGTGTGGCCGTTGCGATACGTGACGGTGAGGTCGCGGACGGCGAGGCCGGAGCCCGGACCGCCCGTCGCCGCGCCGGGCGGCCCCTGCCGGTCGCTCATGGCGCCACCCCCGCGCCGAGACCGGCGGCGATCGTCGTCGCCGTGACGGAGAGGAGATCGAGATAGGTCGGCACCGGTCCGTCGGCCTCGCTGAGGGAATCGACGTAGAGCACGCCGCCGTAGGCCGCCCCGGTTTCCCGGGCGACCTGCTCGGCCGGCTTGGCCGAGACCGTGCTTTCGGAAAAGACCGCGACGATGCCGTGCTCGCGCACCGCGTCGATCACCTTACGCACCTGCTGGGGCGTGCCCTGGCTGTCGGCATTGATCGGCCAGAGGTAGAGTTCCTTGAGGCCGAAGTCGCGGGCGAGATAGCTGAAGGCGCCCTCGCTGGTGACGAGCCAGCGCTTCTCCGGCGGGATCGCCTCGATCGCCGCCCGGATCGGGGCGATGGTCGCGACGATCTTCGCCTTGTAGGCCTCGGCGTTGGCCTCGTAGGTCGCGGCGTTCGCTTGATCGTGGGAGACGAGCGCGTCCCGGATGTTGTCGACGTAGATCAGCGCGTTGTCCGGCGACATCCAGGCGTGCGGGTTGGGCTTGCCGCCGTAGGGCCCCTCGGCGATGCCCATCGGCTCGACGCCGTCGGAGACGACGGCGCTCGGCACGTCGCGCAGGGTGCGGAAGAATTTCTCGAACCAGAGTTCCAGATTGAGCCCGTTCCAGAGCACGAGGTCGGCGTCCTGGGCTTTCAGGATGTCGCCGGGGGTCGGCTGGTAGTTGTGGATCTCGGCGCCGGGCCGGGTGATCGAATCCACCTCCGCCGCCTCGCCGGCGACGTTGCGAGCCATGTCGGCGATCACGGTGAAGGTCGTCACCACCTTGAATTTTTCGGCGGCCGCTGCAGCCCAGGTCGAAGCGGCCAGCGCGAGAAGGACCGTGGCGGCGAGAACGATACGGCGCGGCAGGGCATGGGACATCGAGAACTCCGGTACCGGTTTTTGCGAACCGTTCGCATTGCTAACGCATCGATCCTGTAAATGCAAATCATTCGCATTCGAGATTGTTCCCGCTTCCGGGTTCGCTCTCCGAGGGGTCGGCCCCCGCGGCCCCTGGCGCCAATACGCCCGTCGCCGTGCTCCGATCGCGCTGCCGAGCCGGCAATTTCCGAAGCCGGACAGAGACATGCCGCCGGTTCGGGATTCGATGTGCGACCTCGGTGAATCGCCCTCGCAACCCCGCCGCCGCAATCCGCGAGGCGGCGAGCCGGGTCGCGGTTAAACCGTTTCATCGGATTCGGATCCGGAACTTCAGAAATCGCGATTCATGCCGTTTTTCCAATTGCATGAAAGAGTTTCCGGATTCGATTTCACGCGCCCCGCCACGCCTTCACGTGATCGACGAAGGCACGCAGCGGCGCCGGCATCAGCGTCCGGCTCGGGTAGTAGAGATAGGGCCCCGAAAACGACTGCCACCAGTCCTCGAGGACGGGCACGAGGGCGCCGCGGGCGAAGTGTGGCGCGAGCCACTCCTCGAAACTCGACACGATGCCGACCCCTGCGAGCGCGGAGGAGATCTCGATCTCCGTCACGGACGAGGTCACGGGACCGCGCGGCTCGACCCGCACCAATTCGCCCGCCCGCTCGAATTCCCACACCGCCACGCGCCCGCTCGCGAAGCGGTGGCGGATGCAGGCGTGCTGGAGAAGGTCGCGCGGATGGAGCGGCACCCCGCGGCGCTCGAGATAGGAGGTCGTCGCTCCGGTGGCGAACCGCTGACGGCGCGGGCCGATCGGCACCGCGATCATGTCGCGTTCCAGCTTCTCGTCGTAACGGATGCCGGCGTCGAAGCCGGCCGCCAGCACGTCGATGAAGCTGTCGTCGGCGACGACCTCCACGGCGATGTCGGGATGGTCGAGCAGGAAGCGGTCGAGCATCGGCGGCAGGATTACCCGGGCGACGAAGGTCGGAACGTTGAGCCGCAGCGTGCCCGCCGGGCGCCCGCCGACGCCGCCGACCGTCTCGAGCGCCGCGGTGATCTCCCCGAGCGCCGGATCGAGCCGCTCGAGCAGGCGCTGACCGGCCTCGGTCGGCGTCACGCTGCGCGTCGTGCGGTTGAGCAGACGCACGCCGAGACGCGCCTCCAGCCGCCGCACCGCCTCGCTCAGCGTCGAGGCGGAGACGCCTCGTGCCGCGGCGGCGCCGCGGAAGCCGCGCTGGCGGGCGACGGCGGCGAAGGCGTCGAGGTCGGCGAGGTCCGGGTCGTTCATCGTTCGATTTTCCGTACAGCCCGTACAAGTCTTGCCGGATTATCGAACGGCCTTCCAGCCCCGATAGTTCGGTCGTCGCCAACGATCCACACGAGGAGACGATCGTGAACCACCGCAAGCTCGGCCGCACCGGCCCCCTCACCTCCGCCCTCGGCCTCGGCTGCATGGGCATGTCCGGCATGTACGGTCCGGCCGACCGCGCCGAGAGCCTCGCAACCATCCACGCCGCGCTCGACGCCGGCGTCACCCTTCTCGACACCGGCGATTTCTACGGGATGGGCCACAACGAGATGCTGATCGGCGAGGCCCTGCGCGAGGTGCCGCGCGACCGGGTCCAGGTCAGCGTCAAGTTCGGCGCCCTGCGCGATCCCGGTGGAAACTGGCTCGGATACGACGCCCGCCCTGCCGCCGTGAAGAGTTTCCTCGCCCACACCCTGCAGCGTCTCGGCCTCGACCACGTCGACATCTACCGCCCCTCGCGCCTCGACCCCGCGGTGCCGATCGAGGACACGGTCGGTGCGATCGCCGACATGGTGAAGGCCGGCTACGTCCGCCACGTCGGCCTGTCGGAGGTCGGGGCCGACACCATCCGCCGCGCCGCGGCGGTCCACCCGATCGCCGACCTGCAGATCGAGTATTCGCTGCTCTCGCGCGGCATCGAGGACACCATCCTGCCGACGCTGCGCGACCTCGGCATCGGCGTCACCGCCTACGGCGTGCTCTCGCGCGGCCTGATCAGCGGCCACTGGCAGGGCACCGCCGCCGCCGGCGACTTCCGAGCCCACAGCCCGCGCTTCGCGGTTGGCAACGTCGAGACCAATCTCGCCCTCGTCGACGCCCTGCGCCGCATCGCCGACGCCCGCGGCGTCAGCGTCGCCCAGATCGCGATCGCCTGGGTGGCGGCGCAGGGCGACGACATCGTCCCCCTCGTCGGCGCCCGCCGCCGCGACCGGCTCTCCGAAGCCCTCGGCGCGCTCGACGTGGCGCTCGACGCCGCCGACCTCGCCGCCATCGAGGCGGCCGTACCGAAAGGCGCCGCCGCCGGCGAGCGCTACGCCGCGCCACAGATGGCGATGCTCGACAGCGAGCGGGTCTGAGGATCGGAGCGGGACGGCGAGCGGCGGGTCAGCCCCGGCGCTCGCTCTCGGGCAGCAGGCCGCGCATGACGTCCTGCACCCCTGGGCGCGGGGCGGCGAGGAAGGGCATCGGCCGGCAGACGTCGATGGCGGCGAGGCCGACGCGGGCGGTGAGCATGCCGTTGACCACCCCCTCCCCCAGCCGCTGCGACAGCCGAGCGGCGATGCCGTGGCCGACGACGTCGTGCAGCAGGCTGTCCGTCGCCGCCATGCCGCCGGTGACGGCGAGATGGGCGATGACGTGGCGCATCAGCCCGACGAAGCCGAGGAGGCCCGGCCGGCCGCCGTAGAGGTCGGCGAGCCGGCGGATCAGGCCGATCACCGCGACGGCGACGAAGAGGAGGTCCACCACCGCCCGCGGCGACACCGCCGTCACCACCGAGACTCGCTTGGCGGTGTCGGCGACGAGCCGGCGGGCGGTGCGGTCGAGCGGGCGCATCAGGTCGTTCTCGGCGAGGATCAGCAGGTCGCGGCCGTCGATGATCTCGCCGAGATGGACGGCGACGTCGGAGCGTCCGCGCGCCGTCTCCGGCCGGTCGCGATAGAGCGCGACGAGGCCCTCCACCGCCTTGCGCGCCGCCTCGCCGTCGTCGCGGGCCGCGGCGTCGGCGGCGTCCGTGCGCAGCTGGTCGATCCGCTCCAGTCGCCAGAGCCCGAACAACTCGCGCCCGATCAGCCCGAGCGCCGAGACGACCAGCAGGGCGACGAGGCCGAGGCCGGTCCAGCCGAGCCAGTCGTTGCGGGCGAAGAGATCGCGGACCAGCTGGTCGAGGGCGAGGCCGACGCCGAGCGAGACGAGAGCCGCGAGCGCCGACCAGAACAGCCGGCCCCAGCGGATGCCGCGCCGCTTGGGCACCGGCGTCGCCGGCCGGCCGTCCTCGGTCTCGGTTTCGAGGATGACCCGCGTCACGGCGTCCTCGCGCGCCAGCGGGTCGAGCCGCTCGTTCACCACCTCGGCGCCGCCGAGGTCGAAGGCCGCGGGACGGCGCGGCGGCCGCTTCTCGCTCATGCCAGCTTGTCTCCGATGAGGAAGTCGATCGCCCGGTCGAGGCGGATGTGGGGTAGCGACAGCGTCGCTCCCTCGGCCGTGGTCTCGAGCCGCGGCGGACGGAAGCGCAGGAAGCGCAGGTCGGGCACGATGGCGTCGTCGTCGACGGGGCGGCCGCGCGACCAGGGCCCGTTCCCGCCCGCGGCCGAGGCACTTGGGCCGCCGTCCGGACTCGATTCGACAGCCTGCGGATTCGCCGCCTGAAGCGCCGCCGAGGCGGCGTGAGCTTCCTGAATCAACGTCTCAACCCGGTGAATCAGGATCTCGGGATTTTCCGGCAAGTCTCCAGGAAACAACGCGATTTCCTCCTCACCGGAGAACCGGCGCCCGTCGATCGTCTCCCCCGCCTGCGGCAGGCCGACGATGGCGGGTAGCATGTCGCCGCCATGGCGCACCTTGGCCTCGCGCGTCGCCCGCACCGCGGCGATCGCCTTGACCTCGACCTCGGCCCCGGCCTTGCGCGCCCGGGCGATCGGGTCGGCGAGGATGCGTCCGATCAGCGTCTCCAGCCGGTCGTGGCTGGTGTGATGGAGATGGTCGGCCTTGGTGGCGGCGATCAGGATGCGGTCGATCCGCCGCGTCAGGATCGATGAGAGCCAGCTCGCCCGGCCCGGCCGGAAGCAGGCGAGGATCTCCTCCAGCGCGAGGGCGAGGTCGGCCAGCGCCGCCGGCCCGGCGTTGAGCGCGGCCAGCGGATCGACGAGCACCACCTGCCGGTCGAGCCGGGCGAAATGGGTACGGAAGAACGGCTTCACGACGACCTGCTTGTAGGCCTCGTAGCGCCGCTCCATCAGGGCGTGGAGGCTGTCCTTCGGCGGGCGGGCACCGGCGGCGACGTCGAGCGGGGCGAAGGTCAGCGCCGGCGAGCCTTCGAGGTCGCCGGGCATGAGGAAGCGCCCCGGCGGCACCAGCGACAGGGCGTGCTCGTCGCGCCGGCAGGCGGCGAGATAGCCGGTGAAGAGCCGCGACGCTTCCGCCGCCGCCTCCTCGTCGGCCGGCCCGGCCGGATCGGCGGCGGAAAGATGGGCGAGCCACGGCCCGGCGATCGCCTCGCGTCCGGGATGGCGCGCCCGGGCGATCGCCTCGCGCGACCACGTCGAGAAGTCCTTGGACAGCAGCGGCAGGTCGAGCAGCCACTCGCCGGGATAGTCGACGATGTCGACGTGGAGTTTGCCCGAGCCGAGGTTGCGGCCGAGGAAGGTCGCGGATTCGTAGGCGATGGTGAGCCGCATCTCGGCGATCTGCCGGGTCGAATCCGGCCAGGTCCGACGGTCGACCAGTTCGCGCACGTGGGCGCGGTAGTCGAAGGTCGGCACGTCGTCGTGAAGCTGCGGCTTGAGCTCGGCCCCGGTCAGCCGCTGGCTGCGCCAGGGTTCGAACAGCGGCAGCCGGCCGCCGTGGATCAGGTTGTGAACGAGCGCGGTGATGAACACCGTCTTGCCGGCACGCGCCAGCCCCGCCACCCCGAGCCGCACCTGCCCGCCGCCCGAGATGCCGCCGGCGAGATCGGCGAGATTGTCGAAGGCGAGGCGAGCCTCGTCGGCGAACTGACTGATCTTCAAGGCGCGGGGCTCCGGCGGCGGGCGAGGTCCTGGAGCCGCTGATGTAGGCACGCCGCGCCCGATGCGCAAAGCCGCTCGTCCCTCGCCTCCCTCACGTCCGACCGCGCTACGCCGCGATGCCAGACGAAACCGCTCCCGGCGATGCACGGCGAGCCGGCCGCCCTTCAGGGTTCGTCGACCAGCTTCTCGAGCGCCGCGTTGATCCGGGTCTGCCATCCGGGGCCGCCAGACCGGAAATGACGGAGGACGCGTGGCGAGAGCCGCAGGGTGACGGCCTCCCGGGTCGGCGCTTTCTGAGGGCCGCGCTGCCCGCGCCGACGGCGCTCCGAGGCTTCGACCACGTCCGGCACGACCTCGTCGGCCCGGCGCATCGCCGCAAAGGCGTCGGCGCTCAAGACGGGATTGTCGCCATCGCTCTCCGCGGCGGCGGTTAGCGCGGCATCTTCAGCGTCGGAGATGTCGGCGAGAGACCGCCGGGCTCTCTCGCGAGCCTCGTCCTGCTCCCTGTCATACGACTTCGACATAGGCTCTGATTTCCCTCTTGTTCGCCTTGCGCAGGCTTATGACGCGCACGCTCCGGGTCTCGACCGTGAAGACGAGCACGTGCAACCGATCACCGACCAAGCCCACCGCCGTCAGACGCGGCTCGTCATGGCGCGTATCGGCGAGGACGAGGGCGGTGCCGAACTCGAAATCACGCACGGAAGCGAAATCAATCCCGTGCTTGACGAGGTTCGCGGCGCGTTTGTCCTCGTCCCAACGGAACATGCCGGCCTCTCGTCCCGACGAATGTAGGATGCCCCAACATTCGCGTCAATTTTTTGTATCTACAAATAAATACGATCGCGGAAAGCTCTGCAGCCAAACGTCGTACTCGTCTCAATCGTCCACCTCCGCCGCCGCCTCGGCTCCGACGAGTTCCAGTTCCCGCGGCCGGAAGAAGGCGACGATGCGTCCGCTCTTCGGCGCGAGCTCCTTCCAGTCGGAGAGATCGAAGTCGATCACCGCGAGGCCGGCGGTCGGGAACTTCTCCTGAAGCTGCTCGATCAGCACCGGGTTGCCGCGGTCGATCAGTTGCAGGGCGAAGGTCTGGATCGTCGGATTGTGGCCGATAAGCATCAGCGATTTCGCCGTGCCGCCGAAGTCGGCGATCGTCTTGCGGTAGACCGCCTCCGGCGCCTCGTAGAGCCGCTTGAGGAAACGCACCTCCATCTCGCCGGAGAAGAAGGGCAGCACGCCGGCGAAGGTCTCCCGCGTGCGCCGGGCGCTGGAGCAGAGCACCTTGTCGGGGATCAGCGCATGGTCGGCCATGTGCCGGCCCATCAGAGGAGCGGAGGCGCGGCCGCGCAGATTGAGCGGGCGGTGGAAATCGGCGACGGACGGATCGTCCCAGCTCGATTTGGCGTGGCGAAGCAGGAACAGACGAGCCATGACAGCCTGAGACGAAAGAGCGGACGGGCACCCTGGCGCCGGGCGGAAGCCTGCCGCGAGGGACTGGATCAGGACTATAGCCGATTCCGCCGACGCGCGGATGTTCCGAGCCGTCGTGGCCGTGCCGCCCCGAGGGCTGGCCATGCAACTCAGGCACCAGCCCGTTGTCTTGCGCCGCCCGGGCCTTCACACTTCGCCCTCGACGCCGGGCCATGACGGACGGCAGGAGACCTCGAATGTCGCGAGCCTTTCTCGTCCTCGTATCCGCCTTGATTCTCGCGGCCTGCCAGACCACGAGCCGGTCGTCGTCCGGTGCGGACATCGTCGACGATCCGGCTTGGCGATCCGCGACCATTGGCAGCGGCGAGAAGGTGCTGATGTGCCAGTCTTCCTCCTGCGGACGAAGTGCCGTCGTCAGCTACTCGCGCCAGCGCGGCAGCCGGGCGCAGGAGATGAAGGTGATGCTCGACAGGGCGTCGAGCTACGCGGAGTTGAAGCCGAGGGCCGACGGCAAGCCGACCATCGTCAGCGGCACCAAGAACGGCAATTTCACCGCGTTCCACTGCGGCCGGCGGATCTCCGATTTCGACGGAGCGACCCGCGTCGCGGCCTGCCACGGCCTCGTCGACAAGGCCGGGCGGATCTATCGCCTGACCAGCGTCTACAGTGACGGCGACCGGGCGCTCGCGAACTATCTGCGGATCGAAGCGCACGTGCTCGCCGCGGATGCCCTCTGACCCCTCCGGCTGAACGATCCCGATGTTCCTCACCTTCTTCCACGAATTGAAGCGCGCGGGCGTCCCGGTCTCGCTCCGGGAGTATCTCGACCTGATGGCCGCGATCGAGGCGGGGGTCGCCGACGGGCGGGTCGAAGACTTCTACGTGCTCGGCCGCAGCCTTCTGGTGAAGTCGGAAGCCCATCTCGACCGCTACGACCGCGTCTTCGGCGCGGTCTTCCGCGGCCTCGACCTGATGAGCGAGGCGGTCGCCGCCGAGATTCCCGAGGACTGGCTGCGCAAGCTCGTCGAGAAGACCCTCAGCGACGAGGAGAAGGCGATGGTCGAGGCGCTCGGTGGCTTCGACAAGCTGATCGAGACGCTGAAGCGGCGGCTCGCGGAACAGAAAGGCCGGCACCAGGGCGGAAACAAGTGGATCGGGACCGGTGGCACCTCGCCCTTCGGCGCCCACGGCTACAATCCGGAGGGCGTGCGCATCGGCCAGGACGAGAGCCGGCACCGCCGCGCCGTCAAGGTCTGGGACCGGCGCGACTTCAAGGATCTCGACGACGGCGTCGAGATCGGCACCCGCAACATCAAGGTCGCGCTGAAGCGCCTGCGCCGCTTCGCCCGCACCGGCGCCGCCGACGAACTCGACCTCTCCGGCACCATCGACGCCACCGCCCGCCGCGGTCTGCTCGACCTCAAGATGCGCCCGGAGCGCCGCAATACCGTCCGCCTGCTCGTCTTCTTCGACGTCGGCGGCTCGATGGACGACCACGTCCGCGTCTGCGAGGAGCTGTTCTCGGCCGCCCGCGCCGAGTTCAAATACCTGGAATATTTCTACTTTCACAATTGCCTCTACGAACGGGTCTGGCGCGACAACCGCCGCCGCCACGCCGAGACGACGCCGACCACGGAGATCCTCAACCGCTTTCCGCAGGAGACCCGCGTGCTCTTCGTCGGGGACGCCTCGATGAGCCCCTACGAGATCACATACCCCGGCGGCTCGGTCGAACACTGGAACGAGGAGGCCGGCGGCGTCTGGCTGCAGCGGGTCGCGGCGACCTTCCCGAAGATCGCCTGGCTCAACCCGGTGGCCCCCGATCTCTGGCGATACACCCACTCCATCGGAATGATCGGCGACCTGCTCGACCGGCGGATGTATCCGCTGACAGTGGAAGGCCTCGAAGCGGCAACCCGGGCGCTCTCGCGCTAGCGGCGCGGGTCGGTCCGCCCGCTGGAGGTGCGCCGGCACGGCATGATCGACCGCCGGCCCGGCCCTGTCGCGAACGCCGCCGATACGGTCGCGGACCGGGCGCCTCCGCGCGGCGAGGCGCCCGCCCCGGTTCTGCGGCCTGCCAACGTGTCGCCGATGTTACAAATAGAAACAACTTACTTGACAAATTTTATTATGTTAACGTTGTCGTACGACGAGATTTCTGGTATCTGGGATGCCAGTCGCGCGTTCCGCGTTTCCTTCAGGACCGACAAAACGACAAGAAGAGCGATGCGCCAGGATATCAGAAGCGGAAATTCCCTTCGTTTTCATATCGATCTCAAGATCGACTGCTTCGATCCGACGACCGTGTTCGATGCCGCCGTCGCCGCCGCGGAGCGGGCGCAGATCAGCCGGGAGATGTATGTCCGGGCCCGTGACGCTTCCATCGATCATCTCGCCTTCGACATCAAGGCGCTGCTGATCCTGACCACGCCGGTGCCGGGCTGCGACGCCACCGTCGACGGCGTGCGCCGCACCACCTGTCTCCCCACCGCCGACGCCTCGTCGTCCGGCATCGACCTCGACCTCCTCGCCCGCCGGACGGCCTCCGACCGCGGCGAATGACGGCAGACGGCGTTTCGGTGGCGGCCGCCGGTCTTCGACACGGCTGTCGGGGACGGCCTGTTCATGGGACGTCGGAGCCTTCCGCCTCTCGGTCGACATCGCCCACTGCTGTCCGGTTCGCGTCAAGCTTCTGTGGATCGACACCTTGATTCGATGACAATATTCGTCGGCGTGCACGATGCGGGCTCGGAACGGCATCTCGGCCCGGCGGGCCGATGCCCCCGACGAGTTCCCTCTCGGTCGTCATCGCCGGGCTCGACCCGGCGACCCAATGGCCGTGCGGCGCAGACTGTTCCAACTAGTTGATCAATCGTGTTAATTTCCCGTCTCTGCCATCCTTCCCCGCGGTGAGACGATTGGGTCACCGGCTCGAGGCCGGTGAAGACGGGAGAGAGGTTGAAATCCCATACGTCCGCCGAGTTTGTCGAACCGGACAGTAGTGGCGTCGCGCCGGTGACTCCTCCGCATTGCGGAACGGTATGGACCCGCTCAACGAAATCCACACACTCATTTGGTGAAGGGGTCGCTTCGACCTGCGTTATCCGAACCTTCTGCGGCGGCCGGCGACGCTGCGTAACTCGCTCGCCGGCCCGCACCCTTGTAGCGAAAAACCGACCGCCGAGAGCCGACCACCGACTGCCGAACTCCCTTTCGCTTGGCGGCCCGGTCCTCGCGGCGATATGGTCGCAAGGGTGACCCTCCGGGCGCCCCGCCCCGACGCCTCCTTTCCGGAATCCGCCATGTCCGACGCCGCGACCGACGCCGACCTTCCCCCCGCCAGCAAGGCCGAGGCCGTGATTTGGCTGCGCCAGCGCCGCATCGACGAGGTCGAATGCATCGTACCCGACATGAACGGCATGATGCGCGGCAAGATCGTGCCGCGCGAGGATTTCATCCGCATCATCGAGGACGGCGTCCGCCTGCCGGAATTCGTGTTCTTCCAGGCGGTCACGGGCGACGGCGCCGAGGATTCGGAGGTCGTCAACCCGCTCGACCGCGACGTGCGCTGCGTGCCGGACCTGTCCACCCTGCGCATCGTCCCCTGGTACGAGGAGCCGACCGCCCAGGTCATCTGCGACTGCTTCTTCGCCGACGGCACCCCGGTCGACTTCGCGCCGCGCCAGGTGCTGCGCCGCGTGCTCGGCCTCTACGCCGACAAGGGCCTCAAGCCCTTCGTCGCCCCCGAACTGGAATTCTACCTCGTCGCGCGCAACGACGACCCCGACCTGCCGCTCGCCAAGCCGATCGGCCTGTCGGGGCGCATCGAATCCGGCCGGCAGGCCTACGGCATCGAGCACGCCAACGACTTCGACCACGTCGTCAACCTGATGTACGACTATTGCGAGGCGAGCCGGATCGAGATCGCCACGATGGCCCACGAGGCCGGACCGGCGCAGCTCGAGATGAACTTCCGCCACGGCGACCCGATCGAGCTCGCCGACCAGACCTTCCTGTTCAAGCGCACCGCCCGCCTCGCCGCCCGCCGCCACGACATGGTCGCGACCTTCATGGCGATGCCGCACATGGACGAGCCGGGCTCGGCGACGCACATCCACCAGTCGATCGTGCGCGCCGAGGACGGCAAGAACATCTTCGCCACGGCGGACGGGGCCGACACCCCGGCCCTGATGCACTACATCTCGGGCCTGCAGCGCTACGTGCCGAGCGCGATGAGCCTGTTCTGCCCCAACGTCAATTCCTACCGCCGCATCCGCCTCGAATCCGACGCGCCGATCAACGTCCACTGGGGCCGCGACAACCGCACCTGCGGCCTGCGCGTGCCCGATTCCGGTCCGGAGGCCCGCCGGGTCGAGAACCGCGTCATCGGCGCCGATTCCAATCCCTACCTGTCGATGGCGACGACGCTGGCCTGCGGCCTGCTCGGCCTCGAGGAGAAGATCGATCCCGAACCCGTCGTCGAGATCGACGCCCACACCCTCGGCGTCTCCCTGCCCTCGCATCTTCACGACGCGCTGATGGCGCTGAAGGCGAGCGAACCCCTGCGCGGCATTCTCGGCCCGCGCTTCGTCGACGCCTTCATCGAGGTCAAGCTGCTCGAGCTGCGGCTCTACAACCGCGTGATCTCGAGCTGGGAACGGGAGTATCTGCTGCTGAACGTGTGAAGCGGGCACGCCCCCCCGGCCGCACCGGCCACGTCGTGCGGTGGCCGCGGCCATCCGGCATGCTTCAACGGGACGGGGCGACGGAGAGCTTCGGCCGCTGGTAGCCGAACCATTCGAGTTCCTCGGCCGCTTCCTGCGCGACCAGTTCGATGCCTTCCTCGAAATCCCCGAACATCGCCTCGATCGTGAAGCCGGGCGGGCGCAGCGCCCCCTTGGCCCGGATCGTCGTGAAGAGGTCGAAGACGTTCTCGTCGAGCCCGATCCGGCGCGACACCTCGGCGAGGTCCGCTTCCAGCGCCTCGTAGCGCACGGCGTAGTCGAAGAACGGCCTTCCGTCGATGCAGTAGATGTTCAGGTTGTCGCGGATCTTGTGGCGGTTTTCAAAGATCCAGCTCTTGAAGTCGGTGGTGGCCTTGCCGTTCCGGAGATGCATGGCGTAGCGGCTGATCGTGGCGTCATAGGGATTGCGGACGACGGTGAACTTGAACAACCGGTTCCATGTCGAGGTCGGCAGGAAGTTGCGCATCCTGCCGGCGTGGGTGTGCGGACTGAAGGAATAACTGGAGAAGACCCCCCTCTTCTCGTAGTTCTGCGCGCCGCGGACGCCGAGCGCCTTGCGCCGGCGCTCGTCAGCTCCGGCCATCGGAGCGAGAATGTCCTTGTCGCCACAGTATTTCGAGAGCGCGATTTCCAGGCTGGTTCCCCCGACCTTCTTCGTCTTGATGAAGAGAAAGTTGCGGGAATAGGAGAGGATCATCGGCTTTTCCTGCGGGTGACCGGTCGAAGTCGCACCTCTTGACCTCCGGGGCAGCGTCTCAATGCCTGCGATGATAGCGAAGGGCCCACCTGCGCCCAAGGAGTATGTGCGGCGAGGAGCTATCGGATCGAACGGGTCCTGCCGCCGCGCGGCTTGGTCGGCGCCGCCGTGGCGCCTACATGAGGGATCGGGAGCGGAACCGACCGCTTCCGGCCACCCTCCGCACCAGGCCGGCGCCCGGCTGCAGGATCCGGAGATCGCATCGCGGAGGACGGCCGAAACCACGCGAGAGGAGACCCGCCATGAGCGACCCCGTCGAAATGGGCAGCGGCTGGAACCCGCAGTCCGTCCATCGCTTCCTGGAACTCGCCCGCGAGGGTGCCACCGCCGAAGTGATCAGCCTCAAGCTGCAGAAGCCGATCACCGCCGTGCGCGCCAAGGCCGCCGAACTCGGTCTAGCGCTGAAGGCGGCCTGAGCGCGGACGGCGAACCCTGACGACGACGGGCGGGCGCCCGGCGGCGCCCGTCCTGACGAGGCCACACTTCGTCGGCGAGCGTCGAGGCCGCGGGCGGGGCCCGCGGTGGCGGGTCAGGCCTGGCGCTCGGGCACCCGCACGACGAGTCCGTCGAGGTCGGCCGTGATCTTGATCTGGCAGGACAGCCGCGAGGTCGGCTTGACCTCGAAGGCGAAGTCGAGCATGTCCTCTTCCATCGGCGCCGGCTCGCCGACCTTCTCGAACCAGGCCTCGTCGACATAGACGTGACAGGTGGCGCAGGCGCAGGCGCCGCCGCATTCGGCCTCGATCCCCGGCACCATGTGCTTGATCGCATTCTCCATGACGGTGGAACCGACCGGGGCCTCGACCTCGTGGGCCGTACCGTCGAAGGCGACGTAGGTGACTTTGGGCATGGCGGCCTTTCGCGATCTGATCCGGAGCAATTCCGGTTTCAGCAGGGAGATAGCGGCTGGCGCGGCGACGTCAAGTCGCCGATGCGGATCGCCGTTTCGGTCCGCCCCCTCGCCGTCGCCGCATGAAGACCGGCCGCGCCGCACCTTCCGTCCCCCCCCCGGCTCATCGCCCGCCGAGCAGGTCGTCTTCGATGAACCGGCAGGCGTCGTCGACGGCCGTGGCGAGGGCGGCGAAGGCGGCCTCGTCGCCCCGGCCTTCGGCAGCGGCCCGCTCGACCCGCTCGGCGGCGGCGGCGACCGCGACGGCGCCGATGCCCCGCGCCGATCCGCTGATCTTGTGGGCGACGACACCGCGCGATCCTTCCGCCGCGGCGGCCTCGCCGATCAGCCGCCGCGCCTGCGCGACGAAAAGGCCGAGCACTTCGCGCCGCAGCCCGTCGTCGCCGAAGGTCTGGGCGGCGAGATGATCGAGATCGACAGGCCCCGCCGGCACCGCGTCCCGCTCCGACGTCCCGCTCATGTCCGCACGCCCCCGTTCGCCGCCGCGCATTCCGCCCGCGGCGGACCGGCAAGACACCCTGCCGACGCCGTCTTCGGCCCCGGATTCTGAAAATATGGTTAATCGTGGTCGGGCCGTCCGGGAAGAGCCCCGGGAAGACGGCAGGCCGTCACCCCCTCAGGCCGCGGGCGAAGGCGACCAAAGAGGTCGGGCGGCCCGGTGCCCGCATCGCGGCGTCGCTGCTTCATGGCTGATCGGCTTGGGTTTTTTCACCCTTTGGGGTCGAGGAGCCATGATCGAACGGTCCGCCGCACCGGACGATCGCCCCTCTTCCCGCCCCGCTCGCAATCGCCTCGGGACCCGCTCTCGCAGCCGCCTCCGGCGCGCGAAAAACACCACATATTGCGTCGCCTCTCTTTACAACCTGTTAACATTGATGCCCGGCCCGGGTCGGTTTCTTGTGACCTCCGGCCTGTTGTGCCAAAACGTTAGCCGATCGAGTGCATGGAAAGGATCCGGGAATCCGGTCGGCGACGCCGGCCCGGGATCCGGGCGTTCCGCAGCGGACGAAGGAAGGGCGGGGCCGGCCTTCCATCGTCCGCGGCATGCTTCGGTCGGCTGTCCGGCGAAGGTGATGCGGCCGGTTCTGGTAAGGCGTACGGACGCGAGGCGACCCATGGCGAACAAGACCCCGAAAACCGATGCGGCGGAACTGGCACTTCTCGCCGTCGAGGATGCGCTCAAGATGGAGCTCGGCGTCTTCGACGAGAAGGAGGCGGCGAGCGCCAAGCCGGGCGCCGCGGCTCCCTCGGAAACCGACGGGGCCGGTACGGGCACCGACGATGGCCGCCGCGAGACCCGCGCCGCCGAGACCCCCGCGCCGCGCGCCGGGCGCACCCGACCCCGCGCCGCGGCCAACGACGACCGCCGCAGCCTCGGCAACATGCTCTACCAGCTCCAGCGCCGGCCCTCGTCGTCGGTGTTCTGGATCACCGGCGTCGTCAGCCTCGTCTGGCTCGCCGCCATCGGCTACGCCGGCTGGAGCCTGCTCGGCACGGACGTCGCCGCCGGCACCGACCCGCTCCTCCTCCTGCGCCGTCCGGAGGCCCTGATTCTCGCCGCGCTGGCCGTGGTGCCGGTGCTTTTCTTCTGGTCGATGGCGCTGATGATCTGGCGCGCCCAGGAGATGCGCCTGACCTCGCGCGCCATGACCGAGGTCGCCCTGCGCCTCGCCGAGCCGGAGGACGTCGCCCGCGAAACCGTGATCTCGGTCGGCCAGGCGATCCGCCGCGAGGTCGCCGCCATGGGTGACGGCATCGAGCGGGCGCTGGCCCGTGCGAGCGAGTTGGAAGTCCTCGTCCACAACGAGGTCTCCTCGCTGGAACGGTCCTACAACGAAAACGAGATCCGTATCCGCAGCCTGATCGAGGAACTGGTCAACCAGCGCGAATCCGTGGTCTCCAACGCCGAGCGGGTGCGCTCGTCGATCTCCGGCGCCCACGAGGCGCTGTCGGAAGAACTGCGCAGCACCGGCGAACGCGTCACCAACCGCCTCGAAGAGACGGGCCGCGACGTCACCCGCGTCTTCGGCGAGAAAGCCGAGCACCTCACCCTCGCCTTCGACGCCGCCGGCCGCAACCTGACCACGGTCGTCTCCGAACGCGGCGACGAATTCGTCGCCCGCCTCGAAGCCTCCGGCCGCGACGCCGCCGAGCGTCTCGCCGACGCCGGCCTCGAGATCGACAGCCGCCTGACCGCCTCGAGCGGCCAGGTCGCCGCCACCATCGCCCGCGTCGCCGCCGAGACCGCCGAGCGCTTCGCCGCCGAGGCCGAAAGCTACACCGGCCGCATCAGCGAGACCGGCGAGCGCCTCGTCACCGAGATCGGCGGCGTCTCCGGCCGCATCCTCGGCGAACTGGTCGCCACCGGCGAAACCCTGCGCGACACCGTCGTCCGCACCCTGTCGGAGACCGGCGACCGCTTCGCCACCGAGGGCCGCGCCCTCGCCGACACCCTCGCCACCACAGGCGAGGAGGTCACCGGCCGCTTCGCCGACGTCGCCCGCGAGGCCTCCGAACGGCTCACCTCGACCGGCAGCGAGGTCATCCTCGACTTCGACATGCGCGCCGCCCAGGTCGCCGACCGACTCGCCGCCACCGGCACCGCCGTCACCGCCGAACTCGGCCAGCAGGGCGAGGCGATCGCCCGCACCCTCGAGGTCCAGGGCGGCACCCTCACCGGCCTGCTCGCCGAGCGCACCGCGACCCTGCAGGACGTGCTCGACCGGCGCACCGACGACCTCGAAACGAGCCTCGCCGAGCGCACCGACCGCCTCGAAGGCGCCCTCGTCGCCGGCCGCGACGCGCTGGAGACCGCCCTCGCCGGCCGCGCCGACGAACTCGCCAGCCTGCTCGCCGATCGCACCGACCATCTCGCCGACGCCCTCTCGACCGGCGTCACCACCCTCGAAGGCACCCTGGCCGGGCGGGCGGAACTGCTGCGCGCCACCCTCGCCGACCGCACCACCGAACTCGCCGACACCCTCACCGGCGGCATCGGCAGCCTCGACGAGGCGCTCGCCGTCCGCACCGAGGCGCTGGAGAACGCCCTCGCCGGCCGCAGCGGCGCCCTCGAGGACACCCTCGCCCGCCGCACCGGCGAATTGCGCGAGGCGCTGACCGGCGGCGTCGGCGCCATCGACGAAGCCCTCGCCCTGCGCACCGAGGCGCTGGAGAACGCCCTCGCCGTCCGCGGCGGCGCGCTCGAGGACACGCTCGCCCGCCGCACCGAGGAGCTGCGCGAGAGCCTGACCGGTGGCAGCACCGCGCTCGCCGAGATGCTGGCCGACCGCACCACCGACCTCGAAATGGCTCTCGTGACCCGCACCGGCACGCTGGAGCAGGCGCTCAACGCGCGCACCGCCGACATCGCCGGCCTGCTGGCGAGCCGCACCGACGCCATCGTCGTCGCCTTCGACGAGCGCGCCGAGTCGCTCGGCCGCACCCTCGACCAGCGCGCCGGCGCCCTGTCCTCCACCATGGAGACCGCGGTCGGCCGCATCGAGAGCGTGGTGAGCGAGAGCAGCCGGGCCGTCGACACGGCGATGGCGACGTCGAGCGCCCGCTTCACCGAGACGATGACCGCTCGCGCCGACGAGATCGCCGAAGTGCTGGCCGAGCGCAGCAACGAGATCACCGACCGCGTGTCGCAGGCCGGCGTCGAGGTCGTCGAGACCCTCACGGCCCGGCTCGACCGGCTCGACGAGACGCTGCGCACCACCAGCGAATCCCTGCTGGTCGACCTCGCCATCCGCGGCGGCGAGATCACCGAGCGGCTCGACCGCGCCGGCGGTGAACTCACCTCCGAGATCGCCGCCAAGGCGACGGAACTGGTCGGCCGCCTCACCACGGCGAGCGCCGAAATCCGCGACTCGATCGCCGGCAACGCCCTCGCCGAGACCCTGACCCGCGCCGGCGAGGACATCGCCCGCGCCCTCACCGAGCGGACCGACGCGATCCGCGGCCTGATCGGCGAGACCACCGCCACCATCGAGGCGAGCCTCGCCACCTCCGGCGGCGACTTCACCGAGCGGTTGTCGACCATCGGCGCCGAGATCGCCCGGGCGATCAACGCCCGCGGCCAGAAGGTGGCCGAGACCATCACCATCACCGGCAACCAGCTCGTCACCCTGCTCGACGATCGCTCCGACGCCCTGTCGGCGAGCTTCGAGGACCGCATCGCCAGCCTCGACGAGATCGTCAACGGCCGCGCCGCCGCGCTGGTGGAGAGCCTCGTCTCGCGCACCGGCGAGATCGACCGCTCGCTGGAGGACCGCGTCCTCGCCTTCGAGGCCGCCCTCGGCGCCCGCACCACGGCGATCCAGGCCGCGATCGAGGCCGGCACCGGCCGCATCGGCGAAACCCTCGAGAGCAACGTCGGCCGCATGGAGAGCCTGCTCGACGGCCGTGCCGACGAGATCGGCGAGGCGATGGACTCCCGCCTCGGCGGGCTGCGCTCGACGCTCGAGACCCATGCCGGCGCCCTCGTCGACCTGCTCGACGGCCGCGGCGGCGCCATCGGCGCCGAGATGGACGGCCGCATCGGCCGCCTCGAAGCCGCGCTTCAGGCCCGCACCGCCGCCATCGCCGCGCTGCTCGACAGCCGCGGCGGCGAGATCGACAGCGGCCTCGACAGCCGCATCGCCGCCCTGCGCGACGCCCTCGACGGCCGCACCGCGACCCTCACCGGCGTCCTCGACGAGCGCACCGGCGCCATCCTCGGCGCCCTCGACGCCCGCTCCGGCAGCTTCACCGAGACCCTCGGCACCCAGCTCGCCGACTTCGACGCGAGGGTCGGCCAGCGGCTCGACGGCGCCACCGCCTCGATCAGCGCCAAGGCCGACGCCCTCACCACGGCCCTCGACGGCCGTACCGAGGCGATCGATCGCGCCCTCGACGCCCGCGCCCGCCAGATCACCGAAACCCTCATCGGCCGCACCCGCGACCTCGCCCAGGCCTTCGCCTCGGGCCAGGACCAGCTGGTCGATTCGATCGAGGGCCGCATCGACCTGATCGCGACGTCGCTGCGCCAGAAGACCGACGAGTTCAGCGAGATCCTGTCGAGCCGCGTCGCCGACATCAACGTCTCGCTCGGCTCCAAGGTGTTCGAGGTCGCCGAGACGCTCGACAGCCGCTCGCAGAAGCTCCAGCTCGACCTTGCCGCCCGCCTCGAAGCGATCACCCGCACCCTCGGCAGCGAGACCGAGAAGGCCCGCGAGGAACTCGCCCGCGCCATCGTCGACGCCGCCAGTGCTCTGGAACGCGAAAGCCTGCGCGCCCGCGGCAGCTTCGAGAGCACCATGGACCTCGCCTCGACGCGCCTCTCCGACGAGACGGCCAAGGCCCGCGAGACCGTCGCGGACGTGCTCGCCGGTCTCGGCGGAGCCATCACCGGGGAAGCCGAGAAGGCCCGGGCCCTGCTCGCCGCCACCGGCACCGACCTCGGCGGCACCGTCGACGACAGCGCCCGCCGCGCCGCCGCCCGGCTGGAGGCCGCCGGCCGCGACCTCTCCGGCCGGCTCGCCGACGCCACCGCCGCCCTCACCGGCGAGGCCGATCGCTCTCGCGAGGCGCTCGAGGCCGCCGGCGGAAGCCTCGCCGGCTCGATCGTCGAGGCCCGTGACGCGATCGCCGCCGAGGCGGACCGGTCCCGCGAGGCCATCGCCGCCGCCGGCGGAACCGTCGCCGGGTCGCTCGTGGACGCCCGTGAAGCGATCACCACCGAAGCCGACCGCTCCCGCGAGATCATCGCCGCCGCCGGCGGCACCCTCGCCGGTTCCCTCGCCGACGCCCGCGACGCGATCGTCGCCGAAGCCGGTCAGTCGCGCGAAGCGATCGAGCAGGCCGGCCATTCGGTGTCCGGCACGCTGATGGTCGCCACCGCCTCGATCGGCTCGGAGAGCGAGCGCGCCCGCGATCTGCTCGACGCCGCCGCCGCGGCGATGCGCAGCCTCGTCGACGCCGAGACCGACCGTCTCGCCCGCGCCTTCCACGACGCCTCCGCCTCGGTCGACGGCACCATGACCGGCGAGGTCGAGCGGGCCCGCACCGCACTCGAAGCCGCGATCTCCGACCTGTCCGGTCGTCTCGGCCGCGAGACCGAGACCTCGCGGTCCGACCTGCTGGCCGTCGCCGACACCGTCGCCACCCGCCTCGCCGCCGAGCGCGAGCGCACCAGCCGCCAGGTCCTCGAACTCGTCGAGCTGCTGTCGCAGGCCCTCGGCCGCGAAAGCGAGCGCGTGCGCACCGATGTCGGCGAGGCGATCGATCTCGTCTCCACCCGCCTGTCGGAAGAGAGCGACCGCGCCCGCGCCATCCTCGCCTCCTCGGTCGAGGACGTGTCCGACCGGCTCTCCACCGAGAGCACCCGGATCCGCTCCAACCTGCTCGGCTCCGGCGAAGGCATCGCCGGCCGGCTGGCCCAGGCCGCGCAGACGCTGGAGCAGACCCTCGTCGGGCGGACCGACGAGGCGGTCGCCACCTTCGACGGCCGCAGCAAGGCGCTGGCCGAACTGCTGTCGGACCGCATCGCCGAGCTCAAGGAGCTGATCGAGGGCCGCGGCGGCGAACTCGCCGAGACCTTCGTCACCGGCACCGAGGTTCTGGCCGACGCCCTCGACGGCCGCGCCGACGAGATCGCCGGCCGCCTTCGCCTCGCCGGCGAGAAGGTCGTCGCCGAGATCGAAGGCAGCGGCCGCGGCGTCACCACCGCCATCGGCGAGAAGAGCGCGGCCGCCGCCCAGGCGATCGCCTCCTCCTCGCGCACGCTGCTCGCCACCCTCGACCAGCAGAGCCGCGACGTCGTCGCCGCCCTCGGTTCCAGCAACGAGCGCATCCACGAGGACGTCACCGAAGTCGTCGGCAAGCTCGACAAGGCCAACGCCGATCTCGCCGCCCTGCTCGACCGCGCCGGCGCCGACCTCTCCCGCGTCGAGGGCGCCCTCGCCCGCCGCAGCGGCGAGTTCCGCGCGGTGCTCGACGACGTGCTCGCCGAGACCACCAGCGCCGGCGAGGCGATCGGTGGCTCCGTCGACGGCCTCAAGTCCGTCGCCTCCGAAGTGCTCGTCAACCTCTCCGACCTCGCCGACCGCTTCGAGACCCAGTCGCGGATGCTGCTGTCGGCCGGACGGGCGCTGTCGGAATCGAGCCGCGGCCTCGACGGCACCGTCGGTGCCCAGCAGAAGGCGCTGGAGGAGGCCGCCGCCACCCTCGGCGACACCGCCGCCCGTGTCGGCCAGTCGATGCAGGGCTTCACCACCCTGATCGAGGACACGCTGGCCACCGCCGACAAGCGCACCCGCGAGGTCGGCCACCTGCTCGCCCGTTCGGCCGAGAACGCCGCCTCGAGCGTCGCCGAGCAGATCCAGTCGCTCGGCCTTTCGGCCGAGCTCGAGGGCAACAAGGCCCGGGAGACGGTCAAGGCGATCCGCGAGCAGCTCGCCGGCGAGGTCGCGGCCACCGTCGGCGCCGCCGTCGACCGCTTCAACGCGGCGGCCTCCGAAATGCGCAACGCCTCGCGCATCCTCAAGGACGAACTCGACGAGATCCGCGAGGAACTGCGCGGCGGCCTGATGGCGCTGCCGGTAGAGACCGAGGAGACGACGGCCGAGATGCGCCGGGTGGTGAGCGAGCAGATCAAGGCACTCAACGAGCTGTCCGAGATCGCCCAGCGCCAGACCGTGACCGAGGGCCGCGCCGCCATGGCCGGCGCCCCCCCGCGCTCCACCCCTCGTCCGGCCCCCGCGGCCCCCCCGCCTGCGACGGCCGTCCAGGCCCCGCAGCCGGTGACGCCGCAGGCCAGCCTGCAGCCGGTCCAGGTCCAGCCGGCCCCGCAGCCGGCTCCGGCCCAGGCCGTGCGTCCGGCGTCCTCCTCCGCCGGCTCGGCGGCCCCGGTGATGCCGCTGCCGCAGCCCGTGGCCGACGCCCCGCGCGAGAAGGGTGAGCGCGGCTGGATCGCCGACCTGCTGCGCCGGGCCTCCGGCGACGACGAGGTCGCCCGCGCCCCGGCCGGAGAAGCCCCGCGCACGGCGCCGCCGCGGATCGAGGAATCGCTGAACTCGGTGTCGGTCGACATCGCCCGCGCCATCGACCAGACCGCTTTCGTCGATCTCTGGCACCGCTACCGCAAGGGCGAGACCAACGTCTTCACCCGCCGGCTCTACACCCTGCAGGGCCAGCAGACCTTCGACGAGATCCGCCGCCGCTACCAGCGCGACGGCGAGTTCCGCCAGTCGGTCGACCGCTACATCGCCTACTTCCAGAACCACCTCGACGACGTCGGGGCGGGCGATCCGGACGGGACGAAGGTCCAGGCCGCGCTGAACTCCGACACCGGCAAGGTCTACACCATGCTCGCCCACGCCAGCGGCAAGCTCGGCTGAGGATCCGGTGACCCGAGGACCGGGAAGGGCCGCGCTTGCGATGGGAAGCGCGGCCCTTTTTCCGTCGTAGGGCACCTCGGCGCCACCAGCCGCCGATGCGCCCCTCCGCGACGACGCGCCCCGCGATCATCGCCTTGTATCGACGAGCCGCGCGCCCCGTGCATGGCAAGTTCCCGCCGCGCTTCGACCCTGTCATAAATCTGAGACCGGAATCGTCTTAAGTCCCGTTCATCTTCGATGACGGCAAGGGACACTTGCCCCGATGGCGGACGACATGACCCCGACGCAGGAGGCCCGACACTTCAGGGCCCTTTTTCTTTCCGACATGCACCTCGGCACCCGCGGATGCCAGGCCGAGCTGCTGCTCGACTTCATGCGCTTCCACGACGCCGAGACCATCTATCTCGTCGGCGACATCGTCGACGGCTGGCGGCTCAAGCGGGCGTGGTACTGGAGCCAGGCCCACAACGACGTCGTCCAGAAGCTGCTGCGCAAGGCCCGCAAGGGCGCCCGGGTGGTCTACACCCCCGGCAACCACGACGAATTCCTGCGCGATTACGTCGGCACCCACTTCGGCGGCGTCGAGGTGGTCGACACCGCCATCCACGAGACCGCCGACGGCCGCCGCCTGCTGATCATCCACGGCGACCAGTTCGACGTCGTCGTGCGCCACGCCAAGTGGCTCGCCCTGCTCGGCGACTGGGCCTACGTCACCGCCCTCAACCTCAACACCGGCGTCAACTGGGCCCGCCGCAAGCTCGGCTTCCCCTACTGGTCGCTGTCGGCCTGGGCCAAGCTCAAGGTCAAGAACGCGGTGAACTTCATCGGCGCCTTCGAGCAGGCGCTGAGCGGCGAGGCCCGGCGCGTCGGCGCCCACGGCGTCGTCTGCGGCCACATACACCACGCCGCCATGCGCGACATCGACGGCATCCAGTATCTCAACACCGGCGACTGGGTCGAAAGCTGCACCGCGCTCGCCGAGCATCACGACGGGCGTCTGGAACTGATCCGCTGGACCGCCTTCGCCGAAGCCGCCACGCCGGCCGTGGTCGGCCACCCGGCGCAGGCGGCCGCATGACGCGGGTCACCATCGTCACGGACGCCTGGCATCCGCAGGTCAACGGCGTGGTGCGCTCGATCGAGCGGACCAACGAGGAACTGGAGCGGATGGGCGTCACGGTGACGATGCTGACGCCGCAGGCCTTCCGCACCATCCCCTGCCCGACCTATCCGGAAATCCGCCTGTCGCTGACCACCTTCGGCCGCGTCGCCCGCGAGATCGAGAAAGGCCAGCCGTCCTACGTCCACGTCGCCACCGAGGGCCCGCTCGGCCTTCTCGCCGCGCGCTGGTGCCGGCGCACCGGCCTGCCCTACACGACGAGCTACCACACCCGCCTGCCGGAATACGTCGCAGCCCGCCTGCCGCTGCCGGTCGACTGGCTCTACGCCCTGATGCGCCGCTTCCACAACGACGGCGAGGGCTGCATGGTGGCGACCGACAGCCTCGCCCGCGACCTCGCCGGCCGCGGCTTCCGCAAGCTGATGCGCTGGTCGCGCGGCATCGACGCGGAGCTGTTCCGCCCGCGCCGCGACCGCCTGCTCGACCTGCCGCGACCGATCTTCATGAACGTCGGCCGCGTTTCGGTGGAAAAGAACCTCTCCGCCTTCCTCGACCTCGACCTGCCCGGCACCAAGGTGGTCGTCGGCGACGGTCCCCAGCTCGACGAGCTGCGCCGCCGCCACCCCGAGGCCGTGTTCACCGGGGCGAAGTTCGGCGAGGATCTCGCCCGCCACTACGCCGACGCCGACGTCTTCGTCTTCCCGAGCCGCACCGACACCTTCGGCAACGTCCTGCTCGAGGCCCTCGCCTCCGGCGTGCCGATCGCCGCCTTCCCGGTCACCGGCCCGCTCGACATCGTCGGCGCCGCCCCGGTCGGCGTCCTCGACGAGGATCTCGGCCGCGCCGCGCTCGGCGCCCTCGCGCTGTCGCGCCAGGCCTGCCGCGAGCACGCGCTGACCTTCTCCTGGGCCGCGAGCGCCCGCCAGTTCATGACCAACATCCGCCTTGCCAACGGCGAGGCCATCGGGCAACCCTTGGCGGCCGAATGACCGCCGCCCGGAGGGAGGCGGCAGCGGTGCCCCCTTCCCGCCCGGAGATCATCCCGCCGGTGTCGTCCCCCGCCCCGCAGAGCCTCGCCTTCGCCGACGTCGAAGCCGCCGCCCGCCGCATCGCCGGCGAGGCCGTCCGCACGCCGCTGCTTCCCGCCTTCGACCGGACAGAAGGACGGCTCTTCGTCAAGGCGGAGTGCCTGCAGCGCACCGGCTCGTTCAAGTTCCGCGGCGCCTTCAACCGCCTGTCGATGATCCCGCAGGAGCGCCGCGCCGCCGGCGTCGTCGCCTGCTCGTCGGGGAACCACGCGCAAGGGGTTGCCGCCGCGGCGCGCATCCTTGCCATGCCGGCGGTCATCGTGATGCCGTCCGACGCCCCGGCGATGAAGATCGCCAACACCCGCGACTACGGCGCCCGCGTCGTGCTCTACGACCGGGTGAGCGAGGACCGCGAGGCCATCGCCGCCGCCATCGCCGCCGAGACCGGGGCGACCTTCGTTCACCCCTACGAGGACCCCGGCGTGATGGCCGGCCAGGGCACCGTGGGCCTCGAGATCGCCGCCGACCTCGCCGCCCTCGGCCTCGTCGCCGACGCGCTCGTCGTCAACGCCAGCGGCGGCGGCCTCGCCGCCGGCATCGCCACCGCCTTCGGCACGCTCTCGCCGGCAACCGCGATCCACGTCGCCGAGCCGGAAGGCTTCGACGACCATGCCCGCTCGCTGGCGAGCGGCACGCGCGAAACCAACGCCGCCGCGTCGGGCTCGATCTGTGATGCCCTTCTCGCCGGCACGCCGGGCGCCGCGACCTTCGCGATCAACCACCACCGCCTCGCCTCCGGCGTCGCGGTGCCCGACGCCGAGGTGCTGGACGCCGTCGCCTTCGCGGCGCGACGGCTGAAGCTGGTGGTGGAACCGGGCGGCGCGGTGGCGCTGGCCGCGGTGCTGACCGGCCGCATCCCGCTCGAAGGCCGAACCGTCGTCGCCGTTCTCACCGGCGGCAACGTCAACGACGCGATGCTGGCGCGGGCGCTCGGTCTCGGCGGCTGAGGAAGGCTGCCGTCCGTCTCGGCGGATATCGATCGTCTCGGCGGGCATCGACCGTCTCGGCTCCCGGCCTCGTCCTTCGAGACGGGCGCAAAAGCGCCCTCCTCAGGATGAGGCCTTCGACATTTTTTCTTTTATCGCAAAGGCTTGCTCTTTTCCCTCATCCTGAGGAAGGCGCGAAGCGACTGTCTCGAAGGACGAGGGAAAAGCCGAGGCGACGGCCACGGATTTTCAACGCCCCGTCCTTGCGCTTCGACCCCTCATCAAAAGGCCACTGTCTCGTCGACGAGCGCGGCAGCCCGGGGATCGCCTCGCTCAGGCGAACAGGGCGAAGCGTTCGCCCTGGCTGAGGGCCGAGAGCGCGTCGGGTTCGCCCGCGTCGTCGGCGTCGTCGCGCGCGGCGACCGCTTCGACGTCGTCGTCGAGACCGTCCTCGATGAAGGCGGCGAGATCGGCGTCATCGCCCGAAGCTTCGGCGGCCTCGGCCGACGCGGCGTCGGCCTCGTCCTCGTGCGAAGCCACCGCCCCCGTTTCGGCGTCGCCTTCGTCGATCGCGGCCTCGTCGGCCGGGTCTTCGTTCGCGAAGGCGACGACGTCGGCCGGGGCGATCGCGTCGAAATCCGCCGGCTCGGCCTCCACCGCGATCGCATCGAAGGTCAGGCTGTCGGCGAGGGCCTCCGCGCTCGGCTCCTCCGGCAGGATGGCGTCGAAGGACAGGCTGTCGGCGAGGCTCGCCGCGTCGTCGTCCTCGCTCTCGATCGCGTCGAAGTCGATGCTGTCGGCCATGCCCGCGGCGTCGTGGGCGGCGAAACCGCCGGGCCCGGCCTCGGTCATCATGTCGTCGACGAAGCTCTGGTCGACGCCGAGGCCGGCGAGCTGCGGGCCGTTGAGCAGATGGGCGTCGGGGCGGGTGTCCATCGGGTTGCCGCCGCCGGAACCGCCGGTCGCCTTGCCGCGGGCCTCGGCCTCCTCGAGGCCCCAGATCGCCATCATCGCGTCGATGCGGCTTTCCAGATAGCGCAGCACGTGCACCACCTTGTGGGTGCGCTGGCCGGTGAGGTCCTGGAACGAGCAGGCGGTGTAGATCGTGGTGGTCAGCGTGTCGAGCGCGTCGCAGGTCTCGACGTCGGAGCCGGCCTCGCGCAGCGTCCAGGCGATCTCCTGGATCTTCTCGGCGGTCTCGAGGATCTCCGAGGTCGCGCTCTCGGTCTGCGAGACGATGGCGTCGAGTTCGTCGGAAGCCTGGTTGAAGCGGCTGCCGCCGACGCCCTCGAACTTGATCTCGGCGATCTCGGCCTTGGTCCGCTCGATCGCGTCCTTCATCTCGGCGATATCGAAGCGGATCCGGTCGATGTCCGGCCGGCGCTCGCGGTGGAGCAGCTTCTCCAGCCGGCCGATCGCGTCGACCACCTGCAGCGTGTCGGCGGCGCGGTGGCGGCGGGCGTATTCGGCGAGGAACCAGCGGCCCCGCTCGGTCTCCATCACCGCGTTCTCGATCGCCTGATAGTCTTCCTCGGGCAGCGCGGAGGGGAGTTGCGAATTCGACATGGCAGGCGGCTCGGCCCCGTGGTAGCTGATTCTTCATCCGCCCCGCCGAAGATGAACCACCCGGACGGGAGGCCATTTCTCTGGACCGGCACGCGGCATCGCCGATTATCGACGAGTGATTCCTACCGCCGAGTTTATGGAACGCTAAATATCGTGGCAACGCAGGTCGTTCGCTTTTCCGCAGCCGCTCGCATGTCGGTCTTCTTCGGCGTGTCGATGTTCGCGATCGGAATACTGATTCCCTACTTTCCGCTCCTGCTGAACGACCGCGGCCTCGACGCCGCCGCCATCGGCTACCTGCTCGCCACGCCCTATCTGCTGCGCCTCGTCACTCTGCCGGCGCTCGGTGCTCTCGCCGACCGCGTCGCCGACCGCCGCGCCGTCCTCGCCGGCATCGGCGTCGCCACCGTCGGCTTCGCGCTGCTGTTCGAGGTCTCGACGGCGACGCTGGTCCTGTTCGCGGCGACGGCGGGCCTCTACGTCGCCGCGCAGTCCTTCGGTCCGATGTCAGACGTCATCGCCCTGTCGCTCGATCGCTCCGGCCTCGGCTCCTACGGCCGGATGCGGCTATGGGGGTCGGTGACCTTCGTCGTCGGCAACATGGCGGGCGGCGCCCTGCTCGCCAGCGGCGGCCTCGACGCGGTCTATGCCGCCCTCGTCGCCGCCTTCGCCGCGACGCTCGCCGCCGTGGCCATCCTGCCGAAGCCGCCGGTGCGCCTTCGCGCCGCGGTGGCGACGGCCGCGTCCCCGGTCCTGCGCAATCCGGCCTTCCTCGGCATGCTGCTCGCCGGCGGCCTGCTCCAGGCCAGCCACGCCGCACTCTACGGTTTCGGCACCCTCGCCTGGAGCAGCCGGGGCTACTCGGAAGTCGCCATCGGCAATCTCTGGGCGATCGGCGTCATCGCCGAGATCCTGCTGTTCGCCGCCGCGCCGCAGCTGTTCCGCCGCTTCTCGGCCTGGTCGCTGCTGGTGCTGGCCGCCGCGGTCGGCACGGTGCGCTGGGCGATCTTCCCGCTCGATCTCGGCCTCGGCTTCGTCGCGGCGACGCAGGTGCTCCACGCAGGCTCCTTCGCCTGCGGCCACCTCGGCGTCCTGCGCTTCATCTCGGACGTGGTGCCGGACGAACGGGCCGGCGCCGCCCAGGGCAGCTACATGGTGATGCTCGGCCTCGCCATGTGCGCGTCCACCGCCCTCGCCGGACCGCTGTTCGCGTCCTTCGGCATCGGCTCCTTCGCCTTCATGGCGATCTTCTGCGCGCTGTCCCTCGCCCTGCTCGTCGCCGGCCGGATCCGCTTCGAGGGCCTCGGCCCCTCGCGCGCCTGACCGGACCGCCACCGGCTCGCGACGTCAGGCCCAGACCTCCGGCCCCGGCGGCAGGATGGTCGAGCCGTCGAAGACGAGGCCCGGCTCGCGGTCCCGCGCCAGCAGCAGCGGCCCGTCGAGGTCGACCACCCGCGCCCGGCCGGCGATCAGCAGCGCCGGCGCCATGGCGAGCGAGGTCGCCAGCATGCAGCCGACCATGATCGAAAGTCCCGCAGCCTCCGCCGCCTCGGCCATCGCCAGCGCCTCGGTCAGGCCGCCGGCCTTGTCGAGCTTGATGTTGACGGCGTCGTAGAGCCGGGCGAGGCGCGGGATGTCGGCGGCGGTGTGGGCGCTCTCGTCGGCGCAGACCGGCACGCTCCGCGGCAGGTCGAGCAGCATGTCGTCCATCGCTTGCGGCAGCGGCTGCTCGACGAGCACCACCCGGGCCGCCGCACAGGCCGCCATCCGCGCCGCGAAGACGTCCGGCGTCCAGCCCTCGTTGGCGTCGACGACGAGGTCGGTCGCCGGCGCCCCGGCCCGCACCGCGGCGAGCCGCTCCTCGTCGCCATCACCCCCGAGCTTGATCTTGATCAGCGGCCGGTGGGCGTTGGCGGCCGCGGCCGCGTGCATCGCCTCAGGGGCGTCGAGGCTGAGGGTGTAGGCCGTGACGACGGGTCCGACCGGCGGCAGGCCGGCGAACGCCGACGCCGGCACTCCCGCCTTGCGGGCCTCGAGTGCGAACAGCGCGCAGTCGAGCGCGTTGCGCGCCGCCCCGGCCTTCATGGTCCGCCGCAGATTCTCGCGGCCGATCCCCGCCGTGACCGCGCCGGCCATCGCCGCGATCTCCTCACGAACCTGCTCCACGGTCTCGCCGTAGCGGGCGTAGGGCACGCATTCGCCGCACCCGGAGACGGCGCCGTCGGTGATCGTCGCCACCACCACCACCGCCTCGGTCTTGGAGCCGCGGGCGATGGTGAACCGCCCGGCGATCGGCCAGTGCTCGACGGCGACCGTGAGGACGGCGCTCAAACCGGAAATTCCTTCTCCAGCCGGTCGATCAGCGTCTCGACGCCGAAGCGGACCGGGTCGGTCGCCGGCAGGTCGTAGTCCTCCTCCGCCTCGGCCAGCACCGCCCGCGCCGCCTCCTCGTCGAGGGCGGCGGTGTTGATGGCGATGCCGACGCAGCGGATGTCGGGGTTGGTCAGCCGCCCGCAGGCCCGCGTCAGGTCGATCACCTCGCCGATCGTCGGCAGCGGATGACCGACGCCGCGCATGGTCTCGCGGGTCGGCTCGTGACAGACCACGAAGGCGTCCGGCTGCGAACCGTGGAGCAGGCCGAGGCTGACGCCGGCGAAGGAGGGATGAAACAGCGACCCCTGGCCCTCGACGACGTCCCAGTGGTCGGCCTGGTTCTCGGGCGTCAGCCATTCGGCCGCGCCGGAAATGAAATCGGCGACCACCGCGTCGAGGGCGACGCCGCGCCCGGAGATGAAGACGCCGGTCTGCCCGGTCGCGCGGAACTCGGCGTTGAAGCCGCGCCGCTGCATCTCCCGCTCGATCACGAGGGCGGTGTATTTCTTGCCGACGGAACAGTCGGTACCGACCGTCAGCAGCCGGCGGCCGGGCCGGCGCCCGCCCTTGCCGGTGGCGAAGCGCTCGGACGAGTGACGGACGTCGTGGAGCGTGGCGCCCCGCGCCTCGGCCGCGGCCCGGATCTGCGGCACGTCGGATAGGCGCATGTGGAGGCCGCTCGCGACGTCGAGCCCCGCCTCGATCGCCGAGACGACGGTCGCGATCCAGTGGTCCGGCAGCACTCCGCCAGCGTTGACGACGCCGATGACGAAGGTCTTCGCGCCGGCCGCGACCGCCTGCTCGATCGTCATGTCGGGAAGGCCCGCGTCCGCCGCGCAGCCCGGCAGCCGCATCTGTCCGGCGCACCAGGTCGGGCGCCATTCGGCGATGCCGATCGCGGTCTTGGCCGCGAGCGCGTCGGGAACGTCGCCGAGAAACAGGAGATAGGGACGCTTGATGTCCATGAAGCGGAAACCTCTCGGCCGACGTATGCATTGACGGCGAGCCCGCCGCCGGCCCCGCGCGGGCGCAGTATTGGCGGCAACGACAGGGCATGCAAGATTGGCCCGCCACGAATCCGGCCCCTCCCTCCTGTGGAAGACGACGACCGAGCGATGAGCGTGACCGAGCAGACCAGGGCCCAGGGGAAGGCCGCCGGCCAGCTGTCGCCGGGGACGGACGGTCGACTCGTGCGCCTGTCCGGCGCCTGGACCGTCGACGACGCCGACGAACTCGACGGCCTGCTCGCCGGCGCCCTGCCGCAGCGGGGCGAGGGCGGGTCCGCCTTCGTCATCGACGGCGCCGGCATCGAGAAGCTCGACACCGCCGGCGCCTGGCTGATCGAGGCCGCCCGCCGGCGCTGCCTCGAGGCCGGCATCGAGGTCGAGCTGCGCGGATTTCCCGCCGGCAACGAGGAACTGCTGCGCAAAGTCTCCGGCCTCAACCGGGCCGATCTCCCCGTTCCCGATACCGGCGCCTTCTGGCGCCGCTTCCTCGCCGCCGTCGGCCGCCAGGCGGTCGACCTCTGGGGCGATTTCGTCGCGGTGGTCAGCCTGTTCGGCGAGGTGGCGGCCACGGTCGCGGCGATCGTGCTGCGCCGCGAGCCGATGCGCTGGGCCGCGCTCTTCAACCAGATCGACCGTGTCGGCCTCAAGGCGATCCCGATCATCGCGCTGATGAGTTTCCTGATCGGCATGATCATCGCCCAGCAGGGCGGCTTCTACCTGCGCACCTTCGGCGCCGAGGTCTACGTCATCGCCCTCGTCGGCGTCCTCGTCTGCCGCGAGATCGGCGTGCTGCTCACCGCGATCATGGTGGCGGGTCGTTCGGGGAGCGCCATCACCGCCGAGATCGGCTCGATGAAGATGCGCGAGGAGATCGACGCGCTCGTCGTGCTCGGCACCTCGCCGACCGGGGTGCTGGTCGTGCCGAGGCTGATCGCGCTGGTCTCGACGCTGCCCCTTCTCACGCTCGTCTCCGACCTCTCGGCACTCGCCGGCGCCTGGGTGGTGGTGGTGACCTACATCGGCATCCCCTCCGACACCTTCTTCCAGCTGCTGCGGGAATCGGTGACCGTGACCTATTTCGCCATCGGCCTGGCCAAGGCGCCGGTGATGGCCGCGGTGATCGGCCTCGTCGCTTGCGTCGAGGGCATGAAGGTGTCCGGCTCGGCCGAATCCCTCGGCCTCCACACCACCATCTCCGTGGTGAAGGGCATCTTCGCCGTCATCGTCATGGACGGCGTCTTCGCCATCATCCTCGCCCAGATGGACATCTGATCCCGATGACCGCCGACGCCCCCGCCGCCCCCGCGCCGACCGCCGACGGCCGCGACACCGTGATCCGCGGTCGCGGCATCACCGTCGGCTTCGGCGGCCGGCCGCCGATCCTCGAGGATCTCGACATCGACGTCCGGCGCGGCGAGATCCTCGGCGTGGTCGGCGGGTCGGGCACCGGCAAGTCGGTGCTGCTGCGCACGATCATCGGCCTCAACCGGCGCCGGGCCGGCACCATCGAGATCTTCGGCCACGATCTCGACGCCGCCGGCCCGGCCGAACGCTCGCGGATCGGCCGGCGCTGGGGCGTTCTGTTCCAGCAGGGCGCCCTGTTCTCCTCGCTCACCGTGCTCCAGAACGTCGCCGTGCCGCTGCGCGAGCATTTCGGCCTCTCGGACGCCCTCCTCGCCGACCTCGCCCGCCTCAAGATCGAGATGGTCGGCCTGCCGGCGGACGCGGCGCTGAAATATCCCTCCGAACTCTCCGGCGGCATGATCAAGCGCGTCGCCCTCGCCCGCGCCCTCGCCCTCGACCCGGACATCGTCTTCCTCGACGAACCGACCGCCGGCCTCGACCCGATCGGCGCCGCCGACTTCGACCTCCTGATCCGCCAGCTGCGGGACACGCTCGGCCTCACGGTGTTCATGGTGACCCACGACCTCGACAGCCTCGTCACCATGACCGACCGCATTGCCGTGCTGGGCAACCGCAAGGTATTGGTGGACGGGACCTTCCGGGAACTGCGATCGGTCGATCACCCCTGGATCCAGTCCTACTTCAACGGGATCCGCGCGCGGCACTACGATCTCGACAAGATGGAGACCGCCTGATGGAGACCCGCGCGAACTACGCCGCGATCGGCTCGGCCGTGCTCGGCCTCGTGCTCGCCGGCGTGCTGTTCCTGCTCTGGCTCACCAACGCCGGCGAACAGGCCAAGCGCGTCCAGATGCGCGTCATCTTCAACGGCGCGGTCTCGGGCCTTTCCACCGGCTCGGCGGTGCAGTTCAACGGCATCCGCATCGGTGAGGTGAAGAGCCTGCTGCTCGACGACCGCGACCCGAACACGGTGATCGCCCTGCTCAGCGTCGACCGCACCGCCCCGATCCGCACCGACACCCGCGCGGTGCTCGCCTACCAGGGCTTCACCGGCATCTCGAACCTCCAGCTCGAGGGCGGCTCGCGCAACGCGCCGCTGCTGATCGAGTCGGTCGACCCGGAAGACGGCCTGCCCACCATCCAGGGCGAAGTCTCCCCGTTCCAGGACATTCTCGAAAGCGCCCGCAACGTGCTTTCTCGCGCCGACAGCGCCATGGCCGCGATCGACGACTTCGTGACCGACAACGGCCCGGCCTTCGGCCGCACCGTCGCCAACATCGAGACCTTCTCGAAGGCTCTCGCGGAGAACTCCGAAGGCGTCGGCGATCTTCTCGCCAACGTCTCGGCGATGGCGAAGACGGTCGGCGAAGTCTCGGTCAGCCTGCGCGGCTCGGCCGAACAGCTCGAGGCGATCCTCGGCGCCGTCGACCCAGCCGAGGTCAGGGTCATCGTCGCCGACTTCCGCGCCTCGTCAGAACGGCTGCAGAGCCTGATGGAGCGGGCCGACGCCATCGCTCAGGGCATCGATCCGGCGGAGATCGACGCCGCGCTGAAGAACGTCACCGAAGCGGCGGCCAGCCTCGACGCGCTCATCGCCGGGGCGCGCGACGTCGTCGCCGCGGTGGACCCGGAGAAGGTCGCCGGCATCCTCGACAGCGTCCGCGGCACCTCCGACCGGCTCTCGAACCTCACCGAGGACGCCGACCGGCTGCTCGCGGCGGTCGACACCGGCAAGGTCGGCAGCATCGTCGACCAGATCGACACCGCGACCCGCGCCCTCGCGGACGCCTCGACCGCCGTCGGCCCGGTGGTGGTCACCGCGAGGGACACCCTCCAGGACATCGGCGCGGTCGTCGGCGCCGTCGAGCCGGCCAAGGTCAGGAGCGTCGTCGACGACGTCTCCGCCTTCACCGGACGCCTCTCGGCCACCGGCGAGGGCATCGATCGCATCCTCGCCGACGTCGAGGGCGCCTCGCAGAGCCTCGCCCGGCTCGGCCAGACCATCGACCGGCGCCAGCCCGACATCGACCAGATCGTCAGCAACGCCCGCCAGCTTTCCGAGCAGCTCAACGGCGTCGCCGCCCGCGCCGACGGCATCCTGCAGAAAGTCGACGGCTACGTCGAAGGCGACGGCGAGGGTCTCGTCACCGAGGCGACGGCGGCGATGACCTCGATCCGCAAGGTCGCCGACACCCTCGATCGCCAGATCGGCCCGATCACCAGCAACATCGCCGACTTCTCCGGCCGCGGCCTCTCCGGCCTCAGCCAGTTGATCGCCGAAGGCCAGAGCGCCCTCGCCCGGCTGAACCGGGTCCTCGCCGGCGTCGAGCGCGACCCGCAGCAGTTCATCTTCGGCAACGAGGGTGTGCCCGAATACGCACCGCGGCGGCGATGAGGCGGCCGGCGCCCGACGCGCTCGACGCCACCGGAAGCACCGGCGGGAACGCGATGGTTCCCCCGGTGTTGCAAGGAAACGACGGATTTCACGACGAAGGTTCGAGTAACATCGCACGGCGCGGCGCCGCCCCTCCCGGCGGCCGGCGGACGGGCGAGGATCGGGGACGCATGACGGGTGGGCGTATCTTGTTGGCCGCGGACAGGGGCCGTCGCGGCGGTCTGACGCGCGCGGTGCTGCTCGCGGCGCTCGCCGTCTCGCTCGCCGGCTGCACCTCCTTCTTCGCGGCCGGCGGCGGCAAGCCGGCGGCGATCTACGATCTGGCGATCGAAGCCCGCCCCGCGGGCGATGCACCGGCCCGCGGTCGCAGCCGCGCCCAGTTGCTGGTGCCCAAGCCCACCGCTCTCGCCGCCCTCGACAGCAACCGCGTCGTCGTCAATCCGAAGCCCGCCGAGATCGCCTACTTCCCCGGCGTCCAGTGGAGCGACGGGCTCACCAACCTCGTCCAGATCAAGCTGGTGCGCGCTTTCGAGGACAGCGGACGGGCCAAAGCCGTCGGCGTTCCGGGCGAGAGCCTCGCCATCGACTATCAGGTGATCGTCGACATCCGCAGCTTCGCCTACGACGCGACGACGGACCGCGCCCGGGTCGAACTCGGCGTCAAGCTGCTCAACGATCGCGACGGTCAGGTCGTCGGCACCACGGTGGTGTCCGCCGAGGCCCCCGCCCCGAGCGATGCCGCCGCCGACGTCGTCGCCGCCCTCGGCTCCGCGGCAAGCCGCGCCATCGGCGACCTCGTCGCCTGGTCGCTGCGCACGATCTGAGGCTGCCTCACCCCCCGAACACCCGCCGTCCGACGACGACCACCGCCATCGCAACCGCGACGAGGGCGACGAGCGGCAGGCGCCGCACCGCGAGGATGGTGACGACGGCCGCAATGACCTCGGCCGGACCGGCGGCGGCACTCGGGGCGATCACCGCGACCAGCACCGCGATCGGCAGGGCGTCGAGCGCCGCCCGGGTCCGCCCGCCGGCGGGGATGCGCCCGGCGAGCCAGAGACCGCAGACCCGGGTCAGATAGGTCGCCGCCGCCATCGCGAGGATGGCGAGGAGGTTGGCGGGATCGAGGCTCACGACGCCGTCTCCTCCTGCGCCGCCGGTTCCCCGCCCTGCAGAGCCGCGACGGCGACGCCGGCGAGCGCGCCGGCGATCACGAACCACGCGCCCTCGACGAGGGCATGGACGCCGATCGCCCCCGCCGCACTCGCCGCGGCGACGGCGAAGCTGCCGCGCCCCTTCCAGAAGCCGGCGACGAGGCCGATGAAGACGGCGGTGAAGGCGAAGTCGAAGCCGAAGGCGGCGGGGTCGTCGACCAACCGGCCGGCGAGCGCGCCGAGCGTGGTGAACACCAGCCAGTTGAGGTAGAGCGTCGCCGCGAGGCCGGCGTAATAGGCCGGTGTGAGGCCGCGGTCGAGCGCCCGCTTCTCGGCCAGCGCCCAGATCTCGTCGGCCATGAAGAACACCGCCGCGAGACGGCCGGCCCGGCCGAAGCGGGAGAGCTTGCCGGAAAGGCTCGCCCCCATCAGCACGTGGCGGAGGTTGATCAGCAGCACGGCGAGCGCGAGCGAGAGCGCCGGCGCCGGATCGCGCCAGAGGTCGATGGCGAGGAACTGCGAGGAGCCGGCGAAGACGAAGCCGCTCATCAGCGCGACTTCGAGCGGCGAGAGGCCCTTTGCCGCACCGTTGGCGCCGAGGATCAGCGCGAAGGGCACCACCGCGACGGCGAGCGGAGCGATGGCGGCGAGGCCGGCGGTGAAGTCCTCGACAGGAGCCGAGGAGTGAGAATCGGATCGGGACATGGTCCGGTCTTCTGCCCCGGCGGCATACCGATTTCTTGGACGAAATCGCCTTCGGGCGCCGTTGCCGCCGACCACCCGTCGCGCGCCGCCCGGCCGGGCTCGCCTGCGCGCGCCCCTTTGGCGGGTCGAGACGTCTCCCGGCCGGCTGTCACGCCCGGCGAAACGCACCCGGCGCGACGCCGATCCGGGCCTTGAAGCAGCGGCTCAGATGGCTCTGGTCGAAGAAGCCGCAGGCGGCCGCCACGTCGGCCGGGGCCTCTCCGGCCGCGAGCCGCCGACGCGCCGCCCGCACCCGCGCGTCCGTCAGATAGGCGTGGGGCGTCAGCCCGGTCTCGCGCCGGAACAGGCGCACGAGATGGTGGCGCGACAGACCGGCGACCGCCGCGATTTCGGAAAGGTCGGGATCGCGGTCGATCGCGCTTTCGAGGAATTCGGCGACCCGCCGCACCGCGGCGCCATGGCCGGGAGCCGCCGAGGGGCCGCGGCCGTCGGCGTGCCGCTCGATCAGCGCCCCGTAGGCACGAAGCATCGCCTCCTCGCCGGCGAGCGAATCGGGCGCCCTCTCGAGCAGCCGGTGCGCCGCCAGCAGCGCATCGGCGAGTGCGGGATCGCGCAGCACACCGCTATGGAAGCTCGGCGCCGCAACGGCGTCGACACCGCTCCACTCCGCCGCGATCGCCGCGAGCAGCGCCTCGGACGGATAGGTCATCCGGTAGGCGTAGCCTTCGCCGGCCGGCTCGCCGTCGTGGACCTCGCCCGGATTGACGAGGCAGATCTCGCCCGGCCCGGCGTAGTGGCGCACCCCGCGCAGCCGATAGCTCTCGCAGCCGGCGACGATCAGTCCGACGACATAGGTCTCGTGGGAGTGGAGCGGGTAGCGGTGGCTGCGGAACGAGGCGGTGAGGCCCTCCAGCCGGTCGTGCCGCGCCGCCCGGAAGAATCGCGCCCGGTCGCCCGGTCCCATCAGGTCCGGGTCGATCGCGGCGCTCTGGTCGAGAAGTGTCATGGCCGCGATCATAGCCGCGGCCGGGCCGTCGGCGAAGCCCCCGGCGCGGCGCGGCTCGTGCCGGAGCGGAGGGCCTCGACCGGGCGAAGCCCTTCGAGCGACGCGAAGCCCCTTCGGGCGCAGGCAGGCCGGCCGTCACGCCCGGCCTCGCCGGACGTGACCGCACCTCACGCGTCACGCGATCAGAGCTTGACCCTGAGGGCGGCGGAGATGATGTCGATGCTGCCTTCCGCCGTCCCCGCATAGCCGATCACGCCGTTGGTGAGATCGGTGGCGACTTCGAGGTCGGCGTCGTTGACGAAGATGTGCGTATAGGCGAAATCGAGCGAGATCTTGTCGTTAAACGTCCAGGTCGCGCCGGCCGAAAGCCAGATGCGGTCGTTGTCGGGCAGGCGCATCGAGCGGTGGGCGTCCTTGACCGGCGACCATTCGTAGGCGACGCCGGCCCGCAACGTCAGGTCGTCGTTCCAGGCATATTCGCCGCCGAGCGAGAGAAACCAGCCGTCGCCGTATTCGAACACCAGTTCGGAGACGGTGCCGCCACCGGTGGTGGTGACCGGGACCGTGCCGAGGCGGCTCCAGTTGGTCCACTCGACGCCGGCGAGCAGGGTGAAGGCGTCGTCGACGCGCTGGCGCACGCCGAGGGTCACGGTCTCGGGCAGCGTCGCCTCGGCCTCGATCGGCAGGTTGCTCAGCGTCGCCCCGCCCGTGGTTTTCAGCTTCTGGGTACCCTCGAGGGTGTAGCTGATCGGCGAGCGGTAGCCGAGGCCGATCTCGGTGCCCTCGAAGGGTATCAGGGTGAGGCCGGCGGTGGCGCCGAAGCCCCAGTCGTCGCCTTCGAGTTCGGCGCGCGCGAAGGTGGCGGGCGGCGCGATCACCGGGCTGCGCGACAGGTCGACCTTGAAATATTGCGCCGTCAGGCCGACGCCGAGGCTCAGCATGTCGTTGACCTTGTAGCCGAGCGTCGGCGTGATCGCGGTAGTGCGGACCTTGGCGCGGTCGTGGTCGGTCTGACCGACCCACGGCCCCTCGGTGTGGGTACCTAGGCCGAAGGGGGCGTTGACCGAGAGGCCGAGGTAGAGCTGCTCGTCGATCTGGTAGGACGAATAGAACGAGGGCACGAAGGCGTCGATGCCGACGTCGCCGCCGTTGCCGAAGCCGAAGGCCGAAAGCGGACTGCGGGCGGCGTCCACGGAAAGCTCGGACTTCGGCAGGATGATCGTGCCGTTCGATTCGATGACGAAGCCGTTGGTCGTCGTGATCGCCGCCGGGTTCCAGAACATCGCCGAAGGGCTTTCGCCCGGAGCGGCGGCACCGGCGAAGCTGGCACCTTGTGACGACGCCGACTGCTCGCGCAAGGCGAAGCCGCCGGCGAGCGCCTGCGGCGCCGCCAGCGTGGTGCCGAGTGCGGTGGCGGCGATGATCAGCGAGGCTTTCTTCATTTCCTGACCCCTGGACGCGTTGTTCCAGCTGACGCAGCGTCATCAATACTGCGCACCGGCTTGTTATAAGGGGAGCATGCTCCAGAGATCATGAAAGGCCAAGAACTGGGGGAAACTTTTCGCGCTGATCCTCCCATCGAAAGCGGAGGTGACTTCCCTAGCGTTCTTTCAGTCGCCGATTCTTTACGTCCACCGGCCGTAAGTAAATCCAAGTATTTCAATTAATGAAAGATTGTCAGACAAATTATCTGGCCGAGTGCAAGCCGCTTTCGCGCCGACGCGCAGTGGGCGGAGTTTAGCCGGCGCTGTTGCATGCGGGACACAAGCGACCCGGCGCTTGTCCACAGCCGGCGCCGTCGCCGCGCGGGAAGGCCGAACGCGACTCGTCCTCCCGGCGGGACGCCGTCGGCGCGGCGGAGGCCGTTCCGCCGGGAGGGTGAGCGGGCGGCGCGCCCGTCCTAGCGCCGTGGCCACTGGCCATGGAAGTGATGGACCGGGCCGTGGCCGGCACCGATCGCCAGGTCGTCGGCGGCGACGATGGCGAGGGTCAGGTAGTCCTTGGCGGCCCGCACCGCCTCCGGCAGGGCGAAGCCGCGGGCGAGGCCGGCGGCGATCGCCGAGGACAGGGTGCAGCCGGTGCCGTGGGTGTTGCGGGTCGGATGGCGCGGCGCCGTCAGCCACAGGGTTTCACCCTCGCCCACCAGCACGTCGGCACTCTCCGCCTCCTCGCCGTGGCCACCCTTGACGAGAACGTTGCGCGGCCCGAGCGCCAGCAGCGCCCGCCCCTGCCGCTCCATGTCGACGCGGCTGCGCGCCACCGGTTCGCCGAGCAGGCGGGCCGCCTCGGGCAGGTTGGGCGTCAGCAGCATCGCCTTCGGCAGCAGGACGTCGCGCAGCGAGGCGACGGCACCGTCGGGCAGCAGCGGATCGCCGCTCGCGGCGATCATCACCGGGTCCAGCACCACCTTGCTCTGGCCATGGCGCGCGAGACCGTCGGCGACCGCGGCGATCACCGCCGGGTCGGCCAGCATGCCGATCTTGACCGCGTCGACCGAGAGATCGGAGAAGACCGCGTCGATCTGGGCGGCGACGAACGCCGCCGGCACCGGGTGGATGCCCGAGACCCCGAGCGTGTTCTGGGCGGTCAACGCGGTGACGACGCTGGCGCCGAAGACGCCGAGCGCCGAGAAGGTCTTGAGGTCGGCCTGGATTCCGGCCCCTCCCCCGGAATCGGAGCCGGCGATGGTGACGGCGATGGCGGTCATCGGGATCTGTCCTTCCTCCTCGTGCGGCGCGGCCGTCTTGCGTCCCGGCCCGCCGCGTGATCCAGTGCGGCTCCCGCGAACCCGAGCCGCCAGGGGACCCGTCCGTGAAGCCGTTCTTCGTTCTCGTCAAATGCCAGCTCGGCCAGTCCTACGAGGTCGCCGCCCGGATCGCCGAGGCGGAAATCGCTTCCGAGGTCTATTCGACCGCCGGCGACTTCGATCTCCTGGTCAAGTTTTACGTCGAGGACGGCGTCGACATCGGCCACTTCGTCAACGAGAAGCTCCACGTCGTCCCCGGCATCGTCGACACCCGGACCATCCCGACCTTCAAGGCCTTCTGAACGGTCGCTCGCACCGGGACCGCGGTCGCTCGCCGGCTCACGGCCGCGTCCAGGTTCCTCGCGCGCCAAGCCACTGGGTCAGCCGCGCTTCCGGGTTCGGCGCGCGCAGCACGTCGGAGACGACCGAGATCGTATCGGCGCCCGCCGCGAACACCTCCGGCGCCCGCTCCAGCGTGATTCCGCCGATGCCGACCAGCGGCACGTCGATGCGGCCGCGCCAGTCGGCGACGCGGGCGAGTCCCTGCGGCTTCCACGGCATGACCTTGAGCGTCGTCTCGTAGACCGGCCCGAGCGCGACGTAGTCCGGCTTCACCGCCAGCGCCGTTTCCAGTTCCTCGTCGGAATGGGTCGAGATGCCGAGCTTGAGGCCGGCGGCGCGGATGGCGGCAAGGTCGGCCTCGGCCAGATCCTCCTGGCCGAGATGCAGCCACTCGGCGCCGAGGTCGATGGCGATCCGCCAGTAGTCGTTGACGACCAGCGTCGCCCCGTGTGCGCGGCAGAGCGCGATGCCTTCCGCGATCTCCTTGCGAACGACTGCCTCGGGCTGGTCCTTGATGCGCAGCTGAACGAGCTTCAGCCCGAGCGGCAGGAAGCGGGGCAGCCAGTCGAAGCGGTCGACGACGAGATAGAAGCGGTCGAGGGTGGACATCTGCGGCTTTACCATACTTTCACCCAGCGATTGCACGTTCGGTTTCCAGTCTTAATCTGCGAGTCTCCGAAGCCCGACACAACGTATAGTCATTGACCATGTCAGAATTCATTAAGAAAATTCCAGGATTAATTCTGATTGCCAGCCTTATACACTGCCATGCTACGTTGTTTTACTATAGATACAAAATATTGAAACTCGCCAAAGAAACGCCAAATTCAGAAAAATTTTTCAGGATGATCAGGAAACTATTTATAATTGATAGAGAAAATCCATACTGCACCGAATCCTTTAAAAAGAAATTCGACTGGTACGAGCGTCAAATACATATATCACTAATAATCACAGTCGTTATTCTTGCATTCCTGTCTTTGATGGTACACGTGAAGAATATTTTTCGGTAAGTTCCATTTTCATCATAAACCTGCAATGCACACTTCTTGCGCCGCAGGGATCGAAAGCAGACATCGACCCCACGAATCGCCCTCACCCCGCAAACGGCGAAAACGGCGCGCCGAACACCGGCGTCGAGGCGGTGGCGAGGTCGTATTGCTCCATGATGCCGGCGAGGAAGCCGGTGCGGCCCGCTTCGATCGCCTTGCCGAAAGCCTCCGCCATCGCCGGCGGATCGCCCGCCGTCGCCACCGCGGTGTTGAGCAGGATGGCGTCGAAACCGAGTTCCATCGCCGCCGCCGCGTGGCTCGGCGCGCCGAGGCCGGCGTCGACGATCAGCGGCACGCCGGGCACGTGGGCGCGCAGCAGCCGGAGGGCATAGGGGTTGTTGAGCCCGCGGCCCGAGCCGATCGGCGACCCCCACGGCATCAGCACCTTGCATCCGGCCTCGAGCAGCCGGTCGGCGAGCACGAGGTCGTCGGTCATGTAGGGGAACACCTCGAAGCCCTGGCTCGAGAGCTCGCGCGCGGCCTCGACGAGGCCGAAGGGATCGGGCTGCAGCGTCGCCTCGTCGCCGATCACCTCGAGCTTGATCCACGGCGTGCCAAAGACCTCGCGGGCCATCAGCGCCGTCTTGATGGCGTCGCGGGCGCTGTGGCAGCCGGCGGTGTTAGGCAGCACCTTGACGCCGAGTTCGCGGACGAGATGCCAGAAGGCGTGGCCGGCCTTGTCACCGCCGGTGGATTCCCGGCGCAGCGACACGGTGACGATCTCGGCGCCCGAGCGCGTCACCGCCCGGCGCAGGTGATCGGGCGAGGGATAGCGCGCGGTTCCGAGCAGGAAGCGGCTCGTCACCCGGGTGCCGTAGAGGTCGAGCGCGTCGTCGGGCGCGGAGCGGGTCGGGGTGTCGGTCATCTCTCTCATCCTCCCTGGCGGGGGCTGAACACTTCGACGCGGTCGCCCTCGGCAAGGGGCGTGTCGGCGCGCTCGAAGCGCGGCACGAACTCGCCGTTGAGGGCGGTCGCGACGATTTCGGGATCGAAGTCCCGGTCTATGACGAAGGCGGCGAGGGTGGCGGCCTCGGTTTCGACCGCCTCGCCGTTGAGTTCTACGCGCATGTCAGCACCTCGTGTTCGGCGACCGTGCCGAGCAGCCGGCCGACGACGATCTCGGCCATCGCCGGCGCGATCAGCCAGCCGTGGCGGTAGAGCCCGTTGACCGCGATCACCCGGCCGCCGTCGACGATGCGCGGCTCGTTGCCGGGAAAGGCGGGCCGGAGCCCGACGTTGAACTCGACGATCTCGGCGTCGCCGAAGGCCGGATGCACCGCATAGGCCTGGGTCAGCAATTCGCCGGCGGAGCGCACGGTGACGGCCTCGCCGGCGTCGCTCTCCACCGTCGTCGCCCCGATCATGTGGACGCCGCCGCCGCGCGGCACGACGTAGAGCGGGTGGCGATGATGCAGCAGCCGCACCGGCCGGTTGAGCGCGACGTCGGGCGCGCGGATCACCGCCATCTCGCCCTTGACGCCGCGAAGGTCGGTGAAGCGGTCGCGGGCGCCCATGCCGCGGCAGTCGGCGACACGGTCGGCGGCAAGATCGCCGACCTCGCCGGTCCAGCCGAAGGTGACGGCGACGCCCTCCCGCTCCAGTTCGCCGAGCAGCGCCGGCATCACCTCGCGCGGGTTGAGGTGGCCCTCGGCCGGGAAGAACAGGCCGCTGCGATAGCGCCCGGCGAGATCCGGCTCGAGCCGGGCGATCTCCGAGGCGTCGACCGGCTCGTGGCCCTCGGTGACACGGGAAAAGCGCTGCAGGCCGGCGAGATCGCGCGGCGGGGCGACGACCAGCGTGCCCTCGCGGCGGATGTCGGAGTAGAGCGAGGGCCACAGCCGCATCGAGCGCAGGCCGAGGCGGATGACGTCGCCCTCGGCGCCGTCGGCCTCGCAATAGGGTGCGAGCATGCCCCCCGCCCGCCAGGCCGCCGACTGGGAGAAATCATCGCCGTGTTCGTAGAGGGCGACCGTCAGCCCGGCGCGGCGCGCCATCACCGCCGTGACGAGGCCGGCCGCACCGGCGCCGACGACGGCGAGGTCGACACGTACTCTCGATTGTCCGCCGGAGGCTGCCACCGCGTCCTCTCTCGCCGGGACGCGGACCGTCGGGATGTGTCCCGACGCCGACGTCCCTCCGCTGGTACGACCCAGATCAGGTTCTAAGGGTGCATCTCAGCCCGGTTTGGGCGCCCCTCGTCTCGGGCGGAATGTGAGTTGGCGGGGGAAGGATGTCAAGGCGATGCCGAGGCTTCGGGCATCCGGAGGAATGCGTTGCCGTTGCAGGGGCGGACGATTTTCCGCTGGCCCGCGCCATCGGCAAAGCTGCTGTTCCAACGGGTCGTACAAGCTTACGTTCGAACCGGCCTCTCTTCGCCCTCACCCTGAGCGCCGGTGGCGGGCTTGGCTCACGACAGCACCCGGATCACGCCGGAACGAGCGGGCTGGCACCCTTTCAAAGACCTGTCCGCCGTCATTCCCGCGACCGCGGGAATCCAGCCCTCCGCGGGGAAAAGCCTTTGCGACCGACGCCCGAATACCGCACCGCCCCGATGAAATCACAAGCCTTTCCCCTGCCGCCCGCTGGATTCCCGCGGTCGCGGGAATGACGGCGGAGAGGACGGAGGGAATGACGACGGAAAGGAGCGAGGTCGCTTCAAGCGCACGCCCGTATCACAGCGGCGTCGACGCCTTGCGCACCCTCGCGCGCTGGATGCCGAGCCGCCGCTCGCGCCAGATCACGAAGACGCCGGCGCCGATGACGATGGCCGCACCGACCAGCACCGCGAGCGTCGGCACCTCGCCGAACAGGACGAAGCCGAGGATCAGCACGAACAGCATGCTCGAATAGTCGAAGGGGGCGATCACCGAGGCCTCGGCATAGCGGTAGCTCAGCGTCAGGAACACCTGGCCGAGGCCGCCGAGCAGGCCGATCGCGACGAGCAGCCCCCACTCCGTGGGCGTCGGCATCACCCAGCCGAAGGGCACCGTGGCGAGCGCCATCACCGAGGCCGACATCATGAAATAGAAGACGATGGCGCCCGGGTGCTCGGTGCCGCTCATCCGGCGGATCGAGATCATGGCGAGGGCGGCGAAGAAGGCCGAGCCGAGCGCCATCGCCGCGCCGATGGTGCCCGTGTCGCCCGACAGTTTCGTGAGGCCGGAGAGATGGGGCGAGAGTACGACGACGACGCCGAGGAAGCCGACCGCCACCGCGCTCCAGCGATAGGCCCGCACCACCTCGCCGAGCAGCAGCGCCGCCAGCGCCGTGGTGATCAGCGGCGCGGCGTAGTTGATCGCGGTGGCGTCCGGCAGCGGCAGACGCGCCAGCGAGCCGAACCAGAAGAACATGCTGATCGTGCCGGCGACGGCTCTCATGACGTGCGAGAACGGCCGGCGCGTGCGCCAGGCGGCGGCGACCTCGCCGCGCATCGCCAGCCAGACCAGCACCGGGATCACGCCGAGAAACGAGCGCGCGAACACCACCTCGCCGAGCGGCATCCGCTCCGCCACCATCTTCACCAGCGCCATCATCACCGCGAAGAAGGCGGTCGAGGCGATCTTCATCGCGATGCCGACGAGGGGATTGGGCACGGGCGGGGTTCCTCGATGCACGGAGGGTGCGCCTGCGGGCGCCCGGTCCATCCCCAGCCCCACCTCGACCGACGGACCCGCTCGGCCCGCGCGGAAAACCCCTCTTTCGATTCGCCCTTATAGCGAAGATGGCGGGCTTCGGCCCGCCGAAACTCCTCCGATCGGCCGTCCTGGCGCCGGCCGCGGGAGCGCCGACCGGCACCTCGCAGCGCCGGCCGGCTGGCGCATGGGGCGCCGCGCGCGGACCGCGGCCGGGTCGCCTTCGTCTGGTGGCGAATCGCGAAGGCCGGACCCGTCGCGGCCTCCACTCAGTGCGCGGCCATCTCCCGGGCGATCTCCTCCCCGCTCATCGCAGCGGGATAGTATGTCGGCCAATTGGTCAGTTCCGACAGCAGCGCGGTGCGGTCGTCGCCCCAGTAGAGGTGAAGGTGATCCGAGGAGGCCGGCGCGATCCTGTGGTCGCTGAACTGGATGAAGTCGGGAGCGGCGGCGTCGCCCGAGACCTTCTTGAACACGAAGCGCACGCCGCGGTTCCCCTTCTCGTAGGTGAGGACCTCCCGGCCGTCGCCGGCATAGCGGCCCCGGGTGTCGTGCCCGGCGCGGCTGAAGGTGACGGTATCGCCGTCGATCGTGATCGCGTCGACGACGGTCCGGTAGCCGGTCTCGTAATAGGCGCGGTATTCGGCGGCCGACTTGTCGCCCTTCTCCGCCTTCTTCTCCATCACCTGGTCGAGCGTGCCGTCGCGCAGCAGCGGATAGACCGACTGCCACTCGCCCTGCCAGTCGGCGAGGGTCCGGTCCTTGATCTGGTCGTCCTCGAAATAGCCCTTGTAGATCTGCTCGTCGGTGCCGTGGTCATGCCCCGCGTGATCGTGAGCCGCGTGGTCCTGCCCGGCCGCGTGGTTGTGGCTTGCCGCGGCTCCGGCCTGTCCCGCGAGCGCCAGCGCAGCGCCGAGCGCGATCGCACCCGCAAACGTCCTCATCCTGTTCGACATCGACTCTCGTCTCCGGTTTCAGCGCCCCCATGCGCCTCGGAGTGTAATGTTACATCATTACGTACTCGCGTCCAGCCGGTTCGTCGGACGAGGGGTCGCAGGTGTTCCGCCCGTGCCGAGCGGGGCGCGGTGCGGGTTGACGGGCGCTGATCGACCGGGATGACGGGCACGCCCACCGCCGCGGCCCCCGCCCCGCGACGACGGTCCACGGGCTCCGGCGCGACGTCGGTGCCGAAATCTCCGCTCGGCCGGGCCGGACACGAAAAGACCCGCCAGGGCGTCACCCGGGCGGGTCTCGTCAGGTTCATGCCATGCGGCGGTTCGGGCACCGCCGAAGCGGCTCTCACGCCGCGTTGAGCGCGTGCCAGACCCGCGCCGGCGTCGCCGGCATGTCGATGTGGGAGATGCCCTTCGCCGAATGGAGCGCGTCGACCACCGCGTTCATCACCGCCGGCGTCGCGCCGATGGTGCCGGCCTCGCCGGCGCCCTTGATGCCGAGGAGGTTGGTGGTCGAGGGCACGTTGCGGGTCTCGAAGCGGAAATCCGGCATGCCGTCGGCCCGCGGCATGCAGTAGTCGAGGAAGGAGGCGGTGACGAGTTGGCCGCTGTCGTCGTAGACGGTGCCCTCCATCAGCGCCTGGCCGATCGACTGGGCGACGCCGCCGTGGACCTGGCCTTCGAGCAGCATCGGGTTCACCGTGACGCCGAAGTCGTCGACGATCGTGTAGCCCACGATCGTCGTGACCCCGGTCTCCGGATCGATCTCGACCTCGCAGACGTGGGTGCCGTTGGGATAGGTCGCCCCGTCCTGCTTGAACGAGCCCCGCGCCTTGAGCTTGTCCTTGTCGCCCGCGGTCGCGGCGATCTCGGCGAGGGTCACCGCCTTGTCGGTGCCGACGACGCGGACGGCGCCACCGGTGAGTTCGAGGTCGCCGATCGCCGCTTCGAGCCGCTCGGCGGCGAGCTGCTTGATCTGTTCCACCAGCAGCTTGGAGGCGATGTCGACGGAGGCGAGGCCGAGCGGGATCGAGCGCGAGCCGCCGGTGCCGCCGCCGCGGCGGACCCGGTCGGTGTCGCCCTGCACCGTCTCGACCTCGGCGAGATCGAGGCCGAGATACTCGGCGATCAGCTGGCCGTAGGCGGTGGCGTGGCCCTGGCCGTTGGTCTGGGTGCCGATGTAGAGCGTCGCCGTCCCGCTGTCGTTGACGACGATCGTCGCCTCCTCGGCGCCCGGGAAGGCGCAGATCTCGACGTAGGTCGAAAGGCCGATGCCGCGGACGAGGCCCTTTTCCGCGCTCGCCGCGCGCCGGGCGGCAAAGCCGTCCCAGTCGGCGACTTCCAGCGCGCGGGCGAGATGGCCCTCGAACTCGCCGCTATCGTAATACTGGCCGCTGACCGTGGTGTAGGGCATCTTCTCCGGCGGAATGAAGTTGCGGCGGCGGATCTCGATCGGGCCGAGCCCGGTCTGCCGCCCGGCCTCATCGATCAGCCGCTCGATCAGATAGGCCGCTTCCGGGCGGCCGGCGCCGCGGTAGGCGTCGGTCGGCGTCGTGTTGGTGAAGACGCCGCGCACCCGCACGAAGAAGGCCGGGATGTCGTAGAGCCCGGTCGCCATGGTGATGCCGCCCGACGGGATCTCCGGGCCGAACTGGTGGAGATAGGCCCCCATCGCCGCGACGAGATCGACCCGCATGGCCAGCACCCTGCCCTCGCCGTCGAGGGCGAGCTCGCCCCTCGTGACGTTGTCGCGGCCGTGGGAATCGATGACGAAATGGTCGTCCCGCCCGCCGGTCCACTTGACCGGCGCGCCGAGCGCCTCCGCCGCCTTCAGCACCAGCGGATATTCCGAATAGCAGAAGTTCTTGGTGCCGAAGCCGCCGCCGACGTCGGGCGTGACGACGCGCAGCCGGCTCTCGTCGATCTTCAGGATGTGCTGCGCGATCACCTTGCGCATGCCGTGGCCGCCCTGGGTGCCGGTCGTCAGCGTGTAGCGGCCGGAGGCGGGATCGTATTCGCCGATCGCCGATCGCGGCTCCATGTAGTTGGAGACGACGCGCTGGTTGACGATGTCGAGGGCGACGACGCGGACCGCCGAGGCGAAGAGCGCGTCGGTTTCGGCCGCATCACCGCCGTGATACTCGAAGGCGAGGTTGCTGCCCCGCTCCGGCCAGACCAGCGCGGCGCCGGCGTCGAGCGCGACGGCGGTGTCGGTCACCACGGGACGCTCGTCATAGTCGACGACGATCGCCTCGGCCGCGTCGCGGGCCTCGCTGGCCGTCTGCGCGACGACGAAGGCGATGGGGTCGCCGACGTGGCGGACGGTGCCGCCGGCGAGCACGGGATGGGGCGTCGGCAGGGTCGTCGTGCCGTCGGACTGCTCGACCAGCGTCTCGCAGGGCAGATCGCCCCAGCCGGCGAGGTCGGCGTTGGTCCACACCAGCCGCACCCCCGGCATCGCCCGCACCTCGTCGAGATTGGCGATGGTGAAATCGGCATGGGCCATGGCCGAGCGCAGCACGTGGGCGTGCAGCGCGCCCTCGGGCGCGATGTCGGCGGTGAAGCGCCCGGCGCCGGTGATCAGCGCCGGGTCCTCGCGCCGCCGCACGGGGGCGCCGATGCCGAATTTCGTCGGTGTCTTGGCGATCATGGCAGGATCCTCGTGGAGGGACCGAGACGAGCGCGGCACCGCGGGAGGAGAGGTGCCCGTGTGGTCGGCCGGCCGGAAGGTGATGGCGCCGACATTAGAAGGCTTGCAAGACGCTGTCACCACGGCGGAGGCTGCAATTGGCGCGGAGCCGTGCGGCGGTCGGCGGTCGGCGGTCGGCGGTCGGCGGTCGGCGGTCGGCGGTCGGCGGTCGGC
>CALCDT010000331.1 GCA_937900425.1 uncultured Alphaproteobacteria bacterium | reverse complement strand
GGCGGCCTTCGCGCTGCGGCCCGAGGGGCCGCCCGACGTGTCCTGAGCCTGCGGCCGTCAGCCCGGCCGCACCGAAGTCATCCAGCCCGCGACGGCGCCGGAGGCGTCCTTGACGATGGCGATGCGGCCGACGTCGGCGACGTCGAAGGCCGGGCGCATCAGCGCGCCGCCGGCGGCCTCGACCAGGGCGGTGCGGGCGTCGACGTCGTCGACCTCGATGAAGCTGAACCAGTGCGAGGGGATGCCCTCGAACTCCGGCGCCGTCAGGCCGAACATCCCGCCGACCATCCGCTCGCCGGAGAAGATCAGCCAGTAGGTGGCGCCGTCCGCCATCGGCCGCGGCTCGTAGCGCCAGCCGAGGGTCGCGGCATAGAAGGCCTTGGCGGCCTCGACGTCCCAGGTGTCGAGTTCGGTCCAGACGATGGTTCCGTGGCAGCTCATGGGGTCTTCCTCCGCGTCGTCGGCGGGCGTGCGGGCCGCCGGGACGCAGAGGCTAGCACGGACCGGTGACGCCGCCACGACGCGGACGACGTCCGCCTGCCGATTGCGCCGGACACTCTCGCCCGCGCAGTGGGAGGGGTGCCGGGAGAGCTTGCGGCGCGCGGGTGGCCGCCTCGTGGCGGAGACGGCCGCCGACATCGGCGGGGCCGATGCTGCACTGCGTCCTTATGCGCATTTCTCCCCGCCTTTCGTTCTGTTGCCGGTCATGGGCAAACTCCATAAGAACGATCGGCACCAGGGTCCGGTGCGGCGGACCGCAAGAACAAGGCGAGGGGACGACGCATGTTTTCCAAGATCCTGATCGCGAACCGGGGCGAGATCGCCTGCCGCGTCATCCGCACCGCCCGGCGCATGGGCATCCTCACCGTCGCCGTCTTCTCCGACGCCGACCGCGACGCCCTCCACGTCGCGCAGGCCGACGAGGCGGTCCACATCGGCGCCGCCCCTGCCGCCCAGTCCTACCTGCTGATCGAGCGCATCGTCGCCGCCTGCAAGCAGACCGGGGCCGAGGCCGTGCATCCCGGCTACGGCTTCCTGTCCGAGCGCGCCGCCTTCCCGCGGGCGCTCGCCGCGGAAGGCATCGTCTTCATCGGCCCCAATCCCGACGCGATCGACGCCATGGGCGACAAGATCGAATCGAAGAAATTCGCCGCCGCGGCCAAGGTTTCGACGGTGCCGGGCAACCTCGACGTCATCGGAAGCGTCGAGGAGGCGGTGAAGATCTCCGATTCCATCGGCTATCCGGTGATGATGAAGGCTTCGGCCGGCGGCGGCGGCAAGGGCATGCGCATCGCCTGGAACGCGCAGGAGGTGGCCGACGGCTTCGCCCGCGCCAAGTCCGAAGCGGCCTCGTCCTTCGGCGACGACCGCATGTTCATCGAGAAGTTCATCGTCAACCCGCGCCACGTCGAGATCCAGCTGATCGGCGACAAGCACGGCAACGTCGTCTATCTCGGCGAGCGCGAATGCTCGATCCAGCGCCGCAACCAGAAGGTCATCGAGGAGGCGCCCTCGCCGCTGCTCGACGAGGCGACCCGGAAAGCGATGGGCGAGCAGTCGGTCGCCCTCGCCAAGGCCGTCGGCTACGACAGCGCCGGCACGGTGGAATTCGTCGCCGGCCAGGACCGCTCGTTCTTCTTCCTCGAGATGAACACCCGCCTGCAGGTCGAGCATCCGGTCACCGAACTCGTCACCGGCATCGACCTCGTCGAGCAGATGATCCGCGTCGCCGCCGGCGAGAAGCTGTCCTTCACCCAGGACGACGTGAAGCTCGACGGCTGGGCGGTGGAGAGCCGGGTCTACGCCGAAGACCCCTATCGCAACTTCCTGCCCTCCACCGGCCGGCTGTCGCGCTACCTGCCGCCGGAGGAGGGCGTTTTCGACGGCGTCACCGTGCGCAACGACACCGGCGTCGTCGAGGGCGCCGAGATCTCGATGTTCTACGATCCGATGATCGCCAAGCTCGTCACCCACGCGCCGACCCGGATCGAGGCGATCGACGCCCAGGCCCGCGCGCTCGACGGCTTCGTCATCGACGGCATCCAGCCGAACATCCCCTTCCTCACCGCCCTGATGCAGCATCCGCGCTGGCGCGAGGGCCGGCTCTCGACCGGCTTCATCGCCGAGGAGTTCCCCGACGGCTTCACCGGCCTCGAGCCGGACGGGCAGACCAAGGCGGTGCTGGCCTCGGCCGCCCTCGCCATGGATCTCGTCCGGCGCGAACGGCTCGACGCGCTGCCCGGGCGGCTGCGGCCGGCCTCGGGCAAGTGGCGCACCGACTGGGTGGTGCGGCTCGGGCGCGAGCAGGTCGCCGTCACGGTTCCCGAAGGCTTCGCCTCGGTGCCGCTCGAGATCGACGTCGTGATCGGCGGCGGCGAGCCGGTGACGGTGACCTCGGACTGGCGCCCGGGCGAGGCGCTGTGGCGCGGGCGGATCGGCGGCGCGGAGAAGGTCGTCCAGGTGCGGCCGGCGCCGTCGGGCATGATGCTGTCGCACGCCGGCGTCACGCTCTACGCCCGGGTGATGACGCCGAAGGTCGCGGCGCTCGACGCCTTGATGCCGGTCAAGCTGCCGCCGGACATGTCGAAATACCTGCTCTGCCCGATGCCGGGCCTCGTCGTGTCGCTGGCGGTGAGCGAGGGGCAGGAGGTCAAGGCCGGCGAGATCCTCGCCGTGGTCGAGGCGATGAAGATGGAGAACGTGCTGCGCGCCGAGCGCGACGGCACCATCGCCAAGGTCAATGCCAAGGCCGGCGACAGTCTCGGCGTCGACGCGGTCATCCTCGAATTCGCGTGAGTTCGCCGCGTGGCGGCCGTCCCCCGTCGCCGGGGGGCCGCCGTCGGGCCGCCGTTGTTCGTGGGATGAAATCGCCGGCGGCCCGGTCCATTTTCGTCGCGGGACGTCTCGATTCGGGGCGCGACGGGGAAGGGTCCGCATGGCGATGAAATCGACCCGCGTTCGCATCACCGGCCTGGTCCAGGGCGTCGGCTACCGCAACTGGTGCCGGCGGCGGGCGCAGGACCTCGGCCTGTCGGGCTTCGTGCGCAACCGCCGCGACGGCTCGGTGCAGGCGGTGTTCTGCGGGGCCGAGCACAAGGTCGACACCATGGTCGCCGCCTGCCGCGGCGGGCCGCCGGGCGCACGGGTCGAGGCCGTCGCGGCCGAGGCCGACGATGCCTACTTCAGCGGCGTGTTCGAGGTGCGCGAGACGGCGTGACACCGGTGCGGGCGCCGCGGCGGCGGCGGAGAGACGGCTTGCGAAGCGGCGGGGGAGGGATATCTAGTCGGGGTGCCCTCCCGCCTCCCGACTCGGAGCCCGCCATGACCGCGACGCAGACCAAGCCCATCGATCTCTACTACTGGCCGACCCCAAACGGCTGGAAGATCTCGATCCTGCTGGAGGAACTCGGCCTGCCCTACGACGTGCACTTCGTGCGCATCGGCAAGGGCGACCAGTTCAAGCCCGAGTTCCTCGCGATCTCGCCCAACAACAAGATGCCGGCGATCGTCGATCCGGAGGGGCCGGACGGCGCGCCGATCGCGATCTTCGAATCCGGCGCGATCATGCTCTATCTCGGCCGCAAGTTCGGCCGCTTCGTCGGCGAGACCGAGCGCGAGCGCGTCGAGGTCGAGAAGTGGCTGATGTGGCAGATGGGCGGCTTCGGCCCGATGCTCGGCCAGAACCATCACTTCTCGCAATACGCCCCCGAGAAGATCCCCTACGCCATCAAGCGCTACCAGGACGAGACCCACCGGCTCTACGGCGTGCTCGACAAGCAGCTCGAGGGCAAGGAGTGGGTCGCCGGGGCTTATTCGGTGGCCGACATGGCGATCGTCGGCTGGGTCAAGCCGCACGAGCGCCAGGGCATCGATCTCGCCGAGTTCCCCAACGTCAAGGCCTGGTATGCCCGCATGCTGGCACGGCCGGCGGTGGAGAAGGGAATGGGTATCGCCGCCCCGGCCGAGGACCAGATGAACCTCGCCGACGACAAGGACGCCCAGAAGGTGCTGTTCAACCAGCGCGCCCGCTGACCGCCGCGGAGGAGAGGGCGGCCGCCGCCCTCTCCCCGGCAAAGCGACGCCGGGTGCGTCACCGCGAGCCTTTCACCGGGAGCGTTTCACCGGGAGCGTTTCCAAGTCTCGCCCTTGCAGATCAGGCCGCCGAGGACGCAGCCTTCGAGGCGCAGGTCGTCGGTGGCGTCGAGGCGCATCACGCCGGCGTAGGTCCGGCCGTCCTCCGGATTGTAGACCTTGCCGGCCCACTCCCCGGCCGTCTTCGTCGGCGTCATGCCGAAGACGATGGTGGTGCCGACCAGCGGCCGGCCGCGCTTGGCCTTGTCGGGGTTGTGCACGTCGAGATGCGGCTCCTGCAGGAAGACCAGCGTGCCGCAGAGTTCGGCCCCGCAGGGCGCGATGCGGATCTTCGATTGCGTCGAGGGACGCAGCCAGACGCCCTCGACCTCCTCAGCCGCGCCGGCCTCGCCGAGGCCCGTCGCCGCGATCAGCATCGCGGCCATTACCGTCGCCGCCCTGGTCATGTCTCGCCTCCCCGCGGACCTCTCGCCGTCGTCTCCCCGCTCCCGCGTTCACTCGCGGTGAGGAGGGGCGGCATGGTAGCGCGTCGCGTCGCCGGGCGGGAGGCGTGCCGTGGCGGCAGGGCGGGGGGATGTCCACAAGCGGTTTTCGCCCGGCCGGCCGCCGTCTTCGCGCCATGGTCAAGAAAGCGTTGCGAGGGCGGGGGAGCGAGACCCGGGGCCTGAGGGAAGAATCCGCGGATTTGCGGGATTTTCAGAGTAAACACTCGATAAAATTAAGATTCAATTTTAGGTTTGTTCGAGCAAAATTAAACTTGTCATTTAACGACCGATTCAAGGGGCCGGGGCATGATCGGTTCATCGGGAAATCGAGCAAGGCTCTTCGGAAGAATTGCGGAGAGCGCCCCAGAAAAAGGAGTTTTCGAAATGGCTAGACTTGAACTGGACTCTCCGGAACTTCTTGCCGGTGGTCATGCCGGCGCCGCCGATCTCTTCTATCAGCTCGGCATCGCCTATGCGATCGGCCGCAACGTCGAGGTCGACCTCGTCGCCGCCCACAAGTGGCTGAACCTCGCCGCCTTCCGCGGCAACGCCGAGGCCGCGGCCTACCGCAAGGAACTCTCCGGCGAGATGAGCGCCGGCCAGATCGCCGAGGCCCAGCGCGCCGCCCGCGAGTGGCTGACGCTGCACTGATCGGACGGCGACCTCAGTCGGCGCGGCCGGCCCGGCGAAACAGCAGGACGGCGCCGGGCAGGGCGAGGGCGAGCGCGACGAGGTCGGCGTTGCGGAAGACGTCGAGCAGCCGCGGGTCGTCGACGACGACGTCGAGCGCCATGGCCCCGAGCGAGACGACGATGACCGACACGGCCCACAGCAGGGCGAAGCCGGTCGAGAGGGCGATCGCCGCGTCGAGGCCGAGCATACGGCCGCCGAGGCGGGGCGCCGCGAGGCTCGCGGACCCGGACGGCACGAGATCGGCACCGGTCGGCGACGTCTCGGCGGTGACGGTGAACGCGGGCTTCTCGTCGACGGTGACCATCTGGCCTTTCCCCGATTCCCTGGCCGCACGAAAGCGGCCGGTGCCGCGACAGGCGGGCACCGGGACGATCCTCGTGCGAACCGTGTTCAATTCTGGTGAAGCTCTTCGACTGGCGGGCGGATCTGCTGCGATGCACATCTCCGCGCACCCATGAAATGAGCGCCGGACCGGCTCTTGGCAAGAGCTATTTTTGCATAGCATTGACGAGCTGTTATTCCGAAAACGGAGGCAGGCGGGAGTGCCCCGCGCGCCGGCCGGGCGCCGCCGTCTCGCTGCTGCGCACCCGGCTTTTCCCCCGGTCCGGCGAGCGGCCCGATTGACTCTCCGGCGCTGAGAACAAATAATGAACATGTCGTTCTCCGGGGAGCCTTCATGACCGCCGTTCCGTCCACCGTCCTCGACGACCTGAAGCGCCGCATCGCGCCTCTTCGTGGCGGCGAGCGGGCGGTGCTGCCCTTCGGGGTCGAGGCGATCGATCGTCACCTGCCGGGCGGCGGCCTGATGCTGGGCGCGCTGCACGAGGTGGCGGGCGGGGCCGGCGACGCCGGCCACGGCGCCGCGGCCACGCTGTTCGTCGCCGGCATTCTCGCCAGGCTCGACGGGCCGGTGCTGTGGTGCCTCGAGCGGCAGGATCTGTTCGCCCCGGCGCTGGCCGCCGTCGGCCTCCATCCGGGCCGGGTCATCGTCGCCGAGGTCGGCAAGGCCCGGGCGGTGCTGGCGGCGATGGAGGAGGGCGCCCGGCAGGCCGGGCTCGCCGGGGTCGTCGGCGAGGTCCGCGGCCTCGACCTGACCGCCTCGCGCCGGCTGGCGCTGGCGGCCGAAGGCTCCGGCGCCGTGGTCTTCGCCCTCGCCTGCCGCCCTGCGGCCCGGGCGGCGCCGGGCCGCAAGCGCGAAGGGACGGGGGGCGAGGAGACGAGAGGCGAGGGGATGGGTCGGGAGGGGGTGGGGCGGCCGAGCGCGGCCGTCACCCGCTGGCGCATCGCCCCGGCGGCGGGGGTCGGGGCGGGCGGTGGTCCGGCCGGTGGTCCGGGGGATGTCCGGGGCGCCGTCCGGGGAGGCGGGGAGCGGGGGCGGCCCGGGCTCGGCCGGGCGCTGTGGACGGTGGAACTGACGCGCTGCCGCGGCGCGGAGGCGGCGGTCTGGATGCTCGGAGCCTGTGATGGAGAAGGTCGCCTCGCCCACCCCGGTGCCAACAGCGCCGCTTCTCCCGCTCTCGCCTCCCCTGGAGGCGAGCCTCGCGAGATCGGCGCCCGCGAGATCGGCGCCCCCGGGGCCGGGGGAGGCCGTGAAGGCGCGCGCGCCGGCCCGGTCCGGGACGCGGCCGCCGCCGGCGCGGACGCTCGCGCTGTTTCTGCCCGAATGGCCGACCGACCGGCTGCGCCGCGAGGAACCCGGCCGCGCTCCCGGGCCGGATGAGCCCTTCGTCGTCGCGCGCCGCGAGGGCGGACGCCGGCTGCTCGCCGCCGTCGACGGGGCGGCGCGTTCGCTCGGGCTCAGGGCGGGGATGACCCTCGCCCACGCCCAGGCGATCCTGCCGGGTCTCGCGGTGGCCGAAGCCGATCCGCAGCGCGACCGCGCCGCGCTCGCCCGTCTCGCCCGCTGGGTCACCACCCGCTACAGCCCGGCGGTCGGCCTTTGCGGCGCCGACGGGCTCAGGATCGAGGCCACCGGCTCGGCCCATCTGTTCGGCGGCGAGGCGGCGATGCTGGCCGACCTTTGCGAGCGGCTGGCGGCGGCGGGCATCTCCGGCCGCGCCGCCCTCGCCG
>CALCDT010000330.1 GCA_937900425.1 uncultured Alphaproteobacteria bacterium | reverse complement strand
TCGCGAAGACGAAATCGGTCGTCGTCGTCGAGCACGACATGACCTTCGTCCGCGAGCTCGGCGTCAAGGTCACGGTGCTGCACGAGGGCGCCGTGCTGGCCGAGGGCTCGCTCGACCACGTCTCCGACGACGAGCGGGTCGTCGAAGTCTATCTCGGCAGGTAAATCTCGGCAGGTGAGGCCATGCTCTCCGTCCAGGCGATCGACCTCCACTACGGCGCGGCGCAGGCGCTGAGGTCCGTGTCCCTCGCCGCCGAGCCGGGCAAGGTGACCTGCGTCCTCGGCCGCAACGGCGTCGGCAAGACCTCGCTCATCCGTGCCATCGCCGGCGTCCAGCCGATCTCCACCGGCAGCATCGCCTGGGAGGGCAGGCCGCTCGGTCGGCTCGCCCCCTACGACCGCGCCCGCCGCGGCATCGCCCTGGTGCCGCAGGGCCGCGAGATCTTCCCGCTCCTGACGGTGAAGGAGAACCTCGAGACCGGCTTCGCGCCGCTGCCGCGTCGCGAGCGCACCATCCCCGAGGCCGTCTTCGAGCTCTTCCCAGTGCTGAAGGACATGCTCGGCCGCCGCGGCGGCGACCTCTCCGGCGGTCAGCAGCAGCAGCTCGCCATCGGCCGTGCCCTCGTCACCCGGCCGCGCCTGCTCCTCCTCGACGAACCGACCGAGGGCATCCAGCCGTCCATCATCAAGGACATCGGCCGCGCCATCGCCTGGCTGCGCGACCAGGGCACGATGGCGATCGTCCTCGTCGAGCAATATTTCGACTTCGCCCGCGAGCTCGCCGACGCCTTCGTCGTTATGGACCGCGGCGAGGTCGTCGTCGCAGGCACCCGCGCCGACATGGCAGCCAACGAGACCGAGGTGCGGCGACACCTCACCGTGTGAGGACGGGCCCGACCGGCAGCCCCCGCATTCGCCCTGTCGCCGCTTGACGGCGGCCGCGCCGTGTCATGCCATGACGCGCCGGAGAGCGGGGGAGAGACACGATGTCGTCGAAGTCCGTTCTCGTCGTCGGCGCGGGGCCGACCGGCCTGACCCTGGCGATCTCGCTCGCCCTCGGCGGGCTCGCCGTCCGCATCGTCGACAGGCTCGCCGAGCCGGCCGCGGTGTCGAAGGCGCTGGCGGTCTGGCCGGGCAGTCTGGAGGCCTTCGCCGGGCTCGGCGTCGTCGACGGCTTCCTCGCCGAGGGGCGCCGGATGGCGCATCTGCGCGTCGGCGACGGCGGCCACACCCACGCCGTCATCGACATCGGCGAGGGCGTCGACAGCGCCTATCCGTTCACGCTGATCCTGCCGCAGTCGCGCACCGAGGCGTTGCTCGCGGCACGGCTCGCCGCGCTGGGCGTCACGGTCGAGCGCGGCGTCGAGCTCACCGGCTTCGCCGACGGCAACGGCGGCGTCCGCGCCACCCTGAAACATCCGGACGGGCACGAGGAGGTCGCCGAGGCGGCCTTCCTCGTCGGCTGCGACGGTGCCCGCAGCGCCGTCCGTCGCGGCCTCGGCGTCGCCTTCGAGGGCGTCACCGAGCCGCAGACCTTCATCCTCGCCGACACCCGCATCGACGGCGACCTCCTGTCGGATTCGATCTACGTCTGGGCTGGCCCGAAGGGCAGCGTCGCACTGTTCCCGGTGGAGGGTGACGTCTGGCGCATCTTCGGGCTGCGCGACGAGCCGGCGAGCGATGCGCCGCCGACCCTCGCCGAGATCCAGCAGCATCTCGACGGCTGCGGACCGCCGGGCCTCGTCGTGCGCGATCCGACCTGGCTCTCGACCTTCCACATCAACGAGCGGCAGGTCGACCGCTACCGCGTCGGCCGCGTTCTTCTCGCGGGCGACGCCGCCCACATCCACAGCCCGGCCGGCGGTCAGGGGATGAACACCGGCATCCAGGACGCGGTGAACCTCGGCTGGAAGCTCGCCGCCATCCTCGCCGGCCGCGGCGACGCCGAGGCTCTGCTCACCTCTTATGAGGCCGAACGCAAGCCCGTCGCGGCACACGTCATCGCCAACGCGACGCGGATGCTGCGCTTCGGCATGGTCGCTCGTGGCACGGCGCCGCGCCTGCTGCGCGGCGCCCTCGTCGCGATCGCCTCGCGCATCCCGGCGGTCCGCAAGGCGATGCAGGTCGAGCTGTCCGAGACCGACATCGAATATGCCGACGGCGCCCTCGTCGCCGCCGGCCGGGCGACCTCGGGCAAGGGTCATCCGGCGGTCGGCGAGCGTGCCCGCGACGCCGTCGTCCACGATCCCGAGGCGGGCACCGACGGGCCGCTGTGGCCGCTGATTGCCCACCCGAGACACACCCTCCTCGTCTTCGGCGACCCGCCTCGTCAGCCGGGCATCCTGGCGAGCGCCGCCTCCCTCGTCGACGCGCTCGCCGTCATCCGGCTCAACGCCGCCCGCGACCCGCACGACGCGGTGGCGGCCCGCTACGGCGTCACGGGCGACGGCTGGGTGCTCGTGCGTCCGGACCAGTTCATCGCCGCCCGCGGCGGTCGCGACGAGCTCGGTCCGTTCACCGCCTACGCCGAGTGCGCCCTCGGCCCCGCCCTGCGGATGACGTCCTGATCGCGGTAATGTGACGCAGGAAAGCGCTCACGAGGACGTTTGCGCTCCCTCATGGACAGGTTGGAGCAAGTCAGCTCCACTACCGGCTGGATGAACCGCCGGCGCGCCGAGTGCGCCTAGAGAAGCGGTCGCCGGGGTTGAGGAAACGCGGGGGAAGTCATGGTCATCGCAGCGGAAGTCGTCAGTCCGGCCGCACCGGCGCCGGGCGGCTTTGAGTCGTCGAAACAGGCCGAGCGGAGCGTACCGGCCGCGGGCGACGGCCTGGCCGCCGCCGTCGACGCGTCGGTCAATCTCAGCGAAGTGCTGTGCCTGATGGCCTGGTCGAGCGGCAACGCCCGCAAGCTCAGCGGCGAGACAGCGGCCGCCTCCGCCGCCGTGACGCAGATCGCCTCGACCATCGACGACATCGCCGAGCTCGGTGCCGCCGCCGAGGGCCAGTCGCTCGAGGCCCGCCGCCTCGTGGCCTCCGGCGCCGCGCGCACCCGCTCGGCCGGCGTGGCGATGGCCGGCATCGCCGACGCCTTCGCCGACCTCGAGAGCCGCCTCGGCGAGCTGCGGGCCGCCACGGACAGCATCGGCGGCTTCGCCAAGGCAATCGGCAGCGTCTCCAGCCAGACCAAGCTGCTCGCCCTCAACGCCACCATCGAGGCCGCCCGCGCCGGGCAGGCCGGTCGCGGCTTCGCCGTCGTCGCCGCCGAGGTCAAGGCGCTCTCGGAGGAGGCCTCGAAGACGACGGACCTGATCCGCGAGCAGCTCGAGACGCTGACCGTCGTCATGCGCGGTATGCTCGACGCGATGGCCGCCGGCGCCGCCAAGGTGCGCGAAGGCCGCGCCACGGTCGACGCGGTGATCGAGGACATGGGCGGCATCGAGGATCGCGTCGGCGAGACGGCCGACGGCATCAGCCGCATCGCCGCGATGCTCGCCGACCGGCGTGGCGCGCTGCGCGATCTCGCCGACCGCCTCGTCGAGATCGCCCGCCTCGCCAACCAGAACGAGAGCGATTCGCGCAGCGCCGCCGATCTCGTCAGCAAGACCGACGGTCTCGTCGCGTCGCTGATCTCCGCCGCCGAGGTGACGGCCGGGCCGAGCGCGAGCGAGCGCCGGCTCAGGGCCGACCACATGATCTGGAAGCGCGCCTTGGCCGAGTGCCTCGCTGGCGTCCGCACCGTCGACCCGCGCACCTACAGCGCCAGGATCGAACCGCTCGGTGCCGGGTTCGAGCGACTGAGCGACCCCGAGGTGCTGGCGAGTGGCGAGTACCAGCGGCTCACCGAGCTCGTCGGGACGCTCGCGAAGGTCTCGTCGACGATCGTCAATCACGCCGCGACGGGCGATATAGGCGCAGCGATCGAGGCCTACATGGAGATGGACAAGCTGTCGGGCGAGGTCATGGGCCTGCTGCCCCAGCTCGAGGCCCGCGCCAGCGCACCGAGCCGCACCGCCCACTGACGAACCGTCGCGGGTTCGCGGCCGGGCGCGACCCGGCCGCGGGCCCTATCAGTCGGCGATCCACTGCTGGAACTGCTCGAACACCTCGCGGGTGATACGCACGCCGTGGTTGTGGCGATTGTAGGGCGGACGGCCGAAGAGTCCGTAGGCGTGCACGGCCAGGGCGCAGACGCCACAGCCCTTCCGCTCCGCATAGACCGGCGCGCCGCTCTGACCCCCCGTCGTGTCGTTCTTGTAGAACAGCTCCCGCTTGTGGCTCAGCTCGATCGGGCCGGAACTGATCCACTGCGTGAATCGCCTCTCGCCGGGATAGCCGGCGACGTGGACTTCGGTGCCGTTGAGTGAGCCGGGCGTCCAGGCGAAGCCGAAGGTGCCGGTGCGCGTGCCGATGCTGCAGGTGAGCTTGATCGCGCCGTAGTCGAAGGCGGGTCGACCTTTTTCCGTCCAGCCGGTGTTGCTGTAGAGCGTGCGCGCCCTGCAGGCGCCGAACGGCCTGCGGCCGCCGTCGCGGCCGGGCATGATCCGGTAGCTGGCGGTGCGGAACCAGCGCCCGCGCGGGCCGCCGGAGTGGACGCAGTGGCCGGCGGTCGCGACGGTGTCGCGGCTGATCATCCAGCCGGTGCAGCGCTGGTCCTCGAAGGTGATGAGCACGACTGCGCTGTGCGGATAGACGGTCGTGTCCCTGACCCGCTTGCGGTCGTCGGGGCCGATGACGCTCTCCCGTCCGATCGGCCCCGTCGCCGGGCGCAGCCGCCACAGCCGCCACAGTTCCCCGGCGCTCTCGGGCACGGCCTTCAGGTCGGCGAGATCGTCGTTCGGGCCGCCGTCGCGGCCGGCGAGTCCGACGAAGCCCGGCACCATCCGCTTGCCGCTCGGGCGGCCGTGGAATTCGCGGCCGTCGGAAGACACCCCGATCGTCTCGGCCGCGACCGCGTCGCCCGGCAGGGCGGCGGCGAGGAGGGGAGCGGCGACGAGCAGGCGAAGAAGACGCGG
>CALCDT010000329.1 GCA_937900425.1 uncultured Alphaproteobacteria bacterium | reverse complement strand
AGGCTCGCTCCGGCGCGGATGTACTCGTCGTCCTCGACGACCCGCTCGCCCTTGCGCTCCTTGACCGTCACCGGGACGATCTCGTCCTTGAACTTGCCGGCCTTCTGGGCCGCCTCGGCCTTGTTCTGCGAGGCGACGGCGAAGACGTCCTGCTCGTCGCGGGTGATCTGGAACTCGCGTGCCACGTTCTCCGCGGTGATGCCCATGTGGTAGCCGTTGAAGACGTCCCACAGGCCGTCGCGGATCATCGTGTCGACCATCGCGTAGTCGCCCATCTTCACGCCGGCGCGCAGGTGCGCGCAGTGCGGCGCGAGCGACATGCTTTCCTGGCCGCCGGCGACGATGATCGTCGCGTCGCCCGTGGCGATCTGCTGCATGCCGATGGCGACGGCGCGCAGGCCCGAGCCGCACACCTGGTTGAGACCCCAGGCGGTGGTCTCCTTCGGCAGGCCGGCGCCGATCGAGGCCTGGCGGGCCGGGTTCTGGCCCTGGCCGGCGGTGAGCACCTGGCCGAGGATGACCTCGTCCACCTCCTCCGCCGCCACCCTGGCGCGCTCCAGCGCGGCGCCGATCGCGGTGGCGCCGAGGACGTGGGCGGGGATCGCCGCGAACGAACCGTTGAAGCTCCCGACCGGCGTGCGAGCGGCGCTCGCGATCACGATGGCGTTGCCCTGGCTCATCCCTGCGGCTCCTTGGTGGCGCGTCTGTGGCAGCGATAGAGCCGGCTGGCCCAGCCGGAGTCAACCGCGCGGAAAGGAGGGGCGCGAGGCGGGACGCGGGGTCGCGGGCGGGCGTCCGCGGCGGCGCGGCGACGGCATATTGCGTCGCCGCGAAAAGGCGTTGGCAAGCTTCCCGCTCTGCCCCTATCGTGTCGGAAAAATCGTGATTGGGACCGTCTGGGAGAGGGCGCGCACGTGGCCAGGACGACGGCGAAGACCGACGAACCGACGGTTATCAAGAAGTACGCCAACCGGCGCCTCTACAATACCGGCACCAGCACCTACGTGACGCTCGAAGACCTCGCCGCGATGGTCAAGGCCGAGGACGACTTCGTCGTCTACGACGCCAAGACCGGCGAGGACATCACCCGGCCGGTGCTGGCGCAGATCATCTTCGAGCAGGAGAGCAAGGGGCAGAATCTGCTGCCGATCGCCTTCCTGCGCCAGCTGATCCGCTTCTACGGGGATTCGCTGCAGAACCTGGTGCCGAGCTATCTTGAGCACTCGATCTCGTCGCTGACCCGCGAGCAGGAGCGCTTCCGCGCGCAACTCACCTCGGCGTTCGGCGCCAACGCCTTCGAGGCGATGGAGGACCAGGTCCGCCGCAACACCGAGATGTTCGACCGGGCGATGCGGATGTTCCTGCCGTTCGGCTCGGGCCCGGCCGATGCGGCGAAGCCCGCGGCCGAGGAGAGCAAGCCGACGGCGACCGATCTCGACGACCTCAAGTCGCAGCTCGCCGACATGCAGCGCAAGCTCGACGCGCTCGCCCGCGACAAGTCCTGAGCGGACGCCGCGGGCCTTCCGGCGCCGCGGCGTCGTCTCGCGTCAGGCGCGGCGGGTGGTCGGCTTCAGCGCCAGGGCGCCGTCGCCGCCGAGCGCCACGGTGAACGAGGCGGCGATCAGGAAGGCGATATATTCCCAGCCGCCGCCGGGGTTCGAGAACAGCCAGCCGGTGTTGGCGTGGCCGAACAACCAGGCGCCGACGAGCACCGGCACCAGCAGCAGCGCGACGGCGCGGGCATAGACGCCGAGGATCAGCAGGATGCCGCCGCCGACCTCGGCGAGGATCGTGAGATAGGCGAGGGCGGTCGGCAGGCCGAGGCTCTCGAAGAAGCCGGCGGTGCCGGCGAAGCCGAACACCAGGATCTTCAGGAGGCCGTGGCTCAGGAACATCACGCCGAGTGCGAGGCGGATGATGAGGATGGCGTAGGGGGCGGTGCGGGCGTCGATCATGGTCCCTCCTCGAGCCCGTCGCGGCCGGACGGTATCCTCCGGCGTGGGCTCGCGCGTTCGAACTGGACGATCTCTCGCCGCCCGGCTTTCCGTCCGGGCGGATGCCGCTCCCCGAGACGGGCGCCGGTGCGCCCCGGAGCGGCGAGGGCCGGGGGACGCACAACCGAAACCGCCCGGCCGCGCTGAAATGACAAACGGACGGCCTGTTTACAATCTGGCGCTCCGGCGACGCTTCGTTCAGTATAGTCGAACGATCCCAACCGCGAGCGGAGCGCGATGGACACCCTGGCACGCATGCAGGCCTTCGTTCGGGTCGCCGAGGCGGGCGGCTTCTCCGCCGCGGCCCGCAAGCTCGGCCGCTCGAAGGCGCTCCTGTCGAAATATGTCCGCGAGCTCGAGGACGAGCTCGGCGTCCGGCTGCTCAACCGCACCACCCGGCAGCTGTCGCTGACCGAGGCGGGAAGCGTCTATCTGCGCGAGGCGCACGAGATCCTGCAGCGCCTCGACGACCTCGAGGCGATGATCCACGACACCCACCACGAGCCGCGCGGCCACCTGCGCGTCGCGGCGCCGCGGACGCTCGGCGACGGCGAGCTCGGCCGGGCGGTCATGGAGTTCCTGCAGAAGGAGCCACGCATCAGCATCGACCTCTCCCTCGAGGACCGCTTCGTCGATCTGGTCGAGGAGGGCTACGACGTTGCCATCCGCATCACCGACCTCGCCGATTCGAGCCTCATCGCCCGCAAGCTGGCGCCGTTCCGGATCGTCGTCTGCGCCCACCCCGACGTGCTCGCCGCGGTCGGCACGCCGACCGATCCCGGCGATCTCGTCGATATGCCGTGCATCATCGACACCAACGCCAAGACGCGCGGCAACTGGCCGTTCCGCGACGGCGACGGGCGGCGCACCGTCACTGTGCGCGGCCGCGTCGAGGTGAACAGCCCGCAGGCCTGCCGCCTCGCGGCGCTGGCCGGGCTCGGCTTCGCCTTCACCCCCTACGTCGTCGTGCACGACGACATCGCCGCCGGCCGGCTGGTGCCAGTGCTCGACGAGTTCGCCCACGGCCAGTCGGCGATCTACGCCGTCTACCCGCACCGTCGCCACCTCTCCGGCAAGGTCCGCGCCTTCGTCGACCATCTCGTCGGCTGGTTCGAGCGGGCGGCGGCGGAGGGCATGGTCGCGTAAGGGGGCCGGCCGCGCTTTCGCCATCCCGGCGCGGCTTCGTGGCGTCGCGCCTTCCGGGCGGAATCATCCGGTCGGCCGGCGGGCGCCGGGCGGGATTTTCCACGCCGCGGGAAGGGGATCGCGAGAGGTAGGAGATCGGAGGGGAAGGGGTGTTTCGACGGTCGAGTGGACGAAGTGGGCTTCTCGCCGCCGCGCTGGCGGCGGTCGCGGCCGTGTGGCAGCCGGCGCCGGCCGCGGCCCATCCGCACGTCTTCGTCGAGGCGCGCGAGGAGATCGTCTTCGACGAGGCCGGCAAGATCACCGCGGTCCGCCACGTCTGGCGCTTCGACGACGCCTTCTCGGCCTACGCCTCGCAGGGCTTCGATGCGAACCGCGACGGCGTCTTCTCGATCGAGGAGCTCGCCCCCCTCGCCAGGATCAACATCGAGTCGCTCGCGGCCTATCACTACTTCACCTACGTCGACGTCGACGGGACGCAGGTCGGGCTCGGCACGCCGAGCGAATACTGGCTGCAGCACGACGACCGCCGGCTGACGCTCTACTACACGCTGCCGCTGGCCGAGCCGGTCGACCCGGCCGGCCGCAAGGTCCGCGTCGACGTCTACGACCCGCAATATTATGTCGCCGTCGATCTCGTCGCCGACACGCCGTTCGCCCTCGTCGGCGACGTGCCCGAGGGCTGCACGCTGACCGTCGAGGAGCCCGGGGAGCTCGACCCGATGACGGCGACGCAGCTCGCCGTCATTCCGCCCGACACCCGCGAACTGCCGGAGAACCTGCGCGCGGTGACGCGGGCGCTCGCCAACACGGCGATCGTCGCCTGTTCGACGGCGATCCTCTGCACGGTGATCTCGGTCAACGCGGCCTATGCGCTGTCGCGCATCCCGCGCCGC
>CALCDT010000328.1 GCA_937900425.1 uncultured Alphaproteobacteria bacterium | reverse complement strand
GAGCGGCGGCCGGAGCCTCGTCGCGCACACCGCGCGACTTCTTCTTCTCGACGACGACAGCCTTGGTCCGCCCGTGGCTGAAGCTCTGCCGGACGGTGCCCTGCTCCACCGTGCGCCGAACCGTGAGGGTCTTCTTCGGCGCCACGCTGATCGTCTTGTCGTCGCTGTTCTTCGTATCGCTCATACCGTCATCTATCCCAGAGGCTCGAACGGCCGTCGTCGTTCCGGCCGGACCGGCCTGTTCCGTCGCGAAGCGGTCGCGCCCGGCCGGTGCCGGTCGCGGCGATGCTTCGCAAACCTTGCGAAGCCGGGCCAGGTCAGGACCTCCCGGCCCCCCTTCCCGGCGAATTCCCCGGACCGAAGACCGTGGAACCCGTTCTCATGCCGGCATCCGCGCGGCGCCGGCCCGTGGGCCGCGCCGGAGGGACGCCCGAAAAAATACGATCCGCTCCGGCCCCGACCGGGCGGAGACATCCCCCGGCCGAACGCCCGTTCGCGGCCATGGCCGCCGAAACGCTTCGCTGGATCCTCACAGCGGACCGGAGTGTTCTCCGGCGTCACCTTCCGGCGGCAGGCCCTCCGTTCCGGTCCGCTCGAGGCCGCGATAACGGGCCAGCGCATCGATCCGGTTCAGGCAACTGCGGCTCGCTCCGCCTGCGAGCAGAGCAGCATGTATCACATTTGCCCCGCCGAATGCCAAATCCATTTGCTCGACCGAGAAGATTCCCTCGATCGTGCGCACGGCCGGCACGGCGACCCCTTCCTCGGCGGCGGCCACGGCGGTGCGGCGCACCGCCTGGGCGATCTTGCGGCGCCCGTCGCCGGCGGCCTCGCGGGCGTGGACGACGGCGATCGCCTTGCCGGCCTCGACCGCCTCGACCACCTTGAAGGCCCCGGTCACCGCGGCCCCGGCCTTGCGGGCAATCGACAGCGACGACAGCGCGGCCTCCTCGAGCAGCCGGTCGACGAGACCGGCGAGATCGGGCGGCACCACGACCTCGCCCCTGAAGGCGCGGTTGAACAGGCGCTTGGCCGCCGCGGTCTCGACCAGCTCCCGGCGCGCGCCGACCCAGGCGCCGCGGCCGGGAAGCTTCTCCCTGACGTCGGGAACCACCCGGCCGTCGGGATCGACGACGAAACGGATCAGGCCCTCCGGCGACTGCGCCGCCCGGGTCACGATGCAGCTGCGCTCGCTGTCGGCGCGGTCCGCGCGCATCGTCTCGCCTCCCGGCGCCGCGCTCAGGCCTTCGCCTCTTCGTCGGCGGCGGCGATCTCCTCGCCGGTCTCGCCGATTTCGTCCTCGGCCTCGCCGGCTTCGTCCTCGGCGACCTCCTCCTCGTCGGCCGGCGCCTCGATCCAGCCGGCCGCGACGCGCGCGGCCATGATCATCGCCTCGGCGTCGGCGCGGCTGACCTCGAACTCGGAGAAGGCGCCGGCGTGGCGGGTGACGTCGCCACCCTTGCGTTCGGTCCAGCCGGTGAGGTCGTCGGTGGCGCAGCCGGCGAAATCCTCGACGGTGAGGATGCCGTCCTTGCCGAGGGCGACCATCATCGCCGTGGTCATGCCGGGGATCTCGCGCAGTTCGTCGGCGACGCCGAGCTTGCGGCGCTCCTCGTCGCGGGCCTGCTCCTGCGCGTCGAGGAACTCGGTGGCCCGGGCCTGGATCTCCTGGGCGGTGTCGTCGTCGAAGCCCTCGATCGAGGCGATTTCGTCGAGGTCGACATAGGCGATCTCCTCGACGCTGGCGAAGCCTTCGGTGGCGAGCAGCTGGCCGACGACCTCGTCGACGTTGAGCGCCTCCATGAACAGCTCGGTGCGCTCCTGGAATTCCTTCTGCCGCCGCTCGCTCTCTTCCTGCTCGGTCAGGATGTCGATGTCCCAGCCGGTGAGCTGGGAGGCGAGGCGCACGTTCTGGCCGCGGCGGCCGATGGCGAGCGAGAGCTGCTCGTCGGGCACCACCACCTCGATGCGCTCGGCGTCCTCGTCGAGCACGACCTTGGCGACCTCGGCCGGCTGCAGGGCGTTGACGATGAAGGTCGCCGCGTCCGGATTCCACGGGATGATGTCGATCTTCTCGCCCTGGAGCTCGCCGACCACGGCCTGGACGCGGCTGCCGCGCATGCCGACGCAGGCGCCGACCGGGTCGATCGAGCTGTCCTTGGAGATGACCGCGATCTTGGCGCGCGAGCCCGGGTCGCGGGCGACCGACTTGATCTCGATGATGCCGTCGTAGATCTCCGGCACCTCCTGGGCGAACAGCTTCGCCATGAACTGGGGATGGGTGCGCGACAGGAACACCTGCGGCCCGCGCTGCTCGCGGCGAACGTCGTGGATCAGGGCGCGGATGCGGTCGCCGTAGCGGAAGGCCTCGCGCGGGATCAGCTCGTCGCGGCGCACGATCGCCTCGCCGCGGCCGAGGTCGACGATGACGTTGCCGTATTCGACCCGCTTGACGACGCCGTTGATGATCTCGCCGACGCGGTCCTTGAATTCGTCGTACTGGTGGTCGCGCTCGGCCTCGCGGACCTTCTGGACGATGACCTGCTTGGCCGACTGGGCGGCGATGCGGCCGAAGTCGACCGGGGGCAGCGGCTCGGCGATGAAGTCGCCGACGCGGGCGCCGGGATTGCGGTGCTGGGCTTCGGCGAGGTCGATCTCGGTCGCCGGATTTTCGACCGCCTCGACCACCTGGAGCAGGCGCTGCAGCTTGATCTCGCCGGTGCGCGGATGGATCTCGGCGCGCACGTCGGTCTCCTGACCGTAGCGCGAGCGGGCCGCCTTCTGGATGGCGTCCTCCATCGCGGTGATCACGATCTGCCGGTCGATCAGCTTCTCCCGGGCGACCGCGTCGGCGATCTGGAGCAGTTCCAGCCGGTTCGCACTCACTGCCATCGTCGTCTTCTCCCTAGGCCGCTGCGCGGCCGGCCGCCTCGTCGGATCGGGCGGATCGTCGTCACGTCGCCGGCGGCGCCGGCGGGTTGTGGTCCGTGCCGCGGCGGGTCCCGGTCCGGGACCGCCCGCGGCGTCGTTCCGGCCGCTCTGCGGCCGGGGATGTCCGCCCCGCCCCCTCGCGGGGCCGGCGGACGAGGGCTCAGTCCTTGCCGGCCTTGAGCGAGGCCTTGATCAGCGCGTCGTTGAGGACGAGCCGGGCCTCCTCAACGTCGGCGAGCGGGAAACGGACTTCCTGCGTCCCGTCCTCAAGCGACTGCAGCAGGCGCACGCCGCCCTGCCCGTCGACCGGCTCGAGGATCCAGCCGCGGAAGCGCTTGCGGCCGGCGAGCGGCACGGCCAGCTCGATCCGCGCCTCGTGGCCCGCCCAGCGGCGGAAGTCGCTCTCGCGCACGAGAATGCGGTCCATGCCCGGCGAGGAGACTTCGAGGTGGTAGGCCTTGTCGATCGGATCCTCGACGTCGAGCGCCGGCGAGATCGCCCGGCTCACCGCCTCGCAGTCCTCCACCGCCATGGTGCCGTCGGGCTTCTCGGCCATGATCTGCAGCGTCAGCCCGTTGAGGCCGGAGAGGCGGACGCGGACGAGGCGGTAGCCGAGATCGGCGAGGATCGGATCGATGATCGCGGCGACGCGGGCGGCGGGACCGGTCTCGCGGGTGAAGCGCGGCTCGTCGAGCGGGGCGGCGAAGGTCGGCGCCCGGCCCTCCATCGAGGCGATCTCCCCGCCGACGACGTCCTCGCCGGGATCGGAGAGATCCGCGTCGGGGAGATCGATGCCGTCGTCGTCTTCGGTGTTCGCCGTCAAGGTCCGCTCGTCCTCGTTTCGCGCCGCAGCGCCGTTGCTATGCCGAAAAGAGCGGGCCCCGGAGGAACCCACCCTCAATCCGCTCTCCATGAGCGCATCAAGCTGTGATGAATGAGCGCAATATACGGATGGAGCGCCGGAAATCAAGGGCGCGCGGCGCAATTCGCCCGCACCCACCGCCTCGCCGCTCTGGCGGTGGCCCGGCGGGCGGTGTCATAGTCCCGGCCCGGAACCAGCCTTCCGGCCGTCCCGCCACCGGAGGGGATCGGCCGGAAGGCCCGTCGAGGAGGTTCGGATGGATGCCGTCGCCGGTTTCGTGATCGCCGCCTTCGCCCTCACCGGCAGCCCCGGACCGAACACCCTCAGCCTCGCCGCCGCCGGCGCCGCCTTCGGACCGGCCGCCTCGATGCGCTATCTCGCCGGCCTCAACCTCGGCATGGTGGCGGTGATGGCCATGACCGGCAGCGGCGTCGCCGGTGCGGCGAGCGCCTATCCGCCGCTGCGCCTCGCGGCGATGATCGCGGCGGCGGTCTATTTCGCCTGGCTCGCCTTCCGGATCGCGACGGCGCCGCCGCTGGCCGATCCGGCGACCGGGGGACGGAAGGCGCCGCGGTTTCGCGACGGCGTCCTGCTGTCGCTGGTCAATCCGAAGGCCTATGCGGCGATGGCCTCGCTGTTCTCGGGCTTCGTCCTCGTCGCGGACGCCCCTTTCCCCGACGCGATGGTCAAGATCCTGCTCGTCGCCGGCGTGCTCGCCCTCGTCAATCCGGCGGGGCTTCTCGCCGGACGGCTGCTGACCGGCGCCTTCCGCAACCCGAAGGCCAACCGGGCCCTCAACATCGCCTTCGCGGTGCTGCTGCTCGCGTCCGTGATGCTCTCGGTCCGGGGGTGACGGCGGCCGGCGGCCGAGCATCCCCGAACCGCCGATCCCTTGGCGCATGAAGTCCCGACAGGGCGGGGCTTCTCGAGCTTGGTATCAGCGCCTGGCGAAGGTCAGATAGGCCGGGGTGCGGCCCTCGCGCAGGGCTTTCGCCTCGTAACGGGTGCCGGGCCAGCCGGGGAAGGGCGTCTTCCAGTCGGCGGCACATCTCGCCGTCCAGGCGAAGGCCGGATGGGCGCGCAGATGGCGCAGCGTCCAGTCGACGTAGGTGTCGATGTCGGAGGCGAACTGGAACTCGCCGCCGGGCTTCAGCACCCGGGCGAAGCGGGCGACGGTGTCGGGGCCGACGAAGCGGCGCTTCCAGTGACGCTTCTTCGGCCACGGATCGGGATAGAGCAGGCTGACGCGATCGAGCGAGGCGTCGGGAAGCACGTCGAGGACCCGGACGGCGTCGGCGTCGGACAGGCGGACATTGGCAAGACCCTTGCGGCCGATTTCCATCAGCGCCTTGGCCATGCCATTGACGAAAGGCTCGACGCCGATGAAACCGGCGTCCGGCGTCTCGCCGGCCCGGTGGATCAGGTGCTCGCCGCCGCCGAAGCCGATCTCGAGCCGGACGGTCGCCGGGGCGTGCGGGAACAGCGCCGAAAGGTCGGCGATCGGAGCCTCGAGCGGCAACGCGAGGCGCGGATAAAGGTCGCCGAAGCGGGCGGCCTGCTCGGCGCGCAGCGGCCGGCCCTTGCGCCGGCCGAAGAAGGCGGCCTCGCGCAAGCCGGCCGGCTCGGCGGTGCCGTCTCCGGCCCCGTCCGCGCCGCCGTCCCGGGCGTCGTCGTCGATGTCGCCCCTCGCCGCCATGGCGCCGGCTCCCCTCAACCGACCGCGCTCTTCAGCGCCTCGACGAGATCGGTCCTCTCCCAGGAGAAGCCGCCGTCGGCGTCGGGCGTGCGGCCGAAGTGGCCGTAGGCCGAGGTGCGGGCGTAGATCGGGCGGTTGAGGCCGAGGTGGGTGCGGATGCCGCGCGGGGTCAGGCTCATGACGTCGCGCAGCACGCTCTCGAGCCTGGCCGGATCGACGGTGCCGCGCTCGTGGAGATCGACGTAGAGGGCGAGCGGCTCGGCGACGCCGATGGCGTAGGCGATCTGGATGGTGCAGCGGTCGGAGAAGCCGGCGGCGACCACGTTCTTGGCGAGGTAGCGGGCGGCGTAGGCGGCCGACCGGTCGACCTTGGTCGGGTCCTTGCCGGAAAAGGCGCCGCCGCCGTGCGGCGCCGCGCCGCCGTAGGTGTCGACGATGATCTTGCGGCCGGTGAGGCCAGCGTCGCCGTCGGGGCCGCCGATGACGAACTTGCCGGTCGGGTTGACGTGCCAGACGGTGTCGTCGTCGATCCAGCCCTCGGGCAGCGATTCGACGATGTAGGGCGCGACGATCGCCCTGACGTCGGCCGAGGTCAGGCTCTCGTCGAGATGCTGGGTCGACAGCACGATCTGGGTCGCGCGCACCGGACGGCCGTTCTCGTAGGCGAGGGTGACCTGGCTCTTGGCGTCGGGGCCGAGCGCCGGTTCGGCGCCGGATTTGCGCACCTCGGCGAGGCGCTTCAGGATGCGGTGGGCGTAGTGCAGCGGTGCCGGCATCAGCTCCGGGGTCTCGGTGCAGGCGTAGCCGAACATGATGCCCTGGTCGCCGGCGCCCTCGTCCTTGTCGCCGGAGGCGTCGACACCCTGGGCGATGTGGGCCGACTGGGCGTGCAGCAGCACGTCGATCTTCACCTTCTCCCAGTGGAAGCCGTCCTGCTCGTAGCCGATGTCGCGGATCGCGGCGCGGGCGAGATCGGCGACGCCGGCCTCGATCTCGGCGGGCCCGCGGACCTCGCCGGCGATGACGACGCGGTTGGTGGTGGCGAGCGTCTCGCAGGCGACGCGGGCCTCCGGCATGGCCGCGAGGTAGGCGTCGACGATGGTGTCGGAGATGCGGTCGCAGACCTTGTCGGGATGGCCTTCGGACACGGACTCGCTGGTGAAGAGATAATTCTGCCGGGACATCGGGAAACCCCTCTATGAAACGCCGGATGCGCCGCGAGCCCTCGCTCGGCGGCGCATCCTTCTGGCAAGCCTCAGGGCAAGAATCAAGCGCCGGACCCGGAGGCGGCGCGTGGCGCGGCCCGCCGCGGTCGAAGCTCCGGCACCGACGTGCCGGTGCCGGAGCGGCCGCGCGGGCGGGCGATCACTCGGGCGCGTCGCCGGCGAGCGCCTGGACGAGGTCGACGACCTTGCGTCGCACCTTCGGGTCCTCGATGCGCACGAAGGCCCGGTTGAGGGCGAGACCCTCCGAACTCGACAGGAAGTCGACGACGTAGGAGCGCGGCTGCTCGGCGAAGCCGGCGGCTTCTTCCGGCGTGCCCGGCGCATCCTCGAAGAAATAGGCGACGGGGACCTTCAGGATGGTGGAGATGTGCTGGAGGCGACTGGCGCCGACGCGGTTGGTACCCTTCTCGTATTTCTGGATCTGCTGGAAGGTGATGCCGAGGGCGTCACCGAGCTTCTCCTGGCTCATTCCGAGCATCATCCGTCTCAGTCTGATCCGGCTTCCGACATGGATGTCTATGGGATTGGGGGACTTCTTGCTGGCCATTTCTACGCTCGTTCTCTCGGCCCTGCAGGACCGGTTGCCACGTCGGAGTGTTGCGGGTTCGGCTCGCCGTCCGTGGATTGGCCCGGACGATCTTTTCTTGCCGTGTCATCGATGTCCGCAGTGAAGGAGTGGTCTCCTCCGCGGCGGACATCGTGTGATTTTCCGACCTTCACCGCGATCAAAGTGAACAAAGATCGGGCAAAGCCCTGAATACTGGCGTCCCGGTTCAGATATTGTCAACGCCTCCACGACTGCGTGCACGGAAAATCAGAGTCACGGTGAACGCGAGGACGAGCAGGGCGGCGAGGATTTTTCCCCCGTGGCGCGCGTAGATCGTCGGTGGCAGCGCCACCGGAAGCGCCCCGTCGGCGACGCCCTCGACCCCGAGCGGGACCGTCGTCACCAGGCGTCCGTAGCCGTCGATGATGGCCGAAATGCCGGTGTTGGCGGCCCGAACCACCGGCAATCCCTCCTCGACCGCCCGCATCCGGGCCTCGGCGAGATGCTGGTAGGGCCCGGAGGTCATGCCGAACCAGCCGTCGTTGGTGACGTTGACGATCCACTGCGGCCGACGGGCGGGGTCGACCGCCGCACCCGGGAAGATGATCTCGTAGCAGACGAGGACGCCGAAGGGCGGGGCGCCCGGCAGCGACAACGTGACCGGCCCGCGTCCGGCGGAAAAGCCGCCGACGGAGCGGACGAGCGTGCGAAGGCCGATCCGCTCGAGTAGCGGGGCGAGCGGCACGTATTCGCCGAAGGGCACGAGATGGGCCTTGTCGTAGGCGGCGACGATCTCGCCGGCGCCGTCGATGGCGTAGACGCTGTTGAAGTAGCGCCGGTCGGCGCCCTCGCCCTCGGCCCGCGGCGCCCCGGTCAGCAGCAGCGTTCCGGGCGGCAGCGCCTCGGCGATGGCGGCCAGTGCGTTGGGGCTCTCGGTCAGGAAGAAGGGCACCGCGGTCTCCGGCCAGACCAGGTGGGTCACCCCGAGCAGGCCGATGTCCTCGGGGCCGCCCCGGCTGTCGGAGAGGGCGAGATAGGTTTCCAGCGCCTCGGCGCGGCCTTCGGGCGTCCATTTGCGCGACTGGTCGATCGCCGGCTGGACGATGCGCAGCGCGACCCCTTCGACGACCCCGTCGTCGGCGCCGCCGAGGCGAACCGCGCCGTAGCCGAGGTCGGCGAGCAGCAGGGCGAGGGCGAGGGCGAGCATCGCCGGCCGGCCGCGGCGGGCGCCGGCGCCGAGCAGGGCGGGGGAGGAGAAGACGAGGACGGCGAGGAAGGTGAGGCCGTAGACGCCGACGACGCTCGCCGCCTGCATCGTCATCTCGCTCGCCCCGAGGCTCTGGCCGACGAGATTCCAGGGAAAGCCGGTGAGGATGTGGCCGCGCAGCCATTCGGCGACGGTGACGCCGCCGGCGAGGGCGAAGAGGCGGACGGGGGCGTCGCTCCAGAACATCCGGGCGATCAGGACGCCGAGGGCGAAGAACAGGGCGAGGCCGGCCGGGAGGGCGACCACCGCGACGGGCATCAGCCAGCCGAACAGTTCGGGCTCGACGAGGAAGGCCGAGCCGATCCACCACAGGCCGGCGAGGAAATAGCCGAAGCCGAACCACCAGCCGACCACGGCGGCCGGCCGCAGCCGGGCGACGCCGCGGCGGGCGGGCGCCACCGCGCCGTCGATCAGCCAGGTCAGCAGGGTGAAGCCGGCGATCGCCCCGGGCAGGAAATTCAGCGGGGCGAGGGCGAGGGCGGCGAGGACGCCGGCGAGAAAGGCGAACAGGGCCCGGCGCCAGCCCCAGGACAGAAGAACCGCATTGCTGATCGCCCGCATCCGATCTCCCCGTCCGGCTCCGCAGCCCGCCGACCACCGGGCGGATCGCCGAGGCGGGTTCGGCTGCGACGACGGCGAGCGGCCCGGCCCCGCCGAATCAGTCGCCTCGGGGCGAAGGCTGCATCGGTGATTCCGGCCGGGTCAAGGCGGCGGCGCGTTTCACTCGGCGGCGCGCGCGACCTCCGCGGCCTCGGCCTCCGGCTCGCCGGCACCGCGGCGCTTGCGGCGGTCGGGTGCGGGGGCGGGGCCGGCGGCGGCGCGCTCGAGGATCCGGACCCGGCGGATGCGCCGCGGGTCGGCGTCGAGCACTTCGAATTCGAAGCCCGGCAGGTCCGGCGAGGTCACGATCTCGCCGCGGACGGGGATGCGGCCGAGCATGCTGAAGAGCAGGCCGCCGATGGTGTCGACGTCGTCGCCGTAGTCGTCGACCCGGAACGAGGAACCGACGGCTTCGACGACCTCCTCCAGCGAGGTGCGGGCGTCGGCGACGAAGGCGCCGGGTCCGGAGGACACGATCGAGGGCCCCTCCTGCTCGTCGTGTTCGTCGGATATGTCGCCGACGATGGTCTCGACGATGTCCTCCATCGAGACCAGTCCGTCGGTACCGCCATACTCGTCGATGACGAGCGCGATCTGGATCCGCGTCGCCTGCATCTTGGCGAGCAGGTCGGCGGCCGGCATCGACGGCGGCACGAACAGGATCGGGCGGACCAGATCGGTCGCCGACAGCGGCAGGTCGAGGTCGACGCCGCCGACGTCGAGCCGGGGCGCGCCCTCGTCGTCGCCGCCGATCTCCGCCCGGGCGATGATGTGCGCCATCAGGTCCTTGATGTGGACCATGCCGATCGGATCGTCGAGGGTCTCGCGGTAGACCGGCATGCGCGAATGGCCGGAGGCCTTGAAGGCGCGGACGAGGTCGGCCAGCGAAACCGAGACGTCGACGGAATCGATGTCGGCCCGCGGCACCATGACATCGTCGACCCTCGTCTCGCCGAGACGCAGGATGTTGCGCAGCATCGCCCGTTCCTCGGGCGAGAAGGCGGCGTCGAGGGCGTCTTCCCTGGAAAGCGCGTGCTCGAGGTCTTCGCGGAGGTTGGCGGCACCCCTGAGGCCGAGGCTCTCGCGAAACCGCTCGAACCATCCGCCGGAGGCGCCGCCGCCGGTTCGCGGACCCTCCGCGTCGGTCTGCCCGTGACGGGTCGCGGCTCCGGCGTCGTCGCCCGGAACCGCGCCGATACTCTGCGCGTCTGCCTGGTTCATCTGTCCTCGTTCCCGAAACTGTCCCTCACGCCGGCTCGCTGTCCGCATAGGGATCGGCGATGCCGAGATCCGCCAGAACGGCGACCTCGAGTGCCTCCATGATTTCGGCGTCGGCGGGGGTCACGTGATCGTAGCCGAAAAGATGAAGCAATCCGTGCACGATCATGTGGGTGTAGTGATGGTCGAACGAAAGCCCCCCCTCCCCGGCCTCGCGCGCGACGGTCTCGCGGGCGACGACGACGTCGCCGACCATCGGGCCAAAGCGTCGGGAGCCGGCCGGCTGCATCGGGAAGGAGAGCACGTTGGTCGGCTTGTCGAGGCCGCGGTGCTCGGCGTTGATCCCGCGCATGGCCGCGTCGTCGACGAGCAGCAGCGACCATTCCGAGCCGGACACCACCGCCTGCGGTATCCGGGCGAGCACCGCCGCGGCGACCCGGTCGGCGTGGGCGAGGAGGCCGTCCTCCTCGCCCCAGCCGTCGGCCTCGACGACGAGGTCGCAGGCGAGGACGGGCGGCGCCGGCTCGGGTGCGGCGGCTGCGCTCACGACAACGTCTCCCGGGCGAAGACCTCCGGCTCGATCGCCGCCTCGACGGCGCGGGTGCGGGCACGCTGGGTCTCGCGGCTCGCCAGCCGCTCGCGGCTCTCGGCGTCGTAGGCCGAGACGATGCGGGCGACGAGTTCGTGGCGAACGACGTCGGCCTCCGAGAAGCGGACCTGGACGATGCCGGGCACGTCTTTCAGGATCCGCGTCGCTTCGACGAGGCCGGAGGTCTGGCCGGCCGGCAGGTCGACCTGGGACGGATCGCCGGTGACGAACATCTTGGAGCCGTCGCCGAGACGGGTCAGGAACATCTTCATCTGCATCGCCGTGGTGTTCTGGGCCTCGTCGAGGATCACGGCGGCGTTGGCGAGGGTGCGCCCGCGCATGAAGGCGAGCGGGGCGATCTCGATGGCGCCGGAGGTGAGGCAGCGCTCCACCTTCTCGGCCGGCATCATGTCGTAGAGCGCGTCGTAGAGCGGGCGCAGGTAGGGATCGATCTTCTCGCGCATGTCGCCGGGCAGGAAGCCGAGGCGCTCGCCGGCCTCGACCGCCGGGCGCGACAGGATCAGCCGGGCGACCTCGCCGCGCTCGAGCAGCGCCGCGGCGTAAGCGACGGCGAGATAGGTCTTGCCGGTGCCGGCCGGGCCGAGGCCGAAGACCAGCGAGGCCCGGTCCATCGCCCGGATGTAGGCGTCCTGGGCCGGGTTGCGGGCGACGACGGTCTTGCGGCGGGTCGAGACCTGGGCGAGCTTCAGCCGCGCCTTCGGCTCCAGCGTCGGCAGCGGCAGCTGGGCGCCGACCGCGATCGCCATGCGGATCGCGCCCTCCACGTCACCGGACTGGACCTCGTCGCCGGCCTGCAGGCGGCCGTAGAGCGCCTCGAGCACGTCGCGTGCCCGGGAACAGGCGTCGTGCGGCCCGCGGATCGTCACCTGGTTGCCGCGCGCCACGACGTCGACCCCGAGCCGCTGCTCGATCAGCGCGAGATGCTGGTCGAACTCGCCGAAAAGGGCGCCGGTCAGCCGGTTGTCGTCGAAGGCGAGCACCACATGGGTCATGTCCGATGCGTGGGTCATGTCGTCTCCCGTGCCGGAAGATGCGGACCTTGGGGGCATCAGGCGGATACCCCCGTCCGCGCCGCGGGGGCCCGGCCGCTCCCGTCGACATCCGTTGCGGCGCCCTCGAGGCGGCCGGTGAGGCAGTTGGTCCGGGTCTCGAGGATCTCGACCCGGGCGATCGATCCGATCAGGGCGGCGGGTGCGTCGACCACCACCGACTGCAGATAGGGCGAACGGCCGATCAGCTGGCCGTCGTGGCGGCCGGGCTTTTCGAACAGCACCTCGAGCCGGCGACCGACCATCGAGGCGGCGAAGGCCTGCTGCTGGCGGGTCAAGAGGGCCTGGAGCCGGGTCAGCCGCGCGCTCTTGACGGCCTCGGGCACCTGGCCGCCGCGGGTCGCCGCCGGGGTGCCGGGGCGGGGCGAATACTTGAAGGAGAAGGCGGCGGCGAAGCCGACCTCCTCGATCAGCGCCATCGTCGCCTCGAAATCGGCGTCGCTCTCGCCGGGGAAGCCGACGATGAAGTCGCTGGTGAGGGCGATGTCGGGCCGGGCGGCGCGGATACGCTCGACGAGGCGCAGGTAGTCGTCGCGGCCGTGGCGCCGGTTCATGGCGTCGAGGATCGCGTCGGAGCCCGACTGAACCGGAAGATGCAGGTAGGGCATCACCTGGGGCAGCTCGCGGTGGGCGGCGAGAAGGTCGGCGTCCATGTCGCGGGGGTGGCTGGTGGTGTAGCGCAACCGGTCGAGGCCGGGAACGTCGGCGAGCCGGCGCAGCAGGCCGGCGAGGCTCTCGGCCCCGCCCTCCGGCGCCTCGCCGTGGTAGGCGTTGACGTTCTGGCCGAGCAGCGTGACCTCGCGAACGCCGGCGGCGGCGAGGGCGCGGGCCTCGGTGAGGATCTTCTCCACCGGCCGCGACACCTCGGCGCCGCGGGTGTAGGGCACCACGCAGAAGGTGCAGAACTTGTCGCAGCCTTCCTGGATGGTGAGGAAGGCGGTGACGCCGCGGGCCTGCAGGACCTTGCGGCTCGGCGCCGGCAGGGCGTCGAACTTGTCCTCGCCCTCGAGTTCGGTCTCGACGACGCCGGGCGCCTCGGCGGCGCGGGCGAGCAGGTCGGGCAGGCGGTGATAGGACTGCGGCCCGAAGACGAGGTCGACGGACGGCGCCCGGCGCACGATCTCCTCGCCCTCGGCCTGGGCGACGCAGCCGGCGACGCCGACGGTGAGCGGGCGGCCGGCGGCGGCACGCTCCTCCTTCAGCACGCGGATGCGGCCGAGCTCGGAATAGACCTTCTCGGCGGCCTTCTCGCGGATGTGGCAGGTGTTGAGGATGACGAGGTCGGCCCGGTCGATCTCTGCGGTCGCGGTGTAGCCGAGCGGGACGAGGGCGTCGGTCATACGATCGGAATCGTAGACGTTCATCTGACACCCGTAGGTCTTGATGAAGACTGATTTTGGCGCCGTCACGTGTGCGGTGCTCTCTCCTCTGGCTTCCGATCCGGTCGGAGCGAATGGTCCCTGTCGATCCGCGGCCCTCGCGGGGTCGCCGTCAAGGTCCGGTTTATCTGCTTTCCGCCGGTTTGAGAATAGCCGCGGCCGGGCCGCGTGCGCTCATCGACCGAATTCGCCGTCTCCGGCGGCCGGGGCGCCCGCCCGCCGGCCGGACGGTCCGGAGCGGGCATCGCCGGAAGAGGACGCCTCGACGGCCCCGTCCGCGAAGTCGCGGCCGGTGAGTTCGGCCGCCAGCATCGCCCGCACCGCCGCCTCGGCACGGCGGGTCACCGCCTTGCGGTCGGCCTCGCGGTCGATCGCGATCGGCTCGCCGAACAGCAGGCTGACGTCGACCGCCGCCTCGGCGAGCAGCAGCATCAGGTGCGGGACGAGTTCGACATCGCCGATCCAGCTCAGCATCAGCCGGTGACGGCGGCCGGCGGGCAGGCCGTGGAAGCGGGTGTAGGCGATCGCCACCGGCTGGACGAGGACGTGGCCGTGGGCCGAGCCGGCGAGCGCGCCGTGGGCAGCGCCGACGAGCGCGCCGTGGGCGGCGCCGACGAGCGCCGAGCGGAAGGGCAGCACCGTGGTGCCGTCCGAGGAGGTGCCCTCGGGAAACAGCACGATGGCGTCGCCCGCCCCGAGCCGGCCGGCGATCTCGCGGGCCTGGTCGGCGGTGCGGCCGCGCTTCTGGCGCTCGACGAAGACCGAGCGCTGAAGCTTGGCGAGCAGGCCGACGCCGGGCCAGGCCCCGACCTCGGACTTCGCCACGAAGGAGACCGGCAGCACGGTGCTGAGGATGACGATGTCGAGCCAGGAGACGTGGTTGGCCGCGATCAGCAGCGGCCGCCCGGCGGCCGGTGTGCCGCGCACGGTGACCCTGACGCCGAGCAGGGCGGCGGCGAGGCGATGCCAGCGCAGCGGCAGCGATCGGGCGAGCGGCCAGCCGCGCCTGACGGCCACCATCTGCACCGGCACCAGCGGCAGGGTGACGGCGACGAGCAGGGCGAGCTTGGCGAGGGCGAGCCCCCGGCGCGGATCCATGCCGCTTCTCAGGCCTCGTCCGCAGGGCCGTCGTCCGCGGCCGCCGGCCCGGCCGCGAGGGCGGCGTCGAGCGGCACGGCGTAGAGCTCGAGCCGATGGTCGACGAGACGGTAGCCGAGGCGGCGAGCGATGATCTCCTGCAGCGCCTCGATCTCCTCGTTGCGGAACTCGATGACGGCGCCGCTGCGCAGGTCGATCAGATGGTCGTGGTGCTCGTCGGGGACGGTCTCGTAGCGCGAGCGGCCGTCGCGGAAGTCGTGGCGGGCGATGATGCCGGCGTCCTCGAACAGCTTGACCGTGCGGTAGACCGTGGAGATCGAGATGTTGGCGTCGATCGCCGAGGCGCGGCGGTAGACCTCCTCGACGTCGGGATGGTCGGTGGCGGCGTCCAGCACCCGGGCGATGACGCGGCGCTGCTCGGTCATGCGCATGCCCTTGGCGGCGCATTGCTCCTCGAGCGGGGTGATCGGGCTTTCACCGGCCATCGGTCCGTTCCTGTCCGTCCGCGTCCGCCCCCTTCCGGCGGGGCCGGCCGTCCGGCCGGGACTAGCTTATGTCCGCGCGCATGACAAGCGCCGTCACCGGGGCGGCGCCGGCGCCGGCATAGTAATTCGGCCGGTTGCCGGCCTTGTGGAAGCCGAGGCGCCGATAGAGCGCGATCGCCGCCGCATTGTCCTCGGCGACCTCGAGGAACAGGGCGCGGACGCGGTCGGCGTAGAGCCGGCGCATCGCCTCGTCCATCAGCAGCCGGCCGATGCCGCGGCGGCGGTGGGCGGGGGCGACGGCGAGGGTCAGCACCTCGGCCTCGTCGCCGGCGGTACGCACCAGCAGGAAGCCGACGGCCCGGCGCGAACCGAAGAACGACCCGCGACGGCCGACGAGGGCGATCATCCGGTCCTGGACCAGCATCGCCTCGATCTCGGGCGCGCTCCAGCCGCGGTGGAAGCTCGCCGCATGGATCTCGGCGAGGTCGTCGACGTCGTCGAGCCGGGCCTCGTCGAGCAGGACGGGAAAGGGGTCGTACCAGGGGATGTACATCAGCGGTCGAACTCCAGCGCCGCGAGGAGCGAGGGCCTTCGGCCGGGCTTGGCGTCCGGTGGACGAATATAGAGCGGCGAGGGTTGACGGTCCGTTGGCGGTCGCGCCGCGGCGAGGCGGGCGAGCGCGACGACGTCCGGCCCGGCAAGGGCAGCGCTCTCCGGCACCCGGCGGCCGGAGCAGGTGGCGGCGTGAGCGAGCAGCGGCGCGCCGGAGCCGACGACGAGGCCGGCGTCCTGCGGCAGGAGGGCGAGCGCCGCCTCGGCCGTGGCGGCGAATGGGGCGACGAGTTCCTCGCCAGAGGCGGCGTAGGCGGCCGCGTAGACCTCGCCCTTGCGGGCGTCGATCGCCGCGATCACCGGGCGGGTCTGCCGTTCGGGATGCGAGCGGGCGAGCGCCTCCAGCGTGCCGACGCCGACGAGCGGCCTGCGACAGGCGAGGGCGAAGCCGCGGGCGGCGGAAAGGCCGATGCGGATGCCGGTGAAGCTGCCCGGGCCGACGGCGACGGCGAGGCGGTCGGCGTCGGCGAGCGTGGCCCCGGCTTCGGCGAGGACGTCGGCGATCATCGCGAACAGCTTCTCGCCGTGGCCCTTGCCGATCGCCTCGGACCGCGCGGTGCCGCGGCCCTCGGCGGTGACGAAGGCGACGGAGAGGAGATCGAGCGAGGTGTCGATGGCGAGGATGCGCATCGCCATCGAATAGGGCACCGGAGGGGGCGCTGTCGAGGGAATGCGGACACGATCCAGGGCCGTTCGGCGAGAGCCGCGGACGATCCGCCCCTCCCTTCTGCGGGCGGGCGCGGCAGGACCGGGTCGGCGCCGTCCCAGGGGGGCCGGCGCCCGATCGATCGCGGCGACGGCTGCGGCCGCGCTTTATTTCCGCGCCGCGGCGGACTATCTCTGCCCGACGACCTCACCCGACCCGGAGCCGCCCTTGTCCCGCCGTCCGACCGATCGCGATCCCGCCCGCAAGTCCGCGGGAGGACGGGGTGCGGCCCCGCCGGCGGGCAAGGCCGGGACGAGGCCGCGCGAGGACGGCGGCCGGCCGCGCGGCCAGTCGAAACCCGCCGCCGCCGCCCCGGTGAAACACCCGCCGCCGCGACCGCGGGCCCCACGTGTTTCACGTGAATCCATCGGCACCCTGCTCCAGACTTCGGGCTGGGACCAGTACGCCCTGCTCGACATGGGCGAGGGCGAGAAGCTGGAACGCTACGGCGACCTCGTGGTGGTGCGGCCGGAACCGCAGGCGATGGGCGCCCGGCGCCGGCCGGCGGCGGAATGGCGGGCGGCGGGCGCGGCCTTCACCGGCGACGTCGACGAGGAGGGGCCCGGCCGCTGGCGCCAGCGCGACGGCCTCGGCGAGAGCTGGCCGATGAGCGTCGACGACGTCGACTTCGTCTGCCGCCTCACCGCGTTCCGCCACGTCGGCGTCTTCCCCGAGCAGAAGGTGCACTGGGACTGGGTGGCGGGGCGCGTGCGCGCCGCCGGCCGGCCGCTGAGGATCCTCAACCTCTTCGGCTACACCGGCCTCGCCTCGCTGACCGCGGCGAAGGCCGGCGCCGAGGTCACCCACGTCGACGCCTCCAAGAAGGCGATCGGCTGGGCGCGGGAGAACCAGGCGCTCGCCGGGCTCGACGCCGTGCCGATCCGCTGGATCTGCGACGACGCCGTCAAGTTCTGCGAACGCGAGGTGCGGCGCGGCAGTCTCTACGACGGCATCCTGCTCGACCCGCCGAAGTTCGGCCGCGGCCCGGACGGCGAGGTCTGGAATCTGTTCGACGACCTGCCGCACCTCGTCGACCTCTGCCGCAGGATCCTGTCGCCGAAGCCCGACTTCGTCATCCTCACCGCCTATTCGATCCGCGCCTCCTTCCTCGCCTGCCACGAGCTGATGGGCGACGTCTTCGGCGACCTTCCCGGCACGCTCGACTCCGGCGAACTGGTGCTGCGCGAAACGCTCGCCGACGGCGGCGAGGGCCGGGCGCTGTCGACCTCGATGTTCTCGCGCTGGAGCGCCCCATGAGCGAGCCGAAACCCAAGGATGCCCGCGGCCCCGGCGGCTTCAAGCAGATCACCAGCCTCGCCAACCCGCTGGTGAAGGACTTGCGCGCGCTGCAGATGAAGAAGCACCGCGACGAGACCGGCCTCTTCCTCGGCGAGGGGCTGAAGCTCGTCACCGACGCGCTGGAAGAAGACTGGCCGGTCGTCACCCTCTGCTTCTCGCCGGCCGCCAAGGCCAACGACCGGGTGATGCAGGCCGCCGCCAGGGTCAGGGCGCGGGGCGGCGACGTGCTCGAGGCCGGCGAGGCCGTGATCGCCAAGATCACCCGGCGCGACAATCCGCAGATGGTGGTGGGCGTCTTCCGGCAGCGGCTGAAGGCGCTCGACACGGTGCGGATCGGCGCGAACGAGGTCTGGGTCGCGCTCGAGGGCGTCAAGGATCCCGGCAATCTCGGCACGGTGATCCGAACGGTCGATTCGGTTGGGGCCAAGGGCGTCATCCTCGTCGGCGAGACCTGCGATCCCTTCTCGATGGAAGCGGTGCGGGCGACGATGGGTTCGCTGTTCCACGTGCCGCTGGTGCGCACCGGGGTCGACGCCTTCCTCGCCTTCGCCCGGTCGAGTGGCGCCCGCCTCGTCGGCACCCATCTCGCCGCGACCCAGGACTACCGCACCCTCGCCTCGCCGGCACCGACGATCCTGCTGATGGGCAACGAGCAGTCCGGCCTGCCGGAGCACCTCGCCCGAGCCTGCGACGTCCGCGCCAAGATCCCGATGGCCGGTCGGGCCGACAGCCTCAACCTCGCCATCGCCACCGGCATCATGCTCTACGAACTGCGCCGCGACGTGTTGACGGTCTGAGGCCGGGCGGGCGGCGGCACGGTCTCCCGCAGCCTCTCCCGGTTCCGCAGCCTCTCCCAGTTCGATCGTCGAGAGAAACGATCCCGTTCGGCGCCACCCGTCGGTCACCGGAGGGAACCAATCGGCCTCGGAGGCGTCCTTTGGCGAACGGCCGGGAGACGATGATGGACGAGGCGGGCACCACCGCGCGTGACGAGACCGCAGGGGACACCAGCGAACGGGGCACGGAGCCCGAGGGGGCGGCGGAGCGGGAAAGCGCGGAACACGGCGAGCGCGAGCGGGTGCGGCGGCGCTGGCTGCGTTCGCGGGTGGCGCATCGTCACCACCGGGTCAGTTTCGTCGAGCTGTTCTTCGACCTCGTCTTCGTCTTCGCGCTGACCCAGCTGTCGCACCACCTGCTCGACCATTTCAACGCCGCCGGGGCGGTCGAAACCGCCATCCTGCTGCTCGCGATCTGGTGGGTCTGGGTCTACACGACCTGGGTCACCAACTGGATGGAGCCCGACAGCGGCCCGGTCCGGACCATGCTGTTCCTGCTGATGTTCGCCGGACTGGTGCTCTCGACCTCGATCCCGGAGGCCTTCGGCGACAAGGGGCTGGTGTTCGCGGCCGCCTATGTCGCGATGCAGGTCGGCCGGTCGGCCTTCACCGCCTGGTCGATGCGCGGCCACCATCCGGTCAACCACCGCAACTTCCGCCGGATCACGATCTGGCTGGCGCTGTCCGGCGTCTTGTGGATCGCAGGCGGCCTTTCCGACTACGAGGCCCGGGTCCTGCTGTGGTCGGCGGCGATCGCGGTGGAGTATCTCTCGCCGGCGATCGGCTTCTGGCTGCCGAGGCTCGGACGCTCCGAGACGTCCGATTGGGAGGTGGAAGGCGGCCACATGGCCGAACGCTGCGGCCTTTTCCTGATCATCGCGCTCGGCGAATCGATCCTCGTCACCGGCACCAACTTCTCGAAGGCCGACTGGTCGGCGGCCAATCTCGTCGGCTTCCTCGTCGCCTTCGCCGGCAGCGTCGCCATGTGGGCGGTCTATTTCAACATCGGCTCGGGCCGGGCCAGCCGGATCCTCGACGAGGCCCGCGACGCCGGCCGGATCGCCCGCCTCGCCTACACCTACGACCACATCATCATCGTCGCCGGCCTCGTCCTCACCGCCGCGGCCGACGAGTTCCTGCTGGTCCATCCGGACCGGCCCGGCGACGGCACCATCGCCGTCGCGGTGATCGGCGGCCCACTGCTGTTCCTCGTCGGGGTCGCCCTGTTCAAGCGCATCACCGGAGGCCGGCTGCCACGCTCCCACGTCGCCGGCGGTATCGGCCTCATCGCCCTCGTTCCCGTCGCCGGCCTCGTTCCGACGCTGGCGCTGGCGGTGATGGTGACCGCGATCCTCGCCGCCGTCGCCGTCTGGGAACAGCTCGCCCTCGGCCCGGCGCCGCCGCTCGAGGAGACCTGAGGCGCGGAGCGGGACGCGGCGACGATGACCGGAGACGCGGTCTCGACCGTCGCGGGAAAGCCGATACGGTCGACCGGACCATCCCTCAGGGGCCGAAGATCGACCAGCCCATCGCCTTCGCCAGCTTTTCGAGGGCGATGCGGCCGAGGTGGGAATTGCCGGCCTCGTCGAGGCCCGGCGACCACACCGCGATCGACGCCCTGCCCGGCGCGACGGCGAGAATGCCGCCGCCGACGCCGCTCTTGCCGGGAAGGCCGACGCGGAAGGCGAACTCGCCCGAACCGTCGTAGTGGCCGCAGGTCAGCATGATGGCGTTGATGCGCCGGGCCCGCTCGGCCGAGACCACCCGTGACCCCTGCGGTCCGAGCCGGCCGCCGAAGGCGAGATAGCGGCCGGCCATCGCCAGCTGGCGGCAGGTCATGGCGATGGCGCAGTGGTGGAAATAGACGCCGAGGGTGTAGTCGACCGGGTTGGTGATGACGCCGTGGGCGCGCATGAAGTTGGCCAGCGCCGCGTTGCGGAAGCCGGTCTCGCGCTCCGAGCGCGCCACCGCCTCGTCGATGGCGATCGCCTCGTCGTCGGCGAGGTGGCGGATGAAGCGCAGGATCTCGCCGAGCGTCTCGCGCGGCTGGTGGCCGGCGACGATGGCGTCGGTGACGGCGATCGCACCGGCGTTGATGAAGGGATTGCGCGGCACGCCGTTCTCGCGCTCGAGCTGGACGATCGAGTTGAACGGATTGCCCGACGGCTCGCGGCCGACCCGGCGCCAGAGCGCGTCGCCGACGAGGCCGAGGGCGAGGGTCAGGGTGAAGACCTTGGAGACGCTCTGGATCGAGAAGGCGACGTCGGCGTCGCCGCCGGTGATCACCCGGCCGTCGGCGGTGACCACGGCGATGCCGAAGCGGCCGGGATCGGCCCGGGCGAGTTCGGGAATGTAGCTCGCGACGGTGCCGCGGTCGGGCCGGGCGGCCATCTCCGCGGCGATGTCGCCGACGGCCTCCTCGAGTTTCCCGGTTTCGGTCTCGCTCACGCACCCTCTCCTTGCCTCGGGATTCGCGCCGCCGGCGCAGCGCGCGGCGGGCGCCGCGGCTTGCGAGGCCGGGTTCCGCGTGCTAGCCCCTCTGGCGACCCGCGGTTTCCGGCCCGTCCGCCGGCGCCGGCCGCCTCGCCAGGACAAGATGCACAGGGAAGATCCATGAGCTCCGTCGCCCCCGACAACAGCCAGCCTTCGCAGCCGATCCAGCCGTCTCTGAACGTCGTCGCGCAATATATCAAGGACTTCTCCTTCGAAAATCCCCGGGCGCCGCAGAGCCTCGCCCCGAAGGAGGGCGCGCCCTCGATCACCGTCAACGTCAACGTCATCCCGCGCCAGCGCGGCGGCGGCGAGTTCGAGGTCGATCTCAAGCTCGAAGCCAAGGCCTCCTTCGGCGCCGACGTGCTGTTCGCGGTCGACCTGACCTACGGCGGTCTGTTCCGGGTCAACAACGTGCCGGAGCAGCATCTCCACGCCTTCGTCATGATCGAATGCCCGCGGCTGCTGTTCCCCTTCGCCCGCCAGGTCGTCGCCGACGCCACCCGCAACGGCGGCTTCATGCCGCTGATGATCGACCCCATCGATTTCGTCGCGCTCTACCAGCAGTATCTGCAGCGCATGGCCGCCCAGGCCCAGGCCGCCCAGCAGCAGCAGGCGCCGAACTGATCTTTTGCGATTTCGGCCGGATCACGGCGAAGGCCCGTCTCCCCGCGGAGGCGGGCCTTTTCGCGTCCGGGAAGACGTGGTGGACCGTCGAGAGGGCGACGCCCCTTCCCTCTCGGCCCTCGGATGCGCAGCGCTGTCCGGTCTATTGGATATCGTAGGTCGCTGCACCCGGCCTCGTCCTTCGCGACCCTCGTCGGTTCCGCGCATGCGCCCTGTTGGTGAAGCGCATCACTGCGCCGCCGCTTCCTCCTCCTCCAGCCACTCGCGCCAGATCGCCCTGTCGCCGAGACTGGCGACGAAGGCCGCGTGGGCGGCGAGGTCGTCGGCGGTGAGGCGGGGCGGCAGCGGAACCGGGCGCGGCCGGGCGACGCCGCCGCCGGC
>CALCDT010000327.1 GCA_937900425.1 uncultured Alphaproteobacteria bacterium | reverse complement strand
CGGCCGGCGCCGGCTCAGGCCGCGCGGCCACGGCGCCCTCCTCCGGCCCGCTCGAGGATCGCCTCGGCCGCCGCCGCTTCGGCCGCGAGCACGGCGAAGGGCGGCAGGTCGGCGTCCCATTCGACCAGCGTCGGCAGCGGCCCGATCCTGTCGACCACTCCGGCGAACAGGTCCCAGACCACCTCGTCGACCGCCCGGTCGTGCGAATCGATCAGCAGCGGCGCGCCCTCGTCGTCGACGTCGCGGGCGTGGCCGCCGAGGTGGATCTCGCCGACCGCCTCCAGCGGAAAGGCGGCGAGATAGTCGCAGGCGTCGATCGCGTGGTTGGTCGCCGAGACGTGGACGTTGTTGACGTCGAGCAGCAGGCCGCAGCCGGTGCGCCGGGCGAGGTCGCGCAGGAATTCGGTCTCCGGGATGTCCGAGGCCTCGAACAGCAGATAGGTCGACGGGTTCTCGATCAGCACACGCCGCTTGAGGCGGCTCTGCACCGCGTCGACGTGCTCGCAGACCCGCGCCAGCGTCTCCTGCGTATAGGGCAGCGGCAGCAGGTCGTTGAGATAGGCGGCGCCATGGGAGGACCAGGCCAGATGTTCGGAGACGAGGCCCGGCTCGTAGCGGTCGCAGACCGCGGCGAGGCGGCCGAGATGGCCGTCGTCGAGGCCGCGCGCGGCGCCGATCGACAGGCCGACGCCGTGGACCGACAGCGGATGGTCGGCCCGGATCCGTTCCAGCCAGCGGTGGCCGGCGCCGCCCGCGGCCATGTGGTTCTCCGCGTGGATCTCGAAAAAGCCGAGGTCGGGAGGCGCCCCGAGAATGTCGCGGTAATTTTCTGCCTTGAGGCCGACCCCGGCCCGGGCCGGTATCGCCTGCGGCCGGCGCCGCGGCGCCGTTCCGTCTGCATCGCGGCCGCTCGCGCCGGCCGTCGTGCGGATCGCATCCATCGCACTCTCCCTCTCGCCGTGTCGCCGGGCCGCCGGTGCGGGTGGTTCCGCACCGGCTCCCGCGCGTCGTCAGGACTCGATCGGCTCGAGGCTGCCCATGCCGTTCGGCGTGGTGATCGTGGTGCAGGTGCCCGCCGGCACCAGCTTCCAGGCGTTGCCCTGGTAGTCGGTGGTGGAGGTGCCGGCGCAGGTGGTGCCGGCGCCCGCCTTGCAGTCGTTCTGCCCCTTGAGAGAAACGCCGTAGCACTTCTCCATGTCCTCGGCGGCGGCCGGGCCGGTGGTCATCGACAGGCTGGCGAGGGCGGTGGCGACGGCGCCGGCGACGACGAGGTTCCGCGAAAGGGTGCGGTCGAAAATCATGATAGTGTTCCCCTTGAGACTGATGTCGCCGGTCCGAAGCGTCGAGGGTCGATCGCGTCGCCGGCAGAGGAACCCTCGTCGATCCGGCGATGAAGTGAAAATCAATGGAGCGTGGGCGCTGAGAAAATGGAACTCACGACCACGTGAGAGGAGGGTCGTCGGGATATTTCGGGACCGCGAGATGTACACCGCGAAAGACTGATGATCTGCGAGTTCTATTGATAAGATCGACTGACGATAATCCGAGCTTCGCTCAGCGTCGTCACGAGAGCCGCCCGCGTCGGTGACGCCGCCCTCCAGCCACCGGAAGGACAGGACCATGACCGCCCAAGATCCGAGGGACACCGCCGGACCTGCGCCCCTGCGCTACGCCGCCGCCGCCCGCGTGCTGCACTGGCTGGTGGCCGTGCTCGTCGTCTTCGTGCTGCCGCTCGGTTTCCTGCTCGAATTCTTCAAGGACGGCGTCAAGCTGACCTTCTACGCGATCCACGAGACCGGCGGCTTCCTGATCCTGTGGCTGATGCTGGCCCGTCTCGCGGTGCGCCTGGTGCGGCCGCCGCCGCCGCACCTGCCGATGCCGGCGCTGCAGCAGAAGGTCGCCGACGGCGTCCACGTCGCCCTCTACGTCTGCCTGCTGGTGCAGCCGGTCGCCGGCTTCCTCGCCACCAACGCCTGGGGCTTCCCCTTCGCGCTGTTCGGGGTGATCCCGATCCCGAGCCCGATCGGCAAGAGCCCGGACCTCGCCCCGATCCTCTCCGGCGTCCACGTCGTCTTCGGCTGGGCGATCCTCGTGCTGTTCTGCCTGCACTTCGCCGGCGTGCTCTACCACCACATCGTCCTGCGCGACCGCACCCTGGAGCGCATGCTGTGAGGCGAGAGGACGCGGCGCAGGCACTCTGGATCACCGGCCCGGGCGAGACGGCGTTGCGCGAGGAGACGATCGCGCCGCCCGCCGCCGGCGAGGTCCTCGTAGAGACCGCCTTCGGCGGCATCAGCCGCGGCACCGAGGCCCTCGTCCTCGCCGGTGCAGTGCCGGAAAGCGAGCACGAGCGGATGCGCTGCCCGCACCAGGGGGGCGCCTTCCCGTTCCCCGTGAAATACGGCTACGCCGCGGTCGGCACGGTCGTCGCCGGCGAGCCGTCCCTGCTCGGGCGCACGGTGCTGTGCCTCCACCCGCATCAGGACCGCTTCGTCGTCGACGCGGCGGCGGTGACGCCGGTTCCGGACGACGTTCCCCCGGCCCGGGCGGTGCTCGGCCCCAACATGGAGACGGCGCTCAACGTGCTGTGGGACGCCGGTGCCACCGCCTGCGACCGCATCGCCGTGGTCGGGGCCGGCACGGTCGGCCTGCTCGTCGCCCATCTCGCCGCCCGCCTTCCCGGCGCCCGCGTCACCGTCGTCGACGTCGATCCGGCGCGGGCGGCGATCGCGACGGCCTTCGGCTGCCGCTTCGCCCTGCCGCAGGACGCCCGCGGCGACCACGACGTCGTCGTCCACGCCTCGGCCAGCGAGGCCGGCCTCGCCCTCGCCATCGACCTCTGCGGCTTCGAGGCACGCCTGGTCGAGGCGAGCTGGTACGGCGGGCGGACGGTGACCGTCCCTCTCGGCGGTCCCTTTCACAGCCGGCGGATCACGATCGCCAGCTCCCAGGTCGGCGCCGTCTCGCCGCGCCGCCGGGCCCGCCGCGGATTCGGCGAGCGCATGGCGGACGCGCTCTCGCTCCTCGCCGACGACCGGCTCGACGCCCTGATCTCCGGGGAGACCGATTTCGTAGACATCGACGGCGCCTATCCGGAAATCCTCGCCCGGCCGGGAACCCTCTGCCACCGCATCCGCTATACCCCCGTCCACCGACCCTGACCCGGTCCCTCCATCCCCTCGCAGCATGAGGCCGCATGTACGCCGTCGAAGTCCGTGACCACATCATGATCGCCCATTCCCTCCGCCGCCCGGTGTTCGGACCGGCCCAGGGTCTGCACGGCGCCACCTTCGTCGTCGATGCCGCCTTCTTCGCCGAAAGCCTCGACGACGACGGCCTCGTCGTCGACATCGGCCTCGCCACCGCGGCGCTGTCGGCGACGCTGAAGCCGTTCAACTACGCCAATCTCGACGACGTGCCGGAATTCGCCGGCAAGGTGACCACCACCGAATTCCTCTGCGGCCACATCCACGGCCGGCTCGCGGACGCGGCGCGTTCCGGCGCGCTCGGCCCGGGCGGCGCCCGCCTTGCCCGCATCCGCGTCACCTTGCACGAATCCCACGTCGCCCGGGCCTCCTACGAGGCCGCGATCGGATGAAGCTGGCCTTCGCCATCCCCGGCGATCTCGAAACGATCTCCGGCGGCTACGCCTACGACCGCCGGCTGATCGCCGAGTTGCGCGCCGCCGGCTGGACCGTCGACCTCCTCGGCCTCGACGCCCGCTTCCCCTTCCCGGACGAGGCGGCGCTGCGCGACGCCGACGATGCCCTCGCCGGGCTCGCCGACGGCGATCTCGTCCTCGCCGACGGTCTCGCCTTCTCGGCGATGCCGGACGTCGTCGCCCGTCACGCCGGCCGGCTCCGTCTCGCCGCCCTCGTCCACCATCCGCTCGGCCTCGAAACCGGGCTCGCGCCCGAGGTCGCCGCGCGGCTGATCCAGACCGAGCGCCGCGCCCTCGCCCATGCCGCCGCGGTCGTCGTCAGTTCCCCCGAGACCGCCCGCGTCCTCGCCGCCGATTTCGCCGTCGCTCCGGAAGCGATCACCGTCGCGGTGCCGGGCACCGAGCCGGGGCCGATCGCGCCGGGCGGCAACGCTCCGCCCCACGTCGTCGCCGTCGGCTCGCTGATACCGCGCAAGGGCCACGACGTGCTGATCGCCGCCCTCGAGGCCCTCGCCGACCGGCCCTGGCGCGCCACCATCGTCGGCGGCGATGGCCTCGACCCGGCCTGCGCCGCCGCCCTGAAGCGGCAAGCGGCCGCGAGCGGGGTCGGCGAGCGCATCGTCTTCGCCGGAACGCGTCAGGACGTGCGCGCGCTGCTCGCCGGCGCCGACGTCTTCGCCATGGCGAGCCGCTACGAGGGCTACGGTATGGCCTTCGCCGAGGCGCTGGCCCAGGGCCTGCCGGTGCTGGCCTGCCGGGCCGGCGCCGTGCCGGACGTCGTACCGGCCGACGCCGGCATCCTCGTCGCCCCGGACGACGTCGCGGCCTTCACCGAAGGCCTGCGCGCGCTGCTCGACGACACCGCCGTTCGCCCCCGCCTCGCTGCCGGCGCCCG
>CALCDT010000326.1 GCA_937900425.1 uncultured Alphaproteobacteria bacterium | reverse complement strand
GGCGGCCGATGCGGGCGAGCGCCGTGTCCGGGCCGAGGCGCCAGACCAGCCGGTCGAACACCGCGTAGGGCGCGTGGGCGACGAGGTAGACGAGGGCGAGGACGTGGGCGAGGCGCGGCAGCGACAGGCCGCTCTTGTCGAAGGTGTAGAGGAAGGCCGGCACCGGCAGCGCGTCGGGCTCGGGATAGAGCTGGAAGACGGTGACGGCGAAGCCGGCGACGACGACGGCGACGGCCACCGCGTAGGCGAGCGGGTGGAACGGCAGCGGCCGCCCCTCGCGGGCGAGGGCGCCGGCGCAGAAGCCGACGGCGAACAGGAGCTGCCAGCGCAGCGGCTCGAAGACCCAGCCGAAGTCGGTCGGGTAGCTCGGCAGCCGGATGCCGTCGACGTGGCTCCAGACGTAGAGCGTCACCGAGGCGGCGAGGGCGAGGCCGAGATTGCGGCGGGCGAGCAGCATGATCGCCGGCAGCATGGCGAACAGCGCCACGTAGAGCGGCAGGATGTTGAAGTAGCCGATCTGGTGGCCGAGCGTGGCGAGGCCGAAGAAGCCGCGGATCGGCTCGGTGGAGAGCACCTCGAGCCCGTAGACCGAGGCCCAGTGGACGTCGTGGAAGTACATCGCCGCCCCGAAGAACAGGGCGATCGCGGCGACGATCAGGGCGATGTGGGCGACGTAGAGCGACCAGGTGCGCTGCAGCACCCGACCGATGCCGACGAGCGGGTCGGCGAGGAACTTGCCGAAATAGGCGAGCGCCGCGGAAAAGCCGGCAAGAAACACGAACAGCTCCGCCGAGTCCGACACGCCATAGTTGCGGTGCGTCAGATTCTCGAAGAAGTTGCCGGGGACGTGGTTGACGAAGATCGTCACGAGCGCGACGCCACGCCAGAAGTCGATCCGGTGATCTCGACTCTTCGTTGCGGCCGCCGTCATGCGAAAAAACTCCGAAATGGCGAAAGAGAGGCGGAATTGTGCCCGCACTCACGGCCGGCGCACGGGGATGATCTTCCTCCCTGCCTGAACGTGACCTGAACGTCCTGCAAGACGGAGGGTTCCCGTCCGGCGGCTCAGGAGACGAGGCCGGCGATGCCGTCCCACAGGAGCTTGGCGCCGACGACGACCACCGAGGCGTAGGCGACGCGGTAGAACAGCGTCGGCGAGACGGTGCGGACGAGCCAGATGCCGAGCGCGACGGAGACGAAGGCGACCGGCAGCAGCACCGCCGAGGTGGTCAGGTTCTGGGCGTCGAACTGGCCGAGCAGGAAATAGGGCGGCAGCTTCACCGCGTTGACGACCGAGAAGACGAAGACGCTGGTGCCGGCGAAGAGCTGCGGCGCGAGGCGCAGCGGCAGCATGTAGATCTGCGCCGGCGGGCCGCCGGCGTGGGAGATGAAGCTGGTGAAGCCGCAGACGAGGCCCCACAGCGAGCCGCGCGCCCAGCTCTGCGGCCGCGGCGTGCGCGCCGCCCGGCCGGCGAGCAGGCGCGAGCCGACGAAGGCGAGGGCGATGAGGCCGACCATCAGCCGGACGTGGGCGTCGGTGACGTAGGCGGCGGTGGCCCAGCCGAAGCCGGTGCCGACGACGGCCGCCGGCAGGAAGTGCAGCACCGTCGGCCAGTGGATCAGCCGGCGGTAGGCGAGGAGGCCGGCGACGTCCATGGCGCAGAGGATCGGCAGCATGATGCCGGCCGCCTGCAGCGGCGGCACGGTGAGGCTCATCAGCGGCACCGCGAGCAGCGCGACGCCGCCGCCGAAGCCGCCCTTCGACATGCCGACGAGCGCCACGGCGGGAACGGCGGCGAGATAGAACGACGGATCGGTGATCACGGGCGGGCGCCCCTGCGGCGGGCGGTCACGGGCGCTGCTCCAAAGTCTAAAGGTCCCCCGGCTTGTCACGAGGCCGTCCGCGGGGGCAACGTCGCGCCGAGGAGGACCGGCGGGCGGGGCTTTGTGGCCCGGACCGCTCCGCCGGGCAAGCGTCAACCGGCCGCAGACGGACGCGAGATCCGCCGCGGGGGAGGAAGAGATGATCCGTTACGCCGAAGTCTACGCCGCCTGGCAGCGCGACCCCGCCGGCTTCTGGACGGAGGCCGCCGCCGCGATCGACTGGTTCACGCCCTGGCGGACGGTGTTCGACGGCGACATGGGCGTCTACGGCCGCTGGTTCCCCGGTGCGACGACCAACGTCTGCCACAACGCCGTCGACCGCCACGCCACCGGCGGCCGCGCCGACCAGCCGGCGCTGATCTCCGATTCGCCGGTGACCGGCGCCAAGGCGACATGGACCTATGCGGCGCTGCTCGCCGAGGTCGAGGCGATGGCGGCCGTCTTCGCCGACGCCGGCGTGACGCAGGGCGACCGCGTCATCCTCTACGTGCCGATGATCCCCGAGGCGGTGTTCGCCATGCTCGCCTGCGCCCGCCTCGGCGCGGTGCATTCGGTGGTGTTCGGCGGCTTCGCCGCGAACGAG
>CALCDT010000325.1 GCA_937900425.1 uncultured Alphaproteobacteria bacterium | reverse complement strand
GAGCGCCGCGCCGATCGGCCGCTTCTACTATGGCGCCTACCACACCGCGGTGATCGGCCCGGCGACCTCGAACACGGTGGCCAAATGCGTCGCCGGTATCTCCGACACGCTCGCCACCAACGTGTACGCCCACGCCGGCAAGTGCCGGGTACCGTCGATCGTCTTCGCCTGCGACACCGCTCCCGAGATGGAATCGATGGCGCCGAAGGGGATGGTGAAGGTCTACCCGCGCCGCATCGACCTCGAGAATGTCGAGCGGCTGCGGAGTTTCGAGGCGACCGAGGTCGTCGAGACGCTCGACGAACTCAAGGCCGCCCTGGCCCGCCGCCGCGCCGCGCTCGCCGCCTGATCGCCGATGCGCGAGCACGTCGTCCTCGTCACCGGCCACCTCGCCCGCCCCAAGCTCGAGCGGACGATGGCGGCGATCGGGCGCGAGGCGTTCGACTGGACCATCGTCGACGTCGGCGTGAAGGTCGCGGCGCTGATGACCGAGGAGATCATCCGGCGACGGCTGAAGCTGCCGGACGGCGCCGACCGGGTGATCCTGCCCGGTCGTGCCCGCATCGACCTCGCCGCCCTCTCCGAGAACCTCGGCGTGCCGGTCGAGCGCGGTCCCGACGAGATCGCCGACCTGCCGAAGTGGTTCGGCCGCGGCGGCGCCCCGCCGGACCTCTCCCGCCACGACCTGCGCCTGTTCGTCGAGATCGTCGAGGCGCCTAACCTCACCGTCGAGGCGATCCTCGCCCGCGCCGCGGCGGACCGCGCCGCCGGCGGCGACGTCGTCGACCTCGGCTGCCTGCCCGGCCTGCCCTTTCCGCATCTCGAGGAGACGGTGGCCGCGCTGAAGGCGGCCGGCTTCCTCGTCAGCGTCGATTCCGGCGACCCGGCCGACCTCGTCCGCGGCGGCAGGGCCGGCGCCGATTTCGTCCTGAGCCTCAACGAGACGACGCTGTGGGTCACCGACGAGATCGCCGCGACGCCGGTGCTGATCCCGGCCGAGCCCGGCGACCTCGCCTCGCTCGTCCGCGCCGCCGAGGCGCTGGCGGCGAAGGGCCGGCCGTTCATGGCCGACCCGGTGCTCGACCCGATCCACTTCGGCTTCACCGCCTCGATCGAGCGTTTCGCCCAGTACCGCCGGCTGCGCCCGGACGACGAGATGCTGATCGGCACCGGCAACCTGACCGAGCTGACCGAGGCGGACACCACCGGCATCACCGCGACGCTGCTCGGCATCGCTTCGGAGCTCGCGATCCGCAACGCCCTCCTCGTGCAGGTGAGCCCGCACACCCGGCGCACCGTCGCCGAGCACGACGCGGCGCGGCGCATGCTCTACGCCGCCCGTGCCGACGCCTCGCTGCCGAAGGGCTACGGCGACGCGCTGCTGTGCCTGCACGACCGGCTGCCGTTCCCGTCGACACCGGCGGAGATCGCCGCCCTCGCCGCCGAGGTACGCGACCGCAATTTCCGCATCGAGGTCGCCGAGGACGGCATCCACATCTACAACCGCGACGGCCACCAGGTCGTCACCGACGCCTTCGACGCCTTCCCGCGGCTCGGCGTCGAAAGCGACGGCGCCCACGCCTTCTATCTCGGCGTGGAACTCGCGCGAGCCGAACTCGCCTACAAGCTCGGCAAGCGCTACTCCCAGGACGAACCGCTCTCCTGGGGCGTCGCCGTGCCGGCGGGCGCGCAGACCGACACGACCACCTTCAAGGACGCCGGGCACACCCTCCGCGCGCGGGTCAAGGAAAGCTGATGGGCCTGATCCTCGAAACCATCGTCGTGACGACGGCGGCCGACGGAACCGCCCACGTCGCCCCCTACGGCGTTATCGTCGAAGACGACGCCTACGTCATCGCGCCCTTCCGGCCGTCGCCGGCGATCGCCAACCTGACGGCGAATCCCTATGCCGTGGCGTCGAGCCCGCGCGACGTCCGCGTCATCGCCGGCTGCGTCACCGGCCGCCGCGACTGGCCGACAGAGCCGGCCGGCAGCGTTCCCGGCCGCCGCCTCGCCGACGCCTTCTCGCACCTCGAGCTCGCCGTCACCGACGTGATCGACGACCCGCAGCGGCCGCGCTTCCGCTGCCGCCTCGTCGACGAGGTCACCGTCGCCCCCTACCGCGGCGACAACCGAGCCCGCGCGGCGGTGATCGAGGCTGCCATCCTGTCGACGCGGCTCGGCTTGCTGCCGGCCGAGAAGATCGAACTCGAGCTCGAATATCTCACCATCGCCGTCGACAAGACGGCCGGTCCGGCCGAGCGCGAGGCGTGGGAATGGATCCTCGCCCGCATCCGCGACCATCTCGCCGGTGGCACCGCGGCAAGTTCGCGATAACCTCGCTCACCGGCTCGAAGAAGTCCGAAGCCCCCCGAACGGAGAGAACGTCCATGCTTCGCCTCACCGCCCTCGTGGCCGCGCTCGCGCTTGCCCTGCCCTTCGTGGCATCGAGCGCCGACGCGCACGGCCCGACCCGCAAGAAGGTCACCGAGACGATCGAGATCAACGCCCCGCCGGAGAAGGTCTGGGCGGCGATCGGCAACTTCCAGGACATGAGCTGGCACCCGGCCGTCGCCAGCCAGACCGGCCAGGGCGACAACGCCATCGACGCCACCCGGGTGCTGACGCTGCAGGGCGGCGGCACCATCGACGAGGTGCTCTACAAGTACGAGCCGGAGAAGATGTCCTACTCGTACCGGATCACCGCCGTCGACGTGAAAGTGCTGCCGGTCACCAATTATTCCTCGACGATCACCGTGCTGCCGGCCGACGGTGGCAAGTCGCTGGTCGAGTGGCGCGGTGCCTTCTACCGCGGCTACCCGAACAACGACCCGCCGCCGGAACTGAACGACGACGCCGCCATCGCCGCCGTCACCGCCGTCTACAAGGCGGGCCTCGAGGGCCTGAAGAAGAAGATCGAGTCGGGCAGCTGATGCCCCTCCTCGCCAGAACGGCCGCCGCCCTAGCGGCGGCCGCGATGACGCTGTCGGCGGCGGTCGCCGCCGCCGACGAGGCCTTCGTCACCAACCAGGAAGCGCAGACCGTCAGCGTCGTCGATCTCGCGACGCGCACCGTCGTGGCGACCCTGCCGGTGCCCGGCCGGCCCGCCGGCGTGGCGGTGACCCGCGACGGCAGCCGCGCCTACGTGACGAGCCCCGAGGACAAGTCGGTCACCGTGATCGACACCGCCGCCCGCGCCGCGCTCGCCCACGTCGAGGTCGGCGGTGGCCCGCTCGGCATCGCCGTGCATCCGTCCGGTGGCCCGGTCTACGTCGCCGACTGGTACGGCGCCCGCCTCCTCGTCCTCGACCCGCAGACGCTGGAGGTGACGGCGACGGTGGCGGTGGGCGCCTCGCCGTCGGGGGTCGCGGTGACGCCGGACGGCACCCGCGTCCTCACCGCCGACCGCGATTCCGACCAGGTCACCATCCTCGACGCCGCGAGCCTGAAGACGGTCGCGACCGTGAAGGTCGGCACCCGTCCGTTCGGCGTGACGATCGACCCGGAGGGCCGGCGCGCCTACACCGCCAATGTCGGCTCGAACGACGTGTCGGTGATCGACATCGCGACCGCCGCGGTGATCGGCACGGTGAAGGTGGGCGAGCGGCCCTACGCGGTGGCGCTCGCGCGCGGGCGCGGCTTCTCCACCGACCAGTACGCCGAGACCGTCACCGTCTTCGACCTCATGACGCTGCAGCCGGTCGGCGAGATCGCCGTCGGCGAATATCCCGAAGGGATCGAGACGGCCTCAGACGGCCGCACCCTCTACGTCGCCAACTGGTTCTCGAACACCCTGTCGGTGATCGATGCCGAGACCCTCGCGGTCACCGGCGAGATCCCCGTCGGCGACGGTCCGCGCGCCTTCGGCGCCTTTCTCCGGCGCACCGCCCGCTGAGCGTCGGGCTCGGGCGCCGGGCGCGCCGTCTGACGGCGCCGCCTCAGGCGGGGGCGCCGTCGAACTGGCCGTGCGGGCGGTACTGCCAGAGAAAGGTCGGCAGCACGGCCGCGAGGCTGGTCGGGACGATGCCGAGGCCCTCGAGCGTCCGCCGCTCGGCCTTCGCCTCCGCCGAGACGACGTTGTCGCGCTGGAGCATCAGCACCTGATCGACCGTCAGCGGCGGCTTCGGCAGCAACTGCAGCAGCCGCGCCTGCGCCTTGGCGACGCAGAACGGCACCGGCACGATCGGCCGCGACCGCCCGGTCTCGCGGTTGACGAGTTCAAGGCACTCCCGGAAGGTCTTCACCTCCGGGCCGCCGAGCTCGTAGGTGCCGCCGGCGACCGCGCCCCCGGCGGCGAGCGCCACGGCGGCCGCGACGTCACCGACGAACACCGGCTGGAAGCGCGTGTCGGGACCGACCACCGGCAGCACGGGCATAATCCGCGCCATCGCCCCGAAGCGGTTGAAGAAATCGTCCTCCGGGCCGAACACGATCGACGGCCGCAGGATCACCGCACCCGGCAGCGCCGCCCGCACCGCCGCCTCACCCTGCGCCTTGGTCCGCCCGTAGAGGGCGGGGGAGTCGGGATCGGCGCCGATCGCCGAGACGTGGACGAAGCGGTCGATGCCGGCGTTGCGCGCCGCCTCCGCCACCGCCCTGGCGCCGAACGCGTGCACCGCCTCGAAGTTCTGCCGCCCGGACTGGGCGAGGATGCCGACGAGGTTGACGACCGCGTCGGCCCCCTCGATCGCCCGGTCGACGGACCAGCGGTAGCGCAGGTTCGCCTGCACCGCCTGGATCTGGCCGACACCACCGAGCGGCTGCAGGAAGCCGGCGAGGTCCGGGCGACGGACGGCGACGCGGATGCGCCAGCCGTCGCGGGCGAGCGCCCTGACGACGTGGCGGCCGACGAAGCCGGATCCGCCGAACACCGTGATGAGCTTGCCGCTCGTCGCCTCGACCCTCTCTCGACCGC